>JBIIJH010000094.1:0-9845 GCA_044233905.1 Phycisphaerales bacterium
GCTGGGCCGCACCAAGTACGACCTGGAGATGATCCAGGAGACCGGCTACTGCAGCGGCATCGAGAACTACAGCCGATTCTTCGACGGCCGCCCGCGCGGCGCGCGCGCGTGGACGCTCATGGACTACTTCCGCCGCGTGCCCGAGCACGGCGGCGACGACTGGCTGGTGGTGATCGACGAGAGCCACGTCACGCTGCCGCAGATCCGCGGCATGTACTTCGGCGACAAGGCGCGCAAGGAGACGCTGGTCTCGCACGGATTCCGCCTGCCGAGCGCGCTCGACAACCGGCCGGTGCGCTTCGAGGAATTCGAGGAGATCGTGCCGGCGGTGGTGTACGTGAGCGCCACACCAAGCCCCTACGAGCTGGAGAAGTGCCACGGCGTGGTGGCCGAGCAGGTGATCCGGCCCACCGGCCTGGTGGACCCGGGCATCACGGTGCTGCCGGCGCGCGGGCAGGTGCCCGACCTCATGGAGCGCTGCAAGGAACGCGCCGCGCGCGGCGAGCGCGTGCTGGTCACGGCGCTTACCAAGCGGCTCTGCGAGGAGCTGAGCAACTACCTGCACAAGAACGGCGTGAAGGTGCGCTACCTCCACAGCGAGATCGAGACGCTCGACCGCATCCAGATCCTCAAGGAACTGCGCGAGGGCGAGTTCGACGTCCTGGTGGGCGTGAACCTGCTGCGCGAGGGCCTCGACCTTCCCGAGGTGAGCCTCGTCTGCATCCTCGATGCCGACACGCAGGGCTTCCTGCGCAGCCGTTCGAGCCTCATCCAGACCATGGGCCGCGCCGCACGCAATGCCGGCGGCGAGGTGGTGATGTACGCGGACAAGGTGACGCCCGAGATGCAGGCCGCCATCGACGAGGTCGAGCGCCGCCGCGCCAAGCAGCTTGCCTATAACGCCGAGCACGGCATCACGCCGGAGACCATCGTCAAGGCCATCCGCCAGGGCATCGAGCTCGAGATCAAGGCCAACCGCACCGAACGCGAGGCGGTGGGCGTCAAGGAGGCGCGCCGCTTCGACAAGGGCGAGGCGATGCGCGAGCTCGAGGAGGAGATGCTGTCCGCGGCGTCGAGCCTGGAGTTCGAGAAGGCCGCGCGCCTGCGCGACCAGCTCAAGAAGGTCGAGGCGCTCCCGGAGATCGACGGCATGGCCGAGGAGCCCGTGGAGGAGGAGAAGCCGCGCCCGAAGGCAGGCATGCCGGGAACGCGCGCGGGGCGGAAGAAGAAGGGGCGGAGCTAGGAGGGGCGGAAGCGGTGGTTCGCGCGGAATGCTTGCCTGGCGGACCGCCGCGCGCTCACCCGCGCAACAGGTTCTGCACGCGAATTCCCGGGAACTTCCCGAAGTCCCGGTCCGCCGAAAGCACGGTCGTCACGCCGTGATCGGCGCAGATGGCCGCGATGCGCGCATCGTGCACACGTGCGCCGGTCGCCTTCGACTGCCGGAGCATGGTGCCGAGGGACGTCCAGTGGCGGTCCGATTCGCTCATCACCGCGAGCGACGGCGAGCCGAGCCATGCATCCACCTGCGCGAGCGCATCGTTCATGCGAGTGGGCGGGTCGAAGATCTTCGGATGCGTGACCACCGCCAGGAATTCATGCAGGCACGGCGCGGGGATGGCCCACGCCGACAGCCCTTCGGCGAGCGCGCGCACGGCGGCGGCCGCGGCGTCATGACCGACGGCATCGCGCCGGTGCGCCGCCACGAGCACGTTGGTATCGACCGCGATCATCCGCCGCGGCCCTCGTAGGCACGCTCAAGCACCGCACCCGCCGGGGCATCGCGCAGGTCACGCACCAGCCCGCGCCCGCTGACGGAGCGGTCTTCCAGACGAAACCGGCCCGGGCCGCGCCCGCCGCGGCTTCCCAGGAACTGCTGCACCGCCGCCTCGAGCAACGCCTTGAAGGACGTGCGCTCGCGGGCAGCCAGCTCGTGCATGCGCGACAGCAGGTGGTCGGGGAGTTCGACGGTGGTCTTCATTGCCATGGACCATACCGTACACCCATAAATATGGGAAACGGCAAATGGAGAGAAAAATCACCGCAGCGCGGAGGGCCGCGCAATGCCCCGCCCATTCACCGTGTCATCTTGCGTTCTTCAGCGCGCCCGGCGACCGAGCACGATGCGCCGCGTGGCGCGCTCGACGAGCGCCAGTTCCTCGCGACCGGCGCGTGCACGACGGCGCAGCGGCGCCGCCACCACACCCGCGGCGACGCGGCTGAGCGCGGCGTGGCGGGCATCGGGAGTGGGGCTCGAGGGGGTTCCGGCGTGCATCTCCAATGAATGATTCGGCAACGCCGGGCTTCGGGACGCACAATTCGGTCAATCTCCCCCGGTCCGCCACCACGGGGGAGCCGCAACGCCCGGCCAACCCTATATTTGCGGACCTCCCATGGCACGCGCAAAGCAACCCACCGCCGACCTCCGCAGCATCCGCATCCGCGGCGCGCGCGAGCACAACCTCAAGTCGGTGGACCTGTCCATCCCGCGCGATTGCCTGGTGGTGATGACCGGCGTCTCGGGCAGCGGCAAGAGCTCACTGGCCTTCGACACCATCTTCGCCGAGGGGCAGCGCAAGTACATGGAGAGCCTCTCCGCGTACGCGCGCCAGTTCCTCGACCAGATGCAGAAGCCGGACGTCGAGTCGATCGAGGGCCTGCCGCCCACCATCGCCATCGAGCAGCGCGGCGGCGGCCACACGCCGCGCTCCACCGTGGCCACCACCACGGAAATCTACGACTACCTGCGACTCCTCTTCGCGCGCTGCGGCACGCCCACCTGCTGGCATACGGACGAGAAGGGCCGCACCTGCGGCAAGCCGATCCGTGCCACCGCGCCCACGCAGATCGTGGACGCGCTCCTTGCGCACGACGGCGCGCGCATGATGGTGTGCGCGCCGGTGGTGCGTCGCAAGAAGGGCTTCCACAAGGATGTCCTCGAGGCCCTCGCCAAGCAGGGCCTGGTGCGCGCACGCGTCAACGGCAACGTCATCGACATCCGCGAGGCGCTGAAGGCGGGCGGCGAGAACCCGCTCGGCCTGGGCCGCTACGAGATGCACGACGTCGAGGCGGTCATCGACCGCATCGTGGCGCGCGCCGAGGATCGCCAGCGCATCGCCGAGAGTGTGGAGACCGCGCTCAAGCTCGGCGAGGGCAACGTGCTGGTCCTCACCGAGGAATCGGGCGGAACCTGGAAGGAGCACCGCTACAGCGAGAAGTTCGCGTGCCCGGACCACCCGGAGTGCGCGCTCGAGGAGCTGGAACCGCGCCTCTTCAGCTTCAACAGCCCGCAGGGCGCGTGCCCCACCTGCGCGGGCCTCGGCCACGTGCAGGAGTTCGACGAGGCGCTCGTGGTGCCGGACGCCACGGTGCCCTTCTCCGAGGCCATCGAGCCGTGGCGCCGCAACGGCCCGCGGATGAACATGTACTACGCGCGCGCCATCCGGAACTTCGGCGCGTTCTTCAAGCTGAAGCCATCGGTGGGCTTCGACAAGCTGCCGGCCAAGGTGCGCGGCTACCTGATGAACGGCATCCCCGAGGACGAGCGCGACGCGCTCGGCGGCAAGTTCGAGGGCGTCCTCCCGAACCTCAAGCGCCGCTTCGAGGAGAGCGAGAGCGAGTTCGTGAAGGAGCGCCTGCTGGCCTACATGAGCAGCGCGCCCTGCCCCGCGTGCGCCGGCCGGCGCCTGCGCCCGGCGGCGCTCGCCGTGAAGGTGCACTCCGGCTCGCTGAATGCCAGCATCGCCGACGCCACCGCCATGAGCATCGAGCGCGCGCTCGGGTTCTTCGCGAGCATCACGCTCGGCGAGATGCAGAAGAAGATCGCCGAGCCGATCCTCAAGGAGATCGACGCGCGCCTCGGCTTCCTTGCGAGCGTCGGCCTCGGTTACCTCACGCTCGACCGCGCCTCGGGCACGCTCTCGGGCGGCGAGGCACAGCGCATCCGACTGGCCACGCAGGTGGGAAGCGGCCTCGTGGGCGTGGCCTACGTGCTGGACGAACCGACCATCGGCCTGCACCAGCGCGACAACGACCGCCTGCTCGCCACGCTCCGGCGCCTGGCGGACATCGGGAACACCGTGATCGTGGTGGAGCACGACGAGGACGTGATCCGCGCCGCCGACCACCTGGTGGACGTGGGCCCCGGGCCCGGCCGCCACGGCGGACGCATCGTGGCGCAGGGAACGGTGGACGACGTGGCCGGCAACAAGGAGAGCCTCACCGGCGCATTCCTCTCCGGCCGCCGCGCGATCACCGTGCCGGCGAAGCGTCGCCCGCTCTCGGAGTCGAAGGCCATCGTGGTCAAGGGCGCCAAGGAGAACAACCTCAAGGACATCGAGGCGGCATTCCCGCTCGGCGGGCTGGTGTGCGTCACCGGCGTGTCCGGCAGCGGCAAGAGCACGCTCGTCAGCGACATCCTGCTGAAGGCGGCGCAGAAGCACGTGCACGGCACGCGGACGGTGCCGGGCAACCACGCGCGCGTCAACGGCCTCGCCGGCCTCGAGCGCGTGGTGGAGGTGGACCAGAGCCCGATCGGCCGCACGCCGCGCTCGAACCCCGCCACGTACACCGGCATCTTCGACGAGATCCGCAAGCACTTCGCCAAGGTGCCGGAATCGAAGATCCGCGGCTACGAACCCGGCCGCTTCAGCTTCAACGTGAAGGGCGGCCGCTGCGAGGCGTGCCAGGGCCAGGGCATGGTGAAGATCGAGATGCACTTCCTGCCCGACGTCTTCGTGGCATGCGACACCTGCAAGGGAACGCGCTACAACCGCGAGACCCTCGAGATCCGCTTCAAGGGAAAGAGCATCGCCGAGGTCCTCGACATGACCGTGGACGACGCGCTCGCCCACTTCGAGGCGCACCCGAAGGTCCGCGGCATGCTCGAATGCCTGCGCGACGTCGGCCTCGGCTACATGCAGCTCGGCCAGGCCAGCACCACCGTCTCGGGCGGTGAAGCACAGCGCATCAAGCTCGCCACCGAGCTCGGCAACATGTCGAGCGCCAGCACGCTCTACGTGCTCGACGAGCCCACCACCGGCCTCCACTTCGCGGATGTGGAGCGCCTGCTCGGCGTGCTGCAGCGCCTCGCCGACGCCGGCCACACGCTGGTGGTCATCGAGCACTGCCTGGACGTGGTGAAGTGCGCGGACTGGCTTGTCGACCTCGGCCCCGAGGGCGGCGAGCGCGGCGGCACCGTGGTGGCCACCGGCACGCCCGAGGACGTGGCACGCAACCCGGCCTCGCACACCGGGCGTTACCTCAAGCCGATCCTGGAGCGCGCGGGGACGATGGGTGGGAGCGTCAAGGCCACGGCCAAGCCTGCGAAGACTGCGGCGCGCGTCACTCCTTCGGAGCCGGCACCAGCTTCACCTGCGACCGAAGCCGCGCTCCCAAAGCGTCCAGCACGCGGGCCGCGCGCTCGAGCGTGATGCCGAAGTACTCGTTGCGTTCATCGCGCGACACCTGCGACTCGTGCACGTCGAGGCGCGTGGCCAGCTCGCGCTGCGAGACGCCCTGCGCGATACGCACCGCGATCAGCATGGGTCCAAGGCCGCGCAGGTCCTCGATCTCGTCGAATTCGCGTCGCTGCAGGCGTTCGTAGGCAGCCATCTCCTCCTTGAGCTGCAGGTGGAACGAGACCATGGGGTCCATCACGCGCTTCTGCTCCGCCGCCGAAAGCCCCGCCTCGCGGAGCCGTCGACGCTGCGCGGCCAGGCGGCCGGCCTCCGCCTTGAGGCGCTCGGCGGCTTCACGGTATTCGGCATCGTTCCTGATCATGCGGCCACCTCCTGGCGCAGGCTGAGGATCCCGCGCGGCGCACCATCGCGGCGAGAGCGGCGGAACGCGGAGGGGAACTCCAGTTCATGCCCATGCTCATCACGGATGCCGCATCCGAGACCGAGCCCCGGGACATGCGGATACAGCTCGACGCGGTACGCATGCCACATCGGGAGCTGGAGCTTGGGGTACCCGCGGCACCGGCGCCTGGATTCCGGCGCACAGTCCCAGCTGCGCCACGGGTCGATCGCGTTGAGCGAACGCTGCAGTTCGCCCGTCCGAAGCCGACCGAGGTCGCAGACGAAGTATCCGTCGATGTCGTTGGGATGATCCTTGTCCTCGACGAACGAGCCATCGGCGAACACCTCCGTGATGCCCACCTGCCAGAGCTGGCGGACCAGCAACTCCAGGTTGTCCACGAGGCGCAGGCGCCACGCGGCATCCCAATGCGGGAACGCCCGAGGCTCACCGGGCCCGAGTACCAGGTTCGACGAGCGCAACTCGGGAAACGTCACCTCGTAGTCACCCGAGGGAAGGAGCCCGTCGCGACCGAAGGGCGGGATCAATGTCATGGAAATCGCTCCTGCCATGAAGGCATGATTGCCAAACTTGACATTCATGTCAAGTAGTATCTGGGAACTTTCATCGATTCGGAGCGTGCGACCACCGCGCGCCCGGACGCGCGAAGGTAACGGCGCTCCCCGGCGATCCCGTCGGAATCTGCGGAAAGGCCGGGCTCGCGGCCCGCACCGAGGTCCGGAGCTACACCTGCACCCGCACCAGCTTCGCGTACTCGAGCACCAGCGTCTTCACGCCCACGGTCCGGAACGACACGCGCGCGCTCGTGACGCTGCCGCGCGGCAGGATGGCCTGCACGGTGCCGAGGCCGAAGAGCGGGTGCTTCACCAGGCAGCCCACGGGGAACTGGCTGCCGAGGCCGCGCGGGGCGTCGAACTCGTCCATCCACGGCTCGTCTGCGCCCTCGCTGCCGCCGCCGTCCATCCAGCTTGACGCCAGGTCCGTGCGCTCGGCGTTCGCCTCGGGGATCTCGCGGAGGAACTCGCTCTCCATGGCGCTCATACGCATGCCGCGCACGGTGCGGCGCGCCGCGTGGGTCATGAGGAGCTGCCGCTTGGCACGCGTCATTCCCACGAAGCAGAGGCGCCGCTCCTCCTCGATGTCGTCATCGCCCTCGCGCGCGCGCATGTGCGGCAGGAGCCCCTCCTCGCAGCCCACCATGGCCACGAACTCGAACTCGAGGCCCTTGGCCGCGTGCAGCGTCATCAGGGTCACCGCGCCGCTCTCGGAGTCGTAGGCGTCGGAATCGGCCGCGAGCGCCACCGACTGCAGGAATCCCTGCAGCGCACGCAGGAGCGTCGGCGCCGCGCCGGACGGGTCGTCGGGCAGCTCGAAATCGCCGGCCGCGTTCACCACTTCGTCCAGGTTGGCGCGGCGCTGGTCCAGGTCGTCGCCGTCGGTGCCATCGGCGAAGTCGCGCAGGCCGCTCTCCTCAAGCACCATCTCGACGAACGCCGCCAGCGCGTCGGGCTGGCCGGTCTCGAGCAGGCCACGCCAGCGCGCGAGCATGCCCGCGAACTCGTCCATCTTCTTCGCCGTGCGGTCCGCCACGCCGGCATCGCGCGCGAAGCGGAGTGCGGCCAGGAGCGGCACCTTGCGCTCGAACGCCGCGCGCTCGATGCGCGCCAGCGAGCTGTCGCCGATGCCGCGCGCGGGAACGTTGACGATGCGCGCGCACGCCACGTCATCGGAGACGTTTGCCGTCAGGCGCAGGTACGCCATCAGGTCCTTGACTTCCTTGCGCTCGTAGAACGCGGTGCCGCGCACGATGCGGTACGGCACCTGCCGGCGCCGCAGCGCGTCTTCCACCACGCGGCTCAGCGAGTTCATGCGGTAGAGCACCGCGATCTCCCGCCACGGAAGGCCGGCGGCGTTCGCGCTGACGATCGCCTTGGACACCTCGTCCGCCTCCGCGTGCTCGTCGCTCGCGCGCACGATGCGGATCCGCTCGCCCTGCCCCAGGCCGGTGTAGAGCGGCTTCGCCTTGCGGCGCTTGTTGTGGCGGATGAGGGCGTCGGCCGCGGCCACCACGTGCTCGGTGGAACGGAAGTTCTCGCCGAGGGCCACGGTCACCGCACCCTCGAAACTCTCCTCGAATTCAAGGATGTTCCGGATGTCCGCCCCGCGCCAGCGGTAGATGGACTGGTCCGGATCACCCACCACGCAGATGTTCCGGTGCTCGCCCGCGATGTACCGCGCGATGGCGAACTGCGCGCGGTTGGTGTCCTGATACTCGTCGATCAGGACGTAGCGGTAGCGGTGGCTCGCGATGCGCCGCAATTCCTCGTTGCGCTCGAGCGAGAGGGCCACCCGCATCAGGAGGTCGTCGAAGTCGAGCGCCTTGTTGCGCTCGAGGATCTTCTCGTACGCCTCGTACGCCTTCGCCACCTGGCGTGCGGCGAAGTCGGCCGCGTTGTCGCGGAACGTCGCGGCGTCCACCAGCTGGTTCTTGGCGTTGCTGATCTTCGAGTGCACCGCGGCCGGCTGGAAGTTCTTCGCGTCGAGGCCTGCCTCGACGAGCGCGCCCTTCATCGCCGCGCGCTGGTCGTCGGCGTCGTAGATGACGAAGTCAGGGTCCACGCCGCACTCCACCGCGTGACGACGAAGGAACATTGCGCAGAACGCGTGGAACGTGCTCACCACCAAGCCGCGGCGACCAGGCACGTCGGGCGGGAGCATCGACTCCACGCGCTTCTTCATCTCGCCCGCAGCCTTGTTGGTGAACGTGAGCGCCAGGATCTGCCACGCAGGAATGCCGAGCGCCACCAGGCGCGCCACCCGACGTGTGATGACGCGCGTCTTGCCGGAGCCCGGGCCCGCGATCACGAGGAGCGGACCATCCACGTGCGACACCGCCGCGCGCTGGTCGTCGGTCAGGCCCTCGAGGAGCTCGTCCGGGTCCCGGACCGGCACGGCAGCCGGAAAATCAGCGTTTTGAAGGGGTTCTGGTTCGGGAAACAGCACGTTGACGGGCCTCCATGCCACGCAGTTCGGTGATTCCGCGGCGCACGCGGACGGGGCGAGTCTAGAAGACAGTCGTCGACACGCTGTCCACAGACCGCATTCATCAAACGATCACAATTCACGCGACCTAACTGGCCGTTGGAAACGCACTTGCGCCGCAGGGAAAGTAAAGTCAATAAAAACCAACTTCAACGCCTTGCAACCACAACAGGTAGGGGTACCATGCGCGGCGCTCCCAAGCGTTGGTGGTTTGCGGGAGTACGGATCATACCGAACAATCGCCGAACATACGGCGTGAAATCGGAAAATTCGGAGCATTGCGGAAGTGTCGCAGTGATGGTGTCGTGGGTCGATTGGTGAAGCACTCTTCGGACCAGGAAGGTCCGTGCAAGGGGTCGGGCAATGAGCATCCTGTGTGACACACAGATCCGCGACACGGTGCGGATCGTCCCCTTCGCGGACAACGCGAAGCGCCCGGGCACCGTCTCGTTCGGCGTCTCGAGCTACGGCTACGACGTCCGGGTCGGCACGAAGTTCAAGGTCTTCACCAACGCCACGAGCGGCGGCACCGCCATCGTCGACCCCAAGACCTTCACGAACGACCTGTTCATCACCATCGATACCGCGGTGACCGGCAAGGACCACATCGTGATCCCGCCGAACTCGTTCGCGCTGGCCGAGACCGTGGAGACCATCGAGGTCCCGCGCGATGTCCTCGCCATCTGCGTCGGCAAGAGCACCTACGCCCGCTGCGGCATCATCGTCAACGTGACCCCGCTCGAGCCCGAGTGGCGCGGCAAGGTCACGATCGAGATCAGCAACACCACCCCCCTTCCCGCCAAGATCTACGCCAACGAGGGCATCGCGCAGATGATCTTCCTCAAGGGCGACCGCATCTGCTCCGTGAGCTACGCGGACAAGGGCGGCAAGTACCAGGACCAGGCGGGCCTGACCCTCCCGCGCGTCGACGGCGTTCCGTTCGCCGACGGCACCCCGAACCAACCCTGACCGACTCCAGGTCG
>JBIIJH010000217.1:0-3191 GCA_044233905.1 Phycisphaerales bacterium
TGCGCTGCGACACCTATCCCGACTTCCGCATGACCGCGGAGCGCATCGAGCGCTGCATCACGCCGCGCACCAAGGCGGTGCTCCTCTGCAGCCCCAGCAACCCGTGCGGCACCGTCCTCTCGGGCGCGGAGCTCAAGGACATCGTCGACCTCTGCCGTCGCAAGCACGTCCTCCTGATCAGCGACGAGATCTACGACGAGTTCTGCTTCAGCGACGCGCGCGAGAACGGCAAGTGCCCGAGCCCCGCGCAATTCAGCGACGAATGCCTGCTGATCCGCGGCTTCGGCAAGACCTACGGCTGCACCGGCTGGCGCCTTGGCTACGTGGCCGGCCCGAAGGACATCGTGCAGGAGATCGCCAAGTTCCAGCAGTACACCTACGTCTGCGCGCCCAGCATGGCGCAATGGGGCGTGGTACCGAGCTTCGGCGTCGATCTCTCGCCGATGGTGGCCGACTACGAGAACCGCCGCCAGATGGTGGTCGACACCTTCGCGGACATCACCTCCGTGCCGCGCCCGGGCGGCGCGTTCTACGCGTTCGTCGAGGTACCCAAGCGCCTTGGGATGACCGGCCAGCAGTTCATCGAGCAGGCCATCGAGCACCGTGTGCTGGTGATTCCCGGGAACGTCTTCTCGACGCGCGACACGCACTTCCGCATCAGCTTCGCCACCCGTCCCGACAAGCTGGCCGAGGGTCTCGGCATCCTGCGCGGCATGATGACGGCGTGACCGCGGCGCACTGGCCTGCAATCCATCATCAAATGACAGACGCCCAGGCCAAGGCCTGGGCGTCTGTGTTCATGCAGTCATCCGGGTAGGGTTCCGCGCACCGCATGGCGGTACGGCAGTACGCCGACCCAGCGCTCTCGAAGCGCCCGGTCTCAGGGCTTCTTCGGGGCCGGCGCGGAAGCCGCGGCGGCGGCGGAGCCGTCGGCCGACGTCATCTTTTCCTTGAGTTCCTGCGAGGGGCTCTTGATGGAGCCGGCCGCGGGCTGGGCGGTGTTCTTCTCGACCTTCTTGGTGGCCGGGGTGCTGCCGCCGCACGCGGTGAGGACGAGGAGGAGAGCGACGGCGCCGGTGGAAACGAGGGTCTTCATGTGGGTTGCCTCAAAGCCTTTCAGTTGCTCGCGCGGAATGGGTCGAGCGGCCCTTGCGCGGTGGCGTGTCACGCCGGTGGCCGCGCTGCAGGGTGGGAGTGTCGCAGAACCATTCGGCCCCCGTCAAGCGGGGGTTCCGTGGGGGTTGCGGCGGCCGGCGGGAATCGCCGCCGACCGGCGGGAATCCGCCTCGCCATCCGCCGTTACTTGGCGGCCGGGCCGATCGCCCAACGTCCGTTCGCCTCGCCGGGGGCCAGCCACCGCCACTGGGTGTGGAAGGTGTCGTCATTGTCGGCCACACCCACCTGGATGCGCGGGCTGCCCGCCGGGCAGGGGACGTCGATGCGGAGGTCCCAACCGGTACCCGAGCGCTCCATGCTCCGGATCGCGACGCCTGCAGGTGCCGTGAATCCGGGGGTGAAGGGTTCGATCAGGACATCGGCGATGGGTGCGTTCGCAGCGGCCGCCCCGGTTCCGCCATCGATGATCACGCGGACCGCGTCGGCATGCGGATCCTTCATCCGCTTCGCGTCCGGCGCGCTCCACTGCGGGGCCGCGGCGAAGCAGGCGTCGGGCACGTGGATGTCCAGCGCAAGCCGCGCGCCGTCCTCGGCGCGTGCCACGCGCAGCGACGGATTGTCCTCGCGCGTGTCGTAGGGCGAATAGTTCCACGCCAGCACGGGAAGCGGCGCCGCGTCCTCGATGCGCGCCGCCGCGTTCACCGTGCGCTGCACGGGCAGCCGCGTCGGCAGGTAGACGGGGACGGTGCGCCCCTTGCTGTCGGTGAAGGTGGCGTACACCTCGAGCTGCGGTGCGAGCACCATGCCCGGCTGCGGCAGGACGGTGATCGGCACCTCAATGACCGCCTCGCCCTTGGGTTCCACGGTGCGTTCGCAGGCGCCGGGCGCGGTGCGGACCACGGCCCGCGCATTGCTTGTCATGGTGTACGGATTGTCAGTGTCGGCCAGCACGTGGCTGGTCCACCCGTTGGCGCCACCCGGGGTGCCGGGCGTCCCGCGTCCCGCGCGGCCGGCGGTCCACCATGCGGGCGGGGCGTCGGGCAGGCGGATCACGCCGGGCGGATCGAGCGTCACGTGCACCGCGACGTCGGTCGGATTGCGCACCATTAGGCGCGCCGTCGCGGCGGTCGGGGCGGTGATGGACGCCGGATCCGGCACCGCGCCCTCGGCCTGCACCGCGGACTTCGGCTCGCGCAGCGCATACACGCGGTCCTGGTCGGCGCGCGTGATGAAGTCCTCGGGGAGCACCAGGCCCACGGGCTGATGCCAGACACGGAGCTTCCCATCGTCGGAGCAGTCGACGAACGTGAGGTGCTGGAGCTGTCCCGCCAGCGGATGCTGGTCGATCATTCCGCCGCACGTGCCCACGATGTGGTACTGGACGCCGTTGACGTCCGCATCGCGCTGCATGGCGTGGAAGTGGCCGGCGATCACCGCATCGGCGCCCGCCTTCTCAAGAAGGGGCTGCACGCGCTCCTGCCACTTCACGCTGGGGTAGCGCCACATCGGCCGGTGCATGAGGAGGAAGATCGGCTTGCCCCGCTTCGCGGCGGCGTCGAGCGCGCCCGCGATCCAGGAGAGCTGCGTCTCCGTGATGTTCATCTTGCTGTCGCCCAGGCCTTCATCGCTGAACAGGATGATGGCCGTGGCAAGGTCCAGTTCCACGGAGTACCAGAGCGGACCGAAGCGCTCGCGGTACTTCGCGGCGAAGGTGGCATCCCCGGGCGTGCGGGATCCGCTGATCACGTCGTGGTTGCCGGGCGTTGGATAGAAGCGCGCGGTCAGCGGGGCCACGCCGCGCTGGTACTCGTCCACCTCGGCATCCCAGGTGGAGGTGGAACGCGTGTAGCCCTGCACCATGTCGCCCACGGTGAAGACCGCGTCCGGCCGCACGATGTTCAGGTCCTCGACCGCCGCATGGAGGTACGGCAGGCCCCACGCGCGACCTGTGGTGCGGTCGGGCAGGATGGCAATGCGCTGCACGCGCGGATGGGCTGCATCGCGCACGGTCTGGCCGTCGGTGGCGCGGCCATCGCCGGTGCGTTCGAACGCGGGCGGGACGGCACGGGCCGCCA
>JBIIJH010000218.1:0-3179 GCA_044233905.1 Phycisphaerales bacterium
GCGGCTGGCTGCCCGAAGACATTGCCCGGCGCGTGCGCCGCAATCCGCCGCTCGGCGCGTTGCCGGCGGACCCCACCAATCGCTGGGCCGACAGCGCCGACGCCGCGGCGCTCGGGCATCGCCTCTTCTTCGACGAGCGCCTCTCCGCGAGCGGCACGGTGAGCTGCGCCACGTGCCACGATCCCGCGCAGGGATTCTCCGACGGGCGTCCGCTCGCCAAGGGGGAGGGCACGGGTACGCGGCACTCGATGACCGTGCTCAACGCCGCGCACCAGCGCTGGTTCACGTGGGACGGCCGTGCCGACACGCTCTGGAGCCAGGCAGTGCAGCCCTTCGAGACGCCGCATGAGATGAACATGCCGCGTGCCCGCGTGGTGCAGCGCATCAGCGAGGACTCCGTGCT
Organism: Phycisphaerales bacterium; assembly: GCA_044233905.1. GTDB lineage: Bacteria > Planctomycetota > Phycisphaerae > Phycisphaerales > SM1A02 > UBA966. The sequence goes on from JBIIJH010000218.1 coordinate 404, forward strand.
GCGCGCCGCGTACCGCCGCGCGTTCGGTGCCGAACCGCCGGCCGCTGATGCTCCGCCTGCCATGGTTGATGCCGCGTTCGCGAAGGTCGGCAAGGCCATCGCCGCCTACGAGCGCACGCTGGTGTCCGGCCCATCTGCCTACGACCGCTGGTGGACCCGCCGCGCGGCGGGCGACCCGCAGGCCGACCAGGAACTCACGGACGCAGCGCGACGCGGCCTGCTGCTCTTCTTCGGCAAGGCCAACTGCTTCCAGTGCCACCATGGCGCGCTCTTCTCCGACGGGGAGTTCCACATGATCGGCATCCCGCCGCGCGACGGCGGCAAGCCCACGGATGCCGGCCGGTACGCCGTGGTGGACCGCGTGCGCAACGACCCGTTCAACGCCGCGGGCCCACACTCGGACGATCCGAAGGGCACGCAGGCCACCATCTCGGCCTCGCTCGTCAACTCCCCGGACCGCTGGGGCGAGTTCCGTACCCCGAGCCTCCGGAACGCGGCGTCGAGCGCGCCCTACATGCACGCCGGCCAGATGGCCACGCTGGCCGACGTGGTTCACTTCTACTCCACGCTCGAGGGCGCCACGGCGCTCGACCACCACCGTGAGTTGGTGCTGAAGCGGCTGGACCTTTCGACGGCGGAGCAGGCTGATCTGGTGCAGTTCCTGGGTGCGCTTTCGGGCGCGGGGCCGGGCGCACCGTGGGATCGGGCTCCGGGTGAAGGTGCTCCGGGTGATGCAGCTCCGGGGAATCCAGCTTCCGCTCCGGACCGTTGAACGCGGTCCGCGACGTTCCGCGTGCCACGGCTCGGGCTTCGCTGCAACTGCCGGTTTGCCCCTGTTTGGCGCAACCACGCTCCTGTTTGACGGTAGCGTTCGCTCCATGGCAGCAGCCTGCACCGCGCTTTCCGCCCGCACGTTCCTCGGAGCCGGGATGCTCGCCGCTGCAGCGCTCGCGCTGCCCGCCGCCGCGCCGTTGCCGCAGGCCGCCCCCACCGCGCCCGCCTTCACCGACAAGGTTGCCGGCACCGCCATCACCGTCGAGATGATGAAGGTGCCCGCGTGCGACGGCACCGCGCCGTTCTTCGCCTCGCGCGTCGAGCTCTCCTGGGAACTCTTCGACGCCTTCCTCTACCACCTCGACCAGAAGGCCGGCGGCAGCACCGCCGAGAGCGACGCGGTGACGCGTCCCACCAAGCCCTACGTCTCGGTGGACCGTGGCTACGGGCACCAGGGCTGGCCAGCAATCTCCATGAGTTCGAAGGGCGCCGTCCAGTTCTGCGAGTGGCTTTCCAAGAAGACCGGCCGCACGTACCGCCTGCCTACCGTGGCGGAGTGGCAGTGCATGGCGAAGGCCTCCGGCGTCACGGCCGCCACCATGGTGGAGCATGCCTGGACCGCGGCCGATGCCAAGAACGCGAGCCACAAGCTCGGCAGCAAGAAGGCCGATGCCGCCGGCATCGCCGACCTCTGGGGCAACGCCGCCGAGTGGTGCGTGGCTGCCGACGGCGGATTCTGCATCATGGGCGGATCGTTCAAGGACAAGGTGATCGACCCCGCGGCGATGAAGCCCATCCCCGAGACCGAGGATTGGAACGAGAGCGACCCGCAGTTCCCCAAGAGCGTGTGGTGGCTCGTCGATGGTCCGTACATCGGCATGCGCGTCGTGACCAACGACGCAGTGCCCACGAACCCGCCGGCGAAGGCCGGCACCCAACCCGCTGCACCGGCACCCGCCGGCGTGGCGCCAGCAAGCACGGAGAAGACCAAGTGAACAGCACCGAATCCACGGGCGGCGTCTCGCGCCGCGACTTCGTCGCCATCTCGACCGCGGCCGGCATGGCTGCGTTCGTCGCTCCCTCGGTGCTCGGCGCCCAGGCGGCGGGCAGCGAGCCCAAGCCCCTCAAGATCGCGCTCATCGGTTGCGGCGGTCGCGGTTCGGGTGCAGCGGCCCAGGCGCTGAAGGCCGACAAGGGCGTCATCCTCTGGGCCGTCGCCGACGTCTTCCAGGACCGCATGGACGCGTGCGTGGCGCAGTTTGCCAAGCACCCGGCGAAGGATCGCGTGCAGGTGCCTGCCGAGCGCCGCTTCTCCGGCTTCGACGGCTACAAGCAGGCCATCGCCTCCGGCGTGGACGTGGTGCTCCTCTGCAGCGCGCCGCACTTCCGGCCCATGCACCTCGCCGAGGCAGTGGCCGCGGGCAAGCACATCTTCTGCGAGAAGCCCATGTTCGTCGACGCGCCGGGCTACCGCAGCGTGGTCGAGAGCGTGAAGGCCGCCAAGGCGAAGAACATCAACCTGATGTCGGGCTTCTGCTGGCGCCGTTCCGCCCCGGAAGCCGCCACCTTCGCGGAGCTCGAGAAGGGCACGCTCGGAGTGCCGATGGCCTACTACGGCTGCTACTACACCGGCCCGCTCGGCATCAAGAAGCGCGAGCAGGGCTGGAGCGACATGGAGTTCCAGGTCCGCAACTGGCAGCACTTCACCTGGCTATCCGGCGACCAGATGGTCGAGCAGTCGGTGCACTCGGTGGACAAGATGAACTGGTGCTTCCGCAACGAACCGCCGAAGAGCGCGGTGGGCATGGGCGGCCGCCAGCTCCGCGAGGCCATCCCCGAGCGTGGCGACGTCTACGACCACTTCGCCATCGTCTATGAGTGGGCCGACGGCCGCCGCGGCTTCCTCAATTGCCGCCAGGAGCCGGACTGCTACTTCGAGAACACCGACTGGATCGCCGGCACCAAGGGCCAGTGCTTCATCAACGGCTGGGGCCCCACCCAC
>JBIIJH010000219.1:0-3176 GCA_044233905.1 Phycisphaerales bacterium
CACCGCCACCTCCGAAACCGCCTCCGCCATTGCCCCCACCACCGCCGCCACCACCGCCGGACTGCACGGCCTGGTTGAGGTTGAATTCAGGGGCGTTGTCGAAGTTGGGCGCCTCGAAGAGCAGGTCGCGGATCGGGTAGATGCGGGTCGCCTGCGCACCGCGCGCGTTGAGCCGCGCCTTGGTGCCCACTTCCAGGTAGCCCTCCCGCAGTTGCCACGTCGCGGGTTCGGTGGTCGACATCTCGATCATCCGCTCCAGCACCACGAGCGTCTGCGCGTTGTTCATCTCGAACGTGAGCGGCGTTTCCGGATCGATGCCGTCGGACGCGCCGGGATCGTTGGACCAGCGGACCACGATGTCGATGCCGAGGAGCTGCCGCACGTATGCGAACGCGTCCTTCGCCTTCGTCTGGTCGAACTTGACGCTGATCGCGGTGGTCATGATCGTCCGCAGGATCGTGCCCTTGGACGCGGCGCGCGGGGCGCCGTTCTGCGCAACGGCGCTGTCGATGCGGTTGGGCAGCGACTGCGCGACTGCCGGTACCGTCGCGGCAAGCGCGGTGAGGGCGAGCGAGGCGTGCAGTGCATGTCCGATGCGCATCGGGTGGCTCCTGTCGGGTTGGTCTGGCGAACGCCGGACTCCGCGGAGTGTACGGTTGACCCCTCCGGACCCGATCCGGCAATTGCGATCGAATCGGTGCACCGTGCCCGCGTTTCGGCCCCGTTCCAGCCTTACCGAGCGGGCTTTGCGGTTTCCAGACGCGCCAAGGCCCGTTCCGACTCCGTGAGCGCCAGGATCGCGATGGCCTGTGCCGCCACCGGCTGCGCGGCGTCGGCGGGCGAGGCCATCACCCCACCCAAGGCACGCTCCGGCACGCGGGCGCAGTAGGCGATGCTTGCCGGTGCCATCAGCTGCCGCAGGAAGCGCGTGGCCCAGCCGATGGAGCCGCGGTCCTCGCCATCACGCTCCGTGCTGCGCGTGGCGGGCATGCCGGCGATCATCGCCACGAACACCTGCGCGCGAAGCGATTGCGCGGACACGCGCCCGGCCGCGGAGCCGGTCAGCGGGTACGCACCCGGCGCATCGAGGAGCGAGCTCGGCCGCAGCGGGTCATCGGCGCGGACCTGCGTGCCAAGGAGCACGGTGCGTGCGGCGTCCATCGCGGTGCGGTGCGCTTCGAGGCGCGTGTCCATGTCCGGCGTTGCCAGGCGGCGTTCCGCATCGATGAGGAGTGGCACCACGAGCGGCAACTCCGCGGGCTGCGTGTCGCCCCACGCGGTATCGATGGCCGCCAGCAGTTCCGCGCGCGGCATGCCGGGCGTCCCGCGCACGTCGAGCGCCGCGGCCGCATCGAGGACGGCGGCACGGATGTGCGGGCGCATCGTGGCAAGCGAGGTGCGCGGAAGCACGGCCACCAGCGCATCGGTCATGCGCTTGGCGAAGGCGGCGGCGGGCTGCACGTCCGCGGCGGGAAGGGTGGTGCCGGCCGCGGGCACCTCGGAGAGCGCCAGCACGCAGTAGGCCACCGCGGCAGGCTCGGCGACGGGGTCGCGCTCGGACGGGTCCACGTCGGCCAGTGCCCGCAGCGTCCGTGCGCTGGTGTGCGCCGCGCGGGCGCGCAGGTCCGCGGGCCACGAGGGCGTGGCAGCCGCGTGTGCCAGTGCCCATGCGCAGAGGCCCTGTTCGGATGGGCCAGCGATGAACGGCTCGTAGCGGTCCGCGGCAATGGCGTAGTCGCCGCGCAGGCCGGTGCGCGCCATCTGGATGGCCGCATCGGCCGGAAGGCCTTCGGCGGAGGGGGCCGGATCGAGCTGCGCTGCCAGGCGCGCCACGATCTCGGCGCACGCCGCGGCGCCTTCCGTTCGCGTGGCGGGTTCGTTCGCCACGGCCGGCAGCACGCGTGCGAGCGCGAACGGCGGCTTCGACGGCGCAAGCTGGGCCAGGCGCAGGGAGTGCACCGCGTAGACGGCGGTGTGTCCACCGAGCGCCTGGAGATCGGGGAGGTCACGCGGGGGCAGGCGAAGATCGGTGACCATCGCGAGCAGCGCGCGCGACATGGGCGATGCCATGCGGCGTGCCAGGAGATGCGACGCCGGCATGTACGCGGTGTTGACCGCGTCGGTCATCTGCAGGCCGCACTCGCCGGGTTCGATGCTGCGGGCGATCTCCTCGAAGGTGCGGCCGATCAGCGGTTCGCGTGTGCCGCCAAGCTCCAGTTCAAGCGTGGTGAGGGCGCCGATCGATTCGCGCTCCTCGGTGGTGCTGGTGTGCGATGCGCGGTGGGCGCGCGCATCATCAAGCGCGGCGCGCAACGCGCGGTCGACGATGCTGCCGCCGGTCTCGTTGCCGGCATCCTTGCCAAGCCCCACGATGGCGCCGTGCAGGCGCAGCACTACGGCGGCGCTGCGCACGTCCGCGGGGGTCGGGACCACTGCCTTTGGTCCGGCATCGTCAAGCCAGCGGCGGGCAGCGAAGTACGTCTCGACGGCGCCGGCGGCGTCCGGGAGCGGGGCAGGGGGCCTGGCGCGCGGGGCGACGGCGTCGATTCGTTCGGTGAGGGTCTGATTTGGCGCCTGCGCGGCGCCTTGCTGGGCCTGCGCGACCGCTGCTGCGGTTCCGCAGAGTCCGAGAATGGCCGCAATCAGGGGAAAGGTCCGCATAATCAGGATCATTTCAAGGGTTTCGGCGCAGAAGTGACTTCCCGCGGTGGACGCGCGATGCGTGTCGGGGCAGAATTGGATCGTAGCGCGGGGGTTTGCGGCGCAAGCCGCACCCCGCGCCTCAGGTCTTCTAAAAGCAAAGAGCAGAACCATGCGCGCAGTCGCCATTGCAGCAACCCACGTCGTCTCGGTCGAGGAAAACGCTCGCCGGATCATCGTCCTGGCTGCCTTCGCTTTCCTGGCCCTCTGCTGACGCAGCAGACACAGGCACGAACCATGGCGCCGCCTCACCGCGGCGCCGTCGAGAGCGCGGACGAAGTTCCGCGCTCTTGGTCTTTTTTGGCGCGTGAGCTGATGCGGGGGTGTTTGATCGTGCGGGGCGAGCCGCATGAGGTGAATGTCAAGTGTGCGAGCACCCGCAGCGAGCACGGGACCCCTGGCCCGAGGCGTCGACAAGCGCGAAGTCCGGCAGCTACGGTCCTGGGTACTCCCGGGTGCCATCCGGACGAGCGGTT
>JBIIJH010000095.1:0-9715 GCA_044233905.1 Phycisphaerales bacterium
AGGGAGCGCCATGACCGCAGAAACGTCGTGGTGGATGGTGGCGCTCCAGTGGCTGCCGGCGTTCTCGGCGTTCGTGAGTGCCGTGGCGCTCGTGATGACCGTGGTGAACCTCGGTGTGTATCGACGCACCGCGCCGCGCGCGGCTGCGAGCGCCTCGAAGGGCGCGCCCGATGCCGGCCCCGTGCTCACCGTCTGCATCCCGGCACGCAACGAGGAGCGCAACGTGGAGGCGGTGGTCCGCGGGGCCCTCGCGAACGCGGACGTGCCGCTCGAGGTGCTGGTCTACGACGACCAGAGCACCGATCGCACGCCTGCCATCCTGGCGGCGCTTCGTGGCGAGGACGCGCGCGTGCGTGCGGTGGCCACGGAACCGCTGCCCGCGGGCTGGAACGGCAAGCAGTGGGGCTGCGAGCGGATGGGGCAGGCGGCGCGGGGCCAGTGGCTCCTCTTCACGGATGCCGATGTCCGCTTCACGCCGGACTGCTTCGCGCGTGCGCTCGCGGAGGCGGCGCGCCTGGATGCTGCGCTCCTGAGCACCGTCCCCCGCGAGGAGACCGGCACGCTCCTCGAGCGGTTGGTGGTGCCGATGATCCACTGGATGCTCTTCAGCTGGCTGCCCATGCCGCGCATGCGCACCACCAACGATCCGGCAACGAGCGCCGGCTGCGGCCAGTTCCTCTTGGTGCGGCGCGATGCATGGCTCGCTGCGGGCGGGCACGCAGCCTTCCGCGACAGCATGCACGACGGCATCAAGCTGCCGCGCAACGTGCGTCGTGCCGGTTTCCACACCGACCTCTACGACGGCAGCGACACGGTGAGCTGCCGCATGTACCGCAGCGCGGGCGAGACCTGGCGCGGCTTCACGAAGAACGCCTACGAGGGCCTTGGCTCTCCGGTGGTCCTGGTGGTGTTCACGGTGCTGGAGGCCTTCGGCATCCTGCTGCCCTGGATCTGGCTGCCGGTGATGCTGGCGCAGGGGACGGCGTCGATGCCGCTTGGTCCCACGGTGCTTGCCTCGTTCGCCATCGCGGCGCAGCTCGTGCAGCGCACGCTCCTGGCGCGGCGGTTCTCGCAACCCTGGGAATGCGTGGCGCTGCATCCGGTGACGGTCGCGCTCCTCCTGGCCATCCAGTGGCGGAGCTGGTGGCTTCACCTCACGAAGCGCCGTGCCTGGCGTGGCCGGACGGCCGGCTGACGGGGGCCGCGGGCATGGCCGCAGACGGCGCGGGCGGCGCGGTCTGGACAAGCACCATCTGCTGGTAGATCCCGCTCCGCTCCATGAGCTCGCTGTGGGTTCCCATTTCGGCGATGTGGCCATCCTTCAGCACCACGATGCGGTCGGCATGCATGATCGTGGAGAGGCGGTGCGCGATCACGAAGCTGGTGCGCCCGCGCATCAGCGACTGCAGCGCTTCCTGGATGGCACGTTCGCTGTCGGTGTCGAGGTTGCTGGTGGCCTCGTCCAGGATGAGGATGCGCGGGTCCGCCAGGAGCGCGCGCGCGATGGCGATCCGCTGGCGCTGGCCGCCGGAGAGGCGCACGCCGCGTTCGCCAATGGTGGTCTCGTAGCCCTCGGGCATGGCCTCGATGAACCCATGCGCGTTGGCGGCGCGGGCGGCCCATTCGACCCGCTCCTGCGGCGCACCGGGGTCGGCGTAGCGGATGTTGTCGGCGACGGTGCCGTCGAAGAGGAAGACGTCCTGTTCCACGATGCCCAGGATCCGCCGGAACGACGCGAGCTCGATGTCGCGCAGGTCGCGACCATCGATGGTGATGGTGCCGGAGCTCGGCTCGAAGAACCGTGCGATCAGGTTGCAGAGCGTGGTCTTGCCTGCGCCGCTGGCGCCGACGAAGGCGGTCATCTCGCCGGGGCGGGTGCTGAAGGTGACGTGGCCCAGGACGTCCTGCGGTCGGCCCGGATAGCGGTAGGAGACGTCGCGGAGCTCCATGGCGCCGCTCACCTGGGCGCGTTCGAGCCGCACGGCACCCGGACGGTCGGGCATCTCCGCGGGTTCCGCCAGGAAGTCGAGCGTGCGGTCGAGGCCGGCCAGGTGCGTCTGCAGGCCGGTGGCGCTCTGCGCCAGGCTCTCGAGCGGTGCCAGGAGCATCACCAGGTAGGTGAGGAACATGATGAGTTCGCCGGTGGAGATCCGGCCGGCGATGACCTGCGAGCCGCCGTACCAGAGGAGTGCGGCACTGGCCACGGGAATCAGGAGCTGCCAGACGATCTCGATGGTGCGGCTCCACCACCAGGTGAGCATTTCCTGCCGCGCCAGGAGGTCAAGCGCCGTGCCGTGACGGATGCCCTCGAAGCGCGGGCGCGCGAATCCGCGCACCACGCGGATGCCGCTGAACGCCTCGCTGGCGGTGGCGTCCACCTCGCCCACCTGCTGGCGCACATCGCGGAACATCGGGCGCAGCCTGCCGATCCAGGTGCGGTGCGTGAGCGTGACCGCGGGGAAGAGGAGCAGGGCGCCCAGGAGCAGGCGCCAGTCGGTGAGCGCCAGGATGGTGAGGATGCCCACGAGCTGGATGATGGCGCGCCACGGGTTGTAGAGGAGCGCAAAGACCAGCTCGGCCACGCCGCCCGCGTCCTCGCGGATGATGGCGCCGACGCCGCCGGCGCGCAGCCCCTGCACGCGGTGGAGGGGAAGGCGCATGGCGTGGTCGAACGTGCGGCGTCGCATGGCGGTCTGCAGGAGCTTCACCGTGCGGGTGGCCTGGTAGCGGCCGGCAACGCCCACCATCACGCTGCAGGCGCTCACGGTCATCACGGTGCCTGCCAGCCAGCCGAGGAGCTGCGTCGGTGTCTCTGCGTATCCGCCCAGCACGCGCTCCCACGCGCCGGTGAGCGGCTTGCCGCCGAGGACATTGTCGATCACCACCTTCGTGGCGGCCGGCGAGATGAGGCCCAGGATGGTCGAGACCGTGACCGTTGCCATCGAGAACGCGATGCGCGCGCGGTATCGGCTGGCGAGTCCGAGGAACTCGCGGAACAGCGTGCCGAACGAGCGCGTTCGCTTGGCGCTCTTCTCCCCGTGCCAGGTGACGGTGAGCTTCTCCCGTCGCGCGTTGGCCCGCCGCTCCTCGAACTTCCGCAGGTAGTCCGTGTAGCGGCGTCGGCTCGAGGGCTGGGTGCGGGGCATCCTGCGATTCTAGGAGTCCCGCGGATAGACTCGCAGCGATGCAGATCCGCAATGTTGGTCTCGTGACCCTTCCCGTGATCCTGGCCCTTGCCGCCGCTCCGGCGTGGGGCCCGTCGACACCGGCTGCCCCGAAGGCGGCCCCCGCCCAGCAGGCGACGGACGCGCCGAAGTCGGGCAGTGCGCCCAAGACCGGAAGCGCCCCGAAGTCCGCCGAGCCGGCCGGCGACGAAGCGCCCGCGAAGGGCAAGAAGAAGGAAGTCCGCCCCGCGGGCTACTGGTTCGGCGTTGAGAAGGCGCCCGAGAAGAAGCAGGGCACCATCCGGATCGCGGCGTACAACGTGGAGAACCTCTTCGACCCCGTCGACGACCCGGCACTTTCCGGCGAGTACGACGACGCCAAGATGGTCACGAAGCCCACGCGCGTCCAGGCCATCGCCGACGAGATCAAGCGGCTCGATGCTGACGTCCTCTGCGTGGAGGAGATCGAGAGCATGGAGGCGCTCACCTGGTTCCGCGACACCTACCTGAAGGACATGGGCTACGCGCACCTTTACAGCGAGGACGTGGGCTACTACCGCGGCGTTGAGCAGGCATGCCTCAGCCGGTTCCCCATCAAGGCGCACGCCACGTTCGTCAACGAGGACCTGTCCGACATGGACGCCAAGCGCGACGGCGAGGGCTGGGCCGGCAAGAAGCCGGAGCAGGGCCAGAAGTTCCAGCGGTCGCCGCTCAAGCTCGAGATCGACGTGAACGGCTGGCCGCTGACGGTCTATTCGGTGCACCTGAAGGCCGGCGGCAAGGAGTTCGAGTTCCAGCGCGAAAGCGAGGCGCTGCAGCTCGTGGACTTCGTGAACAAGGACCTTGCCGCGAACCCGGATGCCAACATCGCCGTGATGGGCGATTTCAACGCCACTCCGTCGGCCAAGGCCATCAAGGTCTTTGCCGACGGCGGCATGCGCAGCGCGTACGAGTTCCGCGCGGTGAAGAAGGGCAACACCAAGGACCTCTACACCACCCACGACTCCGGCCGCGCCATCGACTACATCTACATGAGCAAGGGCCTCGCCGAGGACATGACCGATGGCGGCTTCTTCGTGCTGAGCACCATGCACCCGCCCAGCGACTACGACTGGAAGACCGATCCCGAGAAGGAGAAGGTCCCCGCCGGCTACGCGAGCGACCACTGCCCGGTGGCCATCGATGTCACGCCGAAGGACACGAAGCCCACTGACGCGAAGCCGGCAGCCGCGAAGCCTGCGAGCGAATCAAAGTAAGCCGCCACCCTCGCACGCGGCGGTGAGGCCCTTGCCGAACCGACGCCACCGGCCCAAAGCGCCCCTGGCCCCGCAGCCGAAAGAGGCACTCGCATAAAGCGAGTTGTTTTGCGCAGCAAAACCTGTCTGAGCGACTGCGAGTGCCTCTGCAGGCGGAGGGTGCCAGTACGCGCGCCCCGACTGCGAGTGCCTCTGCAGGCGGAGGGCGCCAGTACGCGCGCCCCGACCGCGATTGCCTCTGCAGGCGAAGGGCGCCAGTACGCGCACTCAGCCAACGCAAACGGGCGCGGCCCGTAAGGACCGCGCCCGTTGATCGTTGTTGCGCAAGCGGCGGGAATCAGCCGTTCTGGCCGACGCCCATCTTGAAGAACTTGGAGATCTTCACGCCCGCAGGCAGGATCTCCTTGATGGCCTTCTTGTCGTCGCGCACGTACTTCTGGCCGAGGAGGGTGACTTCCTCGAAGAACTTGCGCAGCTTGCCTTCGGCCATCTTCTGGGCGATCTGCTCGGGCTTGCCGGAGGCCTTGGCCTCGGCGACGGCCTCCGCAGTCTTGGTGGCCACCACGTCCGCGGGGACGCCGTGCTCATCCACCGCGATCGGGGCGGGGCTGGCCGCCACGATGTGCTGGCAGATGCCGACGCCGGTGTCGGCGTCGAGCGTGCCGCTGTAGACGATCATGGCGCCCTTCTTGCCGTCGTGGTGGACGTAGGAAGCGAAGCCTTCGCCCTCGACGACCTCGCCGCCGCCGAACGAGAGGTTCTCGCCGGTCTTGATGCGGACCTCGTCGAGGCGCTTCTTCATGGCGTCGGTGTTGACGGCCGGGCCGACGGGACCGGCAGCGGCCATCTTGGCGAGCTCGGCGGCCATCTCGCGGAACTCGGGGTTGCGGGCCGTGAAATCGGTCTCGGCGCGGACCTCGCAGATCACGGCCTTCTTGCCGACGATCGCGACCACGACGCAGCCTTCGCCGGCGGCACGGTCGGTGCGGGTGTCCATCTTGCCCTTGAGCTTCTCGCGGAGACGCTCCTCGGCGAGCTTCGCGTCGCCGTTGGCCTCGACGAGGGCGGCCTTGCAGTCCATCATGCCAAGGCCGGTGCGCTCGCGCAGGGCCATGACGTCCTTCGAATTGATGTTGGCGGTGGTCATTCTGTCACCTCTGTTGGGGTGTTGGTGTGCGAAAGGATGAGCTGCGATGCGTCAGACGCCGGGTGCCGGGGCAGCTTCGCTGCGCGGGGCATCGGAGGCGCTGCCCGAACGGCCTTCGGCGCGGAACTGGCTCCGGCTCGAACGACGGACGGGACGCTGGTTCGGGGCATCGGCATCGCCGGAAGCGATGGCGGCGGCGCCCATCTCCTCGGGGGACGCATTCGTGCGCTCGCCACGGCCGGCCTGGGCCGCCGCGCAGAGCTCACGGATGATGATGTCGATGGAGCGCATCGAGTCGTCGTTGCCCGGGATCGGGATGTCCGCGAGGTCCGGGTTGCCGTCGGTGTCGATGAGGCAGATGGTCGGGATGCCGAGGGACTTGGCCTCGAGCAGGGCGTTCAGCTCGCGCGTGGTGTCGACCACCACGATGGCGCCGGGCAGCTTGCCCATGGTGCGCAGGCCGTTCAGGTTGCGATGGATCTTCTTCTGCTCGCGGGCGAGCTGCGATTCCATCTTCTTCGAGTAGTTCTTGATGCTGCCGGTCTCGGCCAGCTTCTCGAGCTCCTCGAGGCGGCGGAGGCGCTCACGGATGGTGCGGAAGTTGGTCAGGATGCCGCCGAGCCAGCGCTCGGTGACGTAGGGCATCTTGGAGTCGGCGCAGTACTGCTCGACGGCGCCGCGCGCCTGGCGCTTGGTGCCGACGAAGCAGACGTCCTTGCCGCTCGCAACGGTCTTGGCGATGAACTTCTTGGCGAGCAGGAGGCCCTTGATGGTCTCCTTGATGTCGATGATCGAGACGCCGTTCTTGGTGGCGTAGATGTACGGCTTCATCTTGGGGTTCCAGTTGGAACGACGCTGGCCGAAAATGACTCCAGCTTCGACGAGTTCCTTCGCGAGCGACTTCTGATCAGACATGTGGGCTCTCCTTACGAGCAGCAGCAGCGACACCGCGGGCACGGCCGGTGGACGCCGGAATTCCGGCGGCCGTCCCGAACCAAGGGCGCTTGGAACGAGGACGATGGGAACCCCGCGCGGGGTGCCCGTACGTTGCGGTGTCCACCTGTGGGCCGCAACGCCCCGCGATCAGCGGGGAAACGGCGGAGGCTACAGAAAAAGGGCCTTCCATGCAACGGAAACAGGGGTGGGGCTGCCCAGTTCCGTCATGGCGGCGTCATTATGCGCCCACCGGCGGCGAGTGCGCGGTGGTGGGGTTCAGATCACCTTCGAGGCCACCTGGCGCAGCCAGAGCCGCTCGGTGCCGTGGCCGGCGAAACCGGTGGCCACCACGATGCGGTCGCGCGCGGACAGGTGCTTGCCGCCGCGGAGCAGCCGCTCGGCGGTGCGCACGAAGTCGCGCGAGTCGGCGGGGCGCGGAATGCGGATCGCGCGCACGCCGCGGAAGAGCGCCAGCATGCGGAGCTCGGTGTCGGTGGATCCGAACGCGTAGATGGGGACGTTGACGTCGGTCTGGCTGATGTAGCGCACGGAGCGTGGGTCGGTCCAGGTGACGATCGCGCGGGCGTGGCCTTCGGTGGCCATCTGCGCCATGCTGCGGGCGAGGACGGCGGCGGTGTCGTCGCTCTCCACCAGCTCGCGCGAGCGGAGGGCGCGGGCGGGCAGGCCGGTCAGCCAGGATTCGGTCGCCTGCGCAATGCGGCGCATGGCGTTCACCGCATCCACGGGATACTTGCCGGCCGCGGTCTCGCCGCTCAGCATCACGGCATCGGCGCCGGCGAAGATCGAGCCGGCCACGTCGGAGGCCTCCGCGCGCGTGGGCAGCGGTGCATCCATCATGCTCTGGAGCATCTGCGTGGCCACGATGCAGGGAATCGCCGCGCGTTCGCAGGCGGCCTGGATGCTCCGCTGTTCCACGGGAACACGCGCGAAATCAAGCTCGATGGCCAGGTCGCCGCGCGCCACCATCATGGCGTCGGCCACGGCGGCGATGGCGTCGAGCGACTGCAGGGCCACCGGCCGCTCGATCTTGGCGACGATGCCGGGCACGTGCCCGCGGCTCGCCTTGGCGCTCTTCTCGAGGGTGCGGCGCAGGCTGCGGATGTCCGCCGCATGCTGCACGAATGAGAGGGCCACGAAGTCCGCGCCGTGGCGCACGGCCCAGTCGGCCAGCACGCGGTCGCGGGCGGTGGGCGCGGTGAGGCTCACCGCGGTCTCGGGAAGGTTCACGCCCTTGCGGCTCGAGATGGTGCCGCCCACCTCGCAGGTGCACTCGACGGTGCCGCGGCGGTTGGTGCGAACGCGCAGCTGCACGGCGCCGTCGTCGATCAGGACGCGGTCGCCGGGCTTCACGTCCTTGCCGAACTGCGGATAGTCCACGTGCAGCGTGACCGGGCGCGCGTCGGGGTCGATGGCCGCGGTGCCGGGCGTGATACGAACCGTGTCGCCGTGGCGGAGTCGGACGGTCTGGTTGTCCTGGATGACGGTGAGCCGGATCTTCGGGCCCGGCAGGTCGGCCAGGATGCCGGTTTCGATGCCGAGCGCCCGGGCCGCGCTGCGGATCGCGGTGACCGTGCGCGCGTGGGTGTCGGGGTTGCCGTGGCTCATGTTGAGCCGGAAGACGCTGACGCCCGCCCGCAGGAGCTTGGTGAGCATGGCCGGGGTCGACGATGCGGGGCCCACGGTGGCCACGATTCGGGTCAGGCTTCGGTCGACGCGGAAGTTGGCGAGGTCGCGCGGCATGGGCCGAATACTACGATCCCCGCGTCGCCTGCCGGTGCGCGGCGACACGCAAGGAAACCACCACATGCTCCAGAAGATCTTCAAGGCCTACGACGTCCGCGGCATTTACCCCGAGCCCCTCAACGAGCAGGATGCGTGGCAGATCGGCTTCGGCACGGCGAAGTTCCTGATGGACGCCGCGAAGGCCGAGGGGCGCACCGATGCCGGCGCGCGCACGGTGGTGGTTGGCCGCGACATGCGCAAGAGCTCGCCGAGCCTGGCGCGTGCACTCAAGGATGGCATGATGGAGGCCGGGGCGCACGTGGTGGACGTGGGCATGGTGGACACGCCGTTCACGTACTACGCGGTGAACGCGCTGAACGCGGCCGGTGCGGTGCAGACCACCGCGAGCCACAACCCGGCGCAGTACAACGGCTTCAAGGTGAGCGCTGCGGGCGCGAAGCCCGTCGGCCAGGACACGGGGCTGAGCGCCATCAAGGCGATCGCCGAGGGCGCGCGCACGGGCATGGGCCCGGGCGGCGGCAGCGAGGAGACGCGCGACCTGTGGGAGGGGTATCGCGCGCACATCCTCCAGTTCCTGCCGAAGGAGATCCTGGATGGCACGCGCACGCTACAGGTGGTGATCGACGCGTCCAACGGCATGGCCGGGACGATGGTGCCGAAGGTATTCGGCGAGGTGAAGGGGCTGAAGATCACCGCCATCAACTTCGACAACTCGACCGGCGAGTTCGTGCACGAGCCGAACCCGCTGGTGGAGGCCAACCTGGCATCGACGCGCGAGGGCGTGCGCACGCTGAAGGCCGATTTCGGCGTGTGCTTCGACGGCGACGCCGACCGCTGCATGGTGGTCGATGAGCGTGGCGAGCCGGTGGGCTGCGACCTGCTCACGGGCTGGCTCTCGCAAGGCTGGATCAAGGCGAACCCGGGCTGCCCCATTGTCTACGACCTGCGCAGCACGCGGTCGGTGGAGGAGAGCGTGCGCGCCGCGGGCGGCGTGCCGGTGGAGGGCAGGGTGGGCCACGTCTTCATGAAGCAGAAGCTCCGCGAGACGGGCGCGCCCTTCGGCGGCGAGCTGAGCGGCCACTTCTACTTCCGCGACATGTGGTGCACCGACAGCGGCGCGCGCGCGTTCGCGAACGTGGTGAGCGCGCTGGTTGCCGCGGGCAAGCCGGTGTCCGAGTGCATCACGCCGTTCCGGAAGTTCTTCCAGAGCGGCGAGATCAACTTCGAGAACGAGGACAAGCAGGGCGCGCTCGACACGCTCCGGAAGAAGTACCCGCAGGCGAAGTTCCACACGCTGGACGGCCTCAGCATGGACTGCGGCAGCTGGTGGGCGAACATCCGCATGTCGAACACGGAGCCGCTCCTGCGGCTGAACCTCGAGGCGCGCGATGCAGCCACGGTGGCTGCGATGGTGAAGGAGCTGGAGCCGATCCTCGGCCACCGCGTGG
>JBIIJH010000220.1:0-3166 GCA_044233905.1 Phycisphaerales bacterium
CATCTTGATGGTGGTGCTCTTGCCGCTGCCGTTGGGGCCGAGGAGTCCGAAGATCTCGTCGCGGCGGATCTCGAAGGAGATGCCGTCCACGGCCACGGCCTTCTGGCGGAGCCAGAAGTCGGTGAAGACCTTGGTCAGCCCGGTTGCCTCCACCACGATGTCAGACGACGCGCCGCTTGCCATTGCCGACTGCTCCTTGCTCCGCTGCGTGCGCGCGGTTCACTCGCGGCCGAAGCCCTTCTGGGCGTTCTTGTCGAGGCGCCGGCCGGGCGCATCGATCATGATCTGCCGGCTTCCGAGCTGGAAGCTGCCGCCGGGGGTGAGCGCGGAACGCGCTTCCATCTTGCGACGCTCGACCTCGTCCTGCCTGCGTGCCTGCATGACTTCGTTGGAACTCTCCAGGCCGATGCGCACCGCGCCGCCGGCGTCGGGCGCGGCCACCATCTCGGCCGTGGGCGAGGCGAGGACCTCGCGCACCGCGTCGAGCCAGAGCTTGCGCACCAGCTGCGTGGGATTCTCGTGGTAGGACGCGGCCAGGCCGTTGAGGCGGCCGACTTCCTTGCCGAGCGTCGCACGGACGGAGTTGCGGTACGCCTGCGCGCGGGCGACGATGGCCGAGGTCTGGCCCACGTTGCTGCCGCCTTCGAGGCGCGTGCCGAGTTCCTGCATGACGGCGTCGGCGGCCGCGATGTCACCGCGCGTGAGCTCGGTCTCGTAGCGCTGCACCAGGTCGAGGACCTGCGCGTACTCCGGCCCGGCCATCCCCACCAGGGTGGAATTGGCCTCCTGCTGCGCCTTCTCCACCGCCAGCTTGGCGTTCTCGCGCGATTCCTGCACGCGGCTGAAGGTGTTGCGGATGGCAAGCGGCGCGATCTTCTCGGAGAGCGTCACCGAGCCGAGCTTGACGCCCGACTTCATGGCATCGAGGGTGGCCTGCGCACGCTGGCGCAGCACCTGCTCGGGTCCGTCGCGGTTCTCCAGGAGCTCCTGCAGCGTGAACTGCGCGGCGGTCTGCACCATGCCGCGGCGGAGCGCCTTGCTCACCACCTCGCGAAGCACCTCGGGCTGGAACTCGTCGAGCGTGCGCACGGCGTCCTCCACCGTGTACTCGGCGGAGATGCGCACGTGGGCCAGGTCGCCGTCGGCGGTGACGAGCGAGCCGTCGATGCCGGGGCGCACCGGGTCATCCACCATCGTGGCGGCTGCCGCCTGGTCGACGGTGCTGACGCCGTCCTTGAAGCGCGGCCAGAAGTCCTTGTTGAGCTCCACGGCATCCTTCTGCGGGAGAAGGACGATCTCGCCCACCGGGTACGGCCAGAAGGGCTGGAGGCCCGGGCTCACCTGCTCATCGCCGGGCGCGCCCACGATGCGGCCGAAGAACGTCTTGACGCCCGTCTGCCCATCCTGCACCTGCTGGAAGCCGCTGAAGAGGAAGACCACCACCAGCACCAGGATGGCCACCTGCAGCACGCGGTAGCTGAGGCGCAGCGCCTCGCCCAGCGACTGGTTGGCGGGGTCCATGGCCTGGCGCATGGCCGCCTCGGCGCCGGCGCTCGCGGAGACCGTGAACTGCGCGCTCGCGCCGCGGCGCGGGGCTTCGTCGCCGGGGGCGGGGATGTTGGGATCGATGTC
Organism: Phycisphaerales bacterium; assembly: GCA_044233905.1. Lineage (GTDB taxonomy): Bacteria > Planctomycetota > Phycisphaerae > Phycisphaerales > SM1A02 > UBA966. Next base: position 1,633 of record JBIIJH010000220.1, read on the forward strand.
GGTCATCGGGTGGCTCGCTCGTCCGTCACTTCGTGTCGGTCACTTCTTCGCCGGCGCGGAGCGCGGCTGCGGGATGCCCTTGGCGTCCACCGGCGAATCGAGGTCGATCAGGTGGAAAGGCGCACGGGTGGTGTCGGTGATGTACGTGGTGCTGTTGCCGAGCGACACCTTGAGCGTGTCGAGCCAGGCGAGGAAGATCGCGAGCTCGGCCTCGCCCTTCATCTCCTGGTAGTAGCGCGTGGCCTCCTCGTTGCCCTTGGCCTCGATGCGCGCCGCCCACTGGTCGGCGAAGTTCATGATGATGTCGGCCTGGCTCTTGGCCTGGCTCTTGACGGCTTCCGCGGCGCTCGCGCCCTTGGCTTCCTCGAGGTTGGCCAGGGTCTCCTGCACCGCGGCCATGCGGCGGAGCACGGCGATGGAGGTCTTGTTGGGGAGCACCACCTGCGAGATGCCCACCGTCAGCGGCATGGTGCCGGCGAGGCGGGTCTTCTTCAGGTCTTCCAGGATGGTGGCCTCGGCCTCGGGGAGCTTGCCGCCCTGCCCGACCAGGTCGCCGAAGGCGTAGCCGCCGATGGCGCGGAGCGCGCCCTGCAGCTGCGTCTCGAGCGCGCTCGATGCGCCGTCGACGGAGGAGTAGCTGGTGAAGAAGCGCAGTGCCTCCTCGGGCGTGGTGTCGATGCGCCAGGTCATGAAGGCCTGGACCAGCACCTGCTGGCCGTCGCGCGTGAGCACCGTCTCGAGCGGGCTCTCGATGAGCTGCTGGCGGGTGTCGAGGCGCGTGACCTGGTCGATGAAGAACGGCGCCTTCAGGTGCAGGCCAGGCTCCGCCACGACGCCGGCCGGCTTCCCGAACCGCGTCACCACCGCGAGCTCATGGAAGTTCACGGTGTAGGTCGTGTTGTAGAGCACGAGCACGAGCACGATGAGCGCGCCGACGACGATGCCGATGGTGCGTGTCATGGGTTACTTCGCCCCCTGCGGGGCATTGTCCTTCTTCTCGAGGTAGTCGGCCAGGTTGAGGCCCGACTCCGCCTGCTTCATGGTGACGTCGATGTCGGTGCGGCCGGCCACCGACTCGCCCAGCACGTACTTGACGCGCACGCCCGCAAGGGCGCGGCCCAGCACCTGCATGGTCCGGAACTGCTTGTAGAGCTCGGGCGCGGCGCGGAACGACGGCGCCTGCCCCAGGACTTCCGCGGAATCGCCCGCGGCGCCCATCACGATTGCCCAGCGCCGTGCGCGTGCGGCGGCGATCACGCGCGCCGCGGCACCCTTGCCGTCGAGCACCATGCGCTCCACCGCCGCGCGCCGTTCGCGGGCCGCGGGCGAGTCCTCGCCCTCGGCGGTCTCGACGCGCTCGAGCTCGGCGATCGCGGCAACCAGCTCGGCGGCGCGCTCGGGGCTGCCGGCGATGGCGGCCATCGAGGCACGTGCCGTGCGGTCGGCCTCCTCGCGCAGCTTGCGCGCGTTCTGCATGTCGATCGAGATCTCCTCGAACATGCCCGCGCCCTCGCCCGCGGGCGGGCGCAGCGCG
>JBIIJH010000221.1:0-3159 GCA_044233905.1 Phycisphaerales bacterium
GCACATCGTCGAGGGCGCCCCGTGGGATGCCGATGCGCGCAACCCGCTCAAGGAGCTCGGCGTCGACGTCAAGGAAGGCGAGTACCTGCTGGCCGTCAACGGCCTGCCGGTGGACGGCTCCAAGGATCCGTGGGCCGCGTTCCAGGGCCTCGCAGGCAAGACCGTCTCGCTCACCGTCGGGCCGAACCCGTCCATGGACGACAAGGTGCGCGAGGTGGTGATCAAGCCGATGGGCGGCGAGGACAACATCCGCTACCGCGACTGGATCGAGGCCAACCGCCGCTACGTGTCGGAGAAGTCCGGCGGCAAGGTCGGCTACGTCTACGTGCCGAACACCGGCGTCGACGGCCAGTCCGACCTGGTGCGCCAGTACCAGGGCGAGCAGTTCAAGCAGGGCCTGATCATCGACGACCGCTGGAACGGCGGCGGGCAGATCCCCAACCGCTTCATCGAGCTCCTCAACCGCCCCATCACCAACTACTGGGCACGGCGCGACCAGCATGACTGGATCTGGCCGGGCGGCGCGCACCACGGCCCAAAGGCGATGCTCATCAACGGCCTCGCCGGCTCGGGCGGCGACATGTTCCCCTGGCTCTTCCGCCACCACAAGCTCGGGCCGCTCGTCGGCACGCGCACGTGGGGTGGCCTGGTGGGCATCAGCGGCAACCCCGGCATGATCGACGGCTCGGGCGTCCGCGTCCCGGTCTTCGCCTTCTACGAGACCGACGGCACATGGGGCATCGAGGGCCACGGCGTCGACCCCGATGCCGAGGTGCTCGACGACCCCGGCGTCATGAAGGGTGGCCCGCACTACGGCGGCATCGATCCGCAGATGGACAAGGCGATCGAGCTGGTGATGGCGGAGCTCGCGCGCAACCCGGTGAAGCACCCTGCTCGCCCGGCGTACCCCAAGCGCGATGGCTTCGGCATCAAGCCGGAAGACAAGTGACGCGCGGCCGGCAACGGCCGAACGCACGACGCACGTGAAATGAAGGACGCCGCCCAGTTGGGCGGCGTCCTTTCAATTGCATGCTGCGCTCAGCGCCCGCGCCCGCCGCCACCGCGGTTGCCGTACTCGCTGCCGCGGATGCCCTCGCCCGCCCAGTGGTCGTAGGTGCCCCAGCCACCGTGGCCCATGGGCGAGTGGTACGGGCCGGCGTTCTGGCCGACGTTGTTGCCGAGCCGCGTGTTCATGCCCCAGTAGGCACCGGGATCGATGAACTGCTGCGGCGGATGGAAGCCGTTCGGCGAGGCAAGCGGGTAGTAGCCCCAGTTGCCACCGAGGTTGCTGCCCATGCCGGTCCACGGACGGTAGGCGGCCGCGTCGTAGGTGTATTCGTTGCCCGGACCACGGAACGCCGCGGGCGAGTCGGCCGCGGCACCCTGGAACTGGCGATCGATGGCCTGCTGGTTCTCGCGCGCCGCCGCCTCGGAGGTGTCACGCCGCGCGGCGCCGTTGCCGGCGCTGCGGATGTCCGACTTGCCGGCATCGGCCATTGAACCGCGGGCAGGAGCCCAGGTGCGCTTGTCGAGCGCCTTGTTGCGCTGCGCCAAACGACCCTGCGCATCGCGCAGGTCGGACTTCTCCCAGTCGGCGTGGTTCGGCGTCCAGCGGCTGTAGTACGGATGCCAGTGGTTCATCCACCAGCCCCAGTTGCTCCAGCCCCACCAGTTGTTCATGCCGTAGCCCCAGCCGGCATCCCAGCCCGGGCACCAGCCCCAGCCGGCCCAGCCTTCTTCGCCGAGGTACATCGGATTGACGTCCACGGTGCCGTAGTACTGGTAGTCGTCGGTCGGATCGTCCGGCGGCGAGAAGGTGCCGGTCTGCGAGTCGTAGGAGGCGTCGAATCCGTACGTGAGCGGATACGGCTGGTACGCGGTGGCACCCGCGGCGCCGTACGCGAAGCCCGTGCCGTAGACCGGCGTGCCGTCGCTCAGGTAGGTGCCCAGGTAACCCGCGGAGAACCCGTAGGTGACCGTGTCGGGCGTGGAGCCGAAAACCCAGACGTAGGTGCAGGCGTAGACCGGGCACGACGGCGGGATGGCGTAGATGGCCGCAGGCACCTTGTCGCAGGCGGTCCACGGGCCGGTCACGGCGGGGGCAGTGAACCACGCGCCCGAATCGCAGCAGTAGACCGCGCCTTCGACCATCAGCAACGGCTGCGAGGCGCCGGGCAGCCACTTCACCGCGGTGCCTTCCACCTGCTTCCACGCGGCGTCGCCCTGCGGCATGCCGCCGGCCACGGTGAACTTCGGCTGCGCGCCGCCGCGGTTGAGCGTGACGGTGCGGATCTCGCGCGCAGCCAGCACGGACTCGTTGGCCTCGGTGGTGCCGGGCACCGCGCAACGCGCGGCCTCGTAGCGCTTGGTCTTGGGGAGCTTGGCGAACTGCGCCGGGACTTCCGCCGGAGCCACCAGCGTCCATGGTGCGGAACCGAGCGACGAGGTGCGGAACCAGCGGCCGGATGCCAGGAGGTAGAACGAGGCGCCATCAAGCGTCAGCAGGATGCTGTTGGTGTTCTTGACGCTCTGCACGCCGGGGCACACATCCGCCAGCTGCGGTGCGCCGTCGATGGCAACCAGCACCGTGGGCTTGGTCACCACCTTCGGCATGGCAAAGAGCTGCTTCGGCGACTTGACGAGCGCCGGCGTGCGCGCGATGTCCGTCGCCAGCGCCTGTGCCTTGCCGAGCGCGGTCATCACATCCTTGGCCGGCATGTCACCGGTGGGCGTGAACGCCTGGGTGAGCGATGCAGAGACATCCCACTTGCCCGCCACGCGGGTCCACCACTGCCCGTCCGGGGCCTTCAGCAGGATGTGCGGCGTGTTGGTCACGGCCATCCAGCCGGAGGTGCCGATGGGCGCGAGCCGCGGCTCGCCATCCACGAAGAGCAGCATGGTCGGCTGCGATGCCACCATGATGGTCGGCACGTCGGAGTTGAGCCCGGGCGTCGAGCTGCCGCGCGCATTCACCAGGCGCATGTCCTGCAGCAGGATCGGGCGCGTGGTGGTCATCGCCACCACGAAGAGCGCCTGCGAGAGCGCGGTGCAGTCCGCATCCGCGGCGGGCTTGCCGTCGATGCTGAAGCTGCGGACGGCGAACTGGTTGAGCTCCACCTCGCCGGGGACGTCGGAGGAGAGCACCTCGGCGAGGTGGAG
>JBIIJH010000096.1:0-9673 GCA_044233905.1 Phycisphaerales bacterium
GTATGCCCATGTCGATGCCGTTGACCTTGCCGTCCTGGTTCAGGTCGCCGAACATCGGGTTGGAGATGCCCCACCAGCCCAGGAGGATGGAGAGGTCCTGGCCGTCGACGATGCCGTTCAGGTTCAAGTCGCCGGCGCTCACCTCGCAGGAGTCCGGGGTGCCGTCGGTATCCCAGTCCATGGCGCCGTTGGCGATGTCGGTGGAGTCGGGGATGCCGTTGCCGTTGCAGTCCACGGTGATGAAGGACCACATCTCGAGGGCACCCTTGAGCGGGGCCTCCTCAAACATGGCTTCCTCGGTGACGCAGGTCTCGGCCTCGTCGGCAACCCAGCTGGTGCCGACCTTGGTGTAGACGACGGTGTCGAGCACTTCCTCGCACTCGCCGGCGATCACGGCCTGGATGCCCTTCCTGGAGCCGTTGTCGGCGTCGGACAGCAGGTCGATGTCGGCCACCGCGACGGACGCGGCAACGAGGGTGGAGAAGCTGATCAGGCAAGTGGCAACGGTCTGGATCTTCATGTGATGATTCCTTTGTGGTCTGACGCAGATGTGCGAAAGCGGATCCCGGAACTTCGGCCCCGAACTGTTCGGCGCCAAGACCCGCTCATCGGCACTCGGCGCACGTGAAGATTGGATTCAATGCCGAGCGAAAGCCGGCATCGCGGCGTGGCGACGCGTCCGGCGCGCTCTGGATGGTCGTAAACACCTGTTTGACAAGCACCTAGGCGGCCGCATGATGACGGCACGGCCTCTCCCAGACACAACGCGATTCCTGTTCGAGCCTCGAACGCGATCTCAGAACCCGACCGCGTTCTTGTTCCCCATCTTGGTCATGTCCACCGTCTTGGTCCAGGCCTCGAGCCCGGTGCGCAGGTTGGTGAGGGTCAGGCGGAAGGTATACGTGGCCTGCTTGGTGCCGCCGGCGGAGCGCTTCACCTGGGTGATCTTGCCGGTGAGGGAAAAATCCGGGTCCGGCAGCGGCTCCACGGTCTCGCCCTTGAGGAACTTCTCGCGGCGCAGCACCTCCTGGGCCTGCTTGTCCTCGGGCGTGGTGCCGAAAGTGGTGACCACGGTGGCCTGGCCGGAGTTCACCAGCTGCTCGCGCATGCGGTAGGTCACCTCGCCCACGTCGAAGCGCGAGCTGGTGTCGTTGACGACGTCGCCGATGATGAGCTGCGCGGGCTTGTTCTTGGCGGTCTTCAGGACACCGGTCTGCCCCAGCGACTCGAGCATGCCGCTGGAGGCCTTCAGGATGTCCTGGAAATCCACGTCGTTGACGCTGATGATGCCCTCGGGGCTGCCGGTCTCCACGTAGCGGGCGCGCTCGCAGCCGGGCGCGGCGAGGAAGGCGGCGAGCGAGGCGACGAAGGCGATGGATGCAGTTCGGATGCGCATGGTGGGGGTTCCGGGGAAGGTGTGCGTGGGTTGGTGCGTGCGTGGTTGCGAGCGCGTCGGCGCGAACGCGATCAGCTCTCGGCGCGACGGACCTGGAGGCGGAAGTCGGTGGCTTCCTCGTCGGGTGCCACGGAGCGGATGACGGTGGAGCCGCCGGAGGGGACGTTGGTGGACTTCCAGACGCTCGTCTGGGATTCGATCACGTTGCCCTTGGCGTCGACCCAGTCGAAGCGGTAAGCGAAGGTCTTGTAGGAGAAGCCGTTGTTCTCGACGTCCACCTGCACCTCCATGGGTCCGCCCTTCGTGCGGTTCATGCGCACCTCCTTGGCGGTGAGGAAGAGCTGCTGCAGGAGGTTGTTGACCTTGGTGGTGGCCTCGACCGCCGAGTCCGCGGGACCGGTGCGCGTGGAGGTGGTGTTCACCGTGCCGCAGCCGGTGACGACGGTGACGGCAAGTGCGCCCAGCAAGAGGCCAGCACTGACGACAAGGGCGGAACGGATGGCGATGCGGGGCACGGTCATTGGGTGACTCCTTCGGTGACGGTCGACGGAGAAGGCGCGGCGGCGGGCGCGGCGGGCGGCGTCGGCGACGGTGCTGCTCCCGCGTCTCCACCACGGTACATCAGGACGGATGGTTTCATGGCCTTCGCCGAGGGAAGCGTGACGAACGCGATGTTGGGCGCGCCGGCGCGGACGTCCAGCGTGCAGAGCGGCGCCCCGCCCTCGCGCACCAGCTCCAGGCGTCCGTCCGCAGGCGTGGGAACGCGGAGCACGGCAACCTGCTTGGGCATGGTGGACCAGCAGCGCAGATCGGCGGCGGTGGATGCGGCCTGGTACGCAATGCCGGCGATCTGCACCAGGATGCCCGCGGTGCTGTTGCTCGAACTGTTGTACGCGGCCTGGCTGGCGGCCCACGTGGCGGCGGCCTTGGCGGCGGAGCTGATGATCTCCTGCGTGACGATCAGCGGCAGCCGCGAGTCGAAGTCCGTCTCCACCATCGCGTCCACGTCGGCGAGCAGTTCCGAGCGCGCCCCGCCCTCGCCCGCCACTGCGCAGGTCGATACGAAATCGCCGTGCTTGCGGAGGATCGGGAAGGCCGCGGACACGTAATTGACCCTGCCCACCGGGATGGGGATGTCGAGGCGGAACTCCTTGTAGTCGGGCGCCATGCCGGTGAGGAAGAACACCCACGTGACGGCGGCGCTGCCATGCGCGGTGCCGGCGTCGATGAGCGCGATGTCCGCCGCGGCGGCAGCGTGGCCGGGCATCATCTCCTGCACGGCGCGGAGGTCGGCGCGCGCGTTCTGCCGGTCGCCGGACTCGCTGCTGGTGGCCACCAGGAACACGGCGCGCAGGTAGCTGGTGAAGGGATTGGCGAACGATGCGTAGCCGCGCGTGGCGGGGGCGGTGGTGGCGGCGGGCGCGGCGGGCGCGGGTGCGACAGGGGCGGGCGTGGCCGTGGACGCGGTGGGCTCGGGCGCGGCGGGTGCAGGCGCCGTTTGCTCGGCCTGCGCCTTGCGCACGCTTTCCGTGGCGTTTGCGGCGATCGCCTGGTTCCAGCCCTTCTGCTTCCACTCCTTGTCGGCCTTCTCCTGCGCGGAGGCGATGTCCTTGGCGTGGCGCTGCACGGCGTCCTGCTGGAAATCCGCGGCGCGGTTCAGTTCGACGCGTGCGCGCGCGAGGTCGCCCTTCTGCAGGAGGTTCGCGCCCTGGAGGGTGCACAGCATGATGCGTTCCGGCGGTGTACCGCGGTAGATGCGCATCGTCTGGTTGACGGCGGTGGTGACGAGCGCTTCCGTGATGGTGGCCTCGGCCTTGGAGTCGAGGTACGGGCGCACTTCGTCGACGGCGCGGTCGTAGGCCGTGATCGATCCGTCGATGCCGCCGGCGGCCTGCTGCGTGCGGCCCGACTCCAGGAGCCACACGAGGCGATCCTGCGCGTCGTCGCCGTTCTCCGCAAGCGCCGTCTCCGCGCGCTTGGCGGCGCGGTCGTACTCGCCGGCGGAATACGCCGAATCGATCGCCGCCACCGTCTTGCGGAGGTTCTGCTGGCAGCCGGCGCCGAGCGACGCGACGAGCGCGATCGCCACCGAGGCCCAGCGGACGTTCCCGTTGCGCGCGCGGTTCACTGCAGGAGCTGCCACCACAGGGACTGCCCGCCGAGGTTCAGGTTCTGCACCTTGCTGGTGTCGAGCCGGATCTGGCTCTGGCGCAGGAAGTCCGCGATCGCGCGCACCTTGATGAGCTCGGCATCGCGCATCACCGCGCCGTTCTTCAGTTCGTTGAAGAACGCGGCATCGCGGCGCCAGTTCTCGCGGCCCTGCTGCGAGAGCTGGAGCGGCACGGAGATCTCGAGGCCCTCGCGCGCATTCACCATCATCTCGACCGGTTCGAGGCCGGGGCGCTCGAAGCGCGCGCGGTGAAGGCCCGGGCGCATCGGGAACGAGCCCGGGCAGGCGCCGGCGGCCACGCCGTCGATGGTGACGAGGACGTTCATCGGCTGCAGGTCGTAGTTGTTGGCGCCCACCACGTACTGGCCGTCGGCCCCCGTGCGGACGTCGGGGATGCTCAGGTCGGCGAGCACGGCGCGGAAGCGCACCTGCACCTCGGTGGGTGCGGCGGCCGTGCGCGTACGAACGTCCTCCACCGAGGCACGGACCGCACTCCCGATGCGCCGCGCGGCGTCCTCGAGCAGCGGGTCGATGACGTCAAGCTCCACCTTGAGTTCCTTGGTATCGCGCTTGGCGAAGTCCGAGCGCACGGTGCCCGTGGCCAGGCTGCCGCCCGTCACGCCGTCGATCAGGCCGTACGTGGTGACGAGCGTCCACTGCTCCACCTCGGTGGCGACGCCGGTGGACGGGTCGGCAAGCGCACGCTTGGCGCGCTCGAGCGCGGTGACGGAGACGGTGAGCAGCAAGTCAGCGCGCATCTGCGCGGCAAGCTGCACCGCCGACGACTGGTTGGAGAGGATGCGGTCGTAGCTCTGGTCGATGGGCGCGTCGGTGCCGACGTTCGGGCCCGCGGGCGCGATGCGCCGGACCGCATTGACGAGGTCCTCGCGACGGATGATCTCGACGCCCGGCCCGGTGGAATCGGCGGAGACGAGGTCCTCGAAGACGGAGACCTTCTCGGCGGGCACGGACTCGGGGCGCTGCTTCACGAAGATCGCCATGCGAAGCGGGGCGGACGCGGCGGGCGCGGCGGCGCCCGCGGATCCGGGCGCACTTCCAGCGCCGGGAGCACCGGCCGCGCTGCCGGGAGCCATGAGCGGCGCGGGTGCCGCACCGGCGGGCGCGGCAGAACCGTTGGCGCGCGCGTTCGGATCGATGCCCGCGGGCAGGCCCTGCGGACGCAGGCGGAGCATGCAACCGCGATCGATGCCGCGGTCCTCGATGGCCTGCGCGGTCGAGAAGCGCGTGCCTGCGTCGGTGACGCGCGCCCAGCCGACGTGCACTTCCTCGGCACCCAGCTGCTCGCCGGTGTCGGGATCCACCATGGCGCTGCCCGGCGCGAAGAGTTCGTAGATCTGGCCCGCTGCCACGCCGTTGGTGGCGCTGCGGTTGAAGGTCACCTGTCCCATCGTGTAGCCGATGACCCGCGCCGGAGCGAGCGAATCAACAATGGCCGCGGTGGCCTGCGTGGCCAGCTTCTCTGCCACGGTGCCGAGCACCACGTTGGTCTTCACGCCCTTCTGCTCCACCTCGGGAAGGATCTCGTTGGTGGCCACGTCCGAAAGCGTGAGCGCGGTGGAACGGTAGAGCGCGCCGCTGGTGCTGTCGAAGATCTTGACGACCGCCTGCAGGTTGATGGTGCGACGCTCCGCCTTCGACTTGCCGAACTGGTTCAGGAGCTCGGTCTTCTCCACCACTTCCTGGAAGTTGCCGATGGTGACCGTGATCACGTAGCGCGCGCCGGCCAGCTGGAACCCACGCGCGGCCTGCGGGTCCATGGCGTTGGCGTTGCCGCTCTGGGTGAGGTCCTGCTCCTTGAGGATGCTGGGGAGGTCGGCACGGGCCACCACGTCGAAGCGGCCGCTGGCCTGGATGGCGTTCAGGAACTGGACGTCCGCGCCCTGCTCGATCTGCGCGAGCGCGTTCTCCGAGCCGTCGGCCTTGGCCTGCAGCGTCACGGCCGGCGTGGCCGCGATGGAGCGGATGGCGATGCGCGGCTTGCCGGCCGCGGGGGCCGATGCGCCCTGGCGTGCCATGACGGGCTGCGCCAATGCGAACGCTGCGAGCACGAGTGCGGAGAGGACCGGACGCCAGGCAGAGCGGGTCGAGATGTTCATGTTGTGCCTCGGGGGCGGCAAAATCGTACCTGTCGGGGGCCCAACGCCGCACCACGCCGAAAGATGGCGGAAAAACGCACGCAATCGTCGGCAGGCAGACGCAGGCACCGCGCGGATGGCATCCGGTAGCCTCGTCGCCCGATGAATCGACTGCCAGTCAACCACATGTTTGCCGCACGATTCCTGATGCTGGGGTTGGTGGCCTGCGCGGCATCGATCCCGTTCGTGGAGCACCACTCGCAGTTCCCGCCGCTCTGGTTCTCGCTGGGAACGATCACGTTCGCCTCCATCGGCGTGGCGATGGCCACCGACCGCTGGCGCGGGCTGGCCATCCTGGCGCTGGGGATGGCCGCGATGGTGACGTTGCTGGTGATGGGGGGAGTCGATTCGACCGAGGCACACATCGCACCCGGGCTGATGCTTGCGGTGGCGGCGGTGGCGGCCTCGTACAACGTGGCGCGCGCGGCGCTCAGCAAGCACACGCACGGCGATGCGCGGCTCTACCACGGCGTCAGCAGCTACATCCTGATCGGGATGGCGTTCGCACTGATCCATCAACGCGTCGACCTGCTGATGCCTGGCTCGTACCTGGTGGTGAAGGGTGCCGAGCGGCCGATGACGGGAGGGTGGGCCGATTACGTGTGGCTCAGTTTCTCGATCATGACGACGTCCGGCTTTGCCGTCGATGTGACGCCCTGCAATTCGATGTCGCGCGCGGTGTGCACGGCGGAGGGCATCACGGGCGTGATGTTCCCCGCCATCTTCCTGGCGCGCATGGTGTCGGCGGCATCGGAAGAAGACGAGAAGGGAATCTCCTGAGATGGTTCCGGTGGCGATGTCGATCATGATGGCAGTGGCGGCGCAGGGCGGAGCGGGGGCTGCTGCGGCAGCGCCGGCGTCCACGCCCGCGAAGGGCAGCGTGAACGTGCCTGCACAGTCCGAGCGGGCGGCCGCGACCTATCCGTACCGGTTGGTGGAGCCGTCGGAGGCGGCGCTCAAGGCAGAGAAGTCCGGGCGGCTGCCGCTCGTGGTCTTCCTGCACGGAAGCGGCGAGCGCGGCGCGGACAACGAGGCACAGCTGAAGCATTTTGCGGGCGAAGCGGCCACCGAGGCGTTCCAGGCGAAGCACCCGTGCTTCGTGCTGGCGGTGCAGTGCCCGGCCGACGAGCGCTGGGCGGACATCACGCGCGGCGCCGACGGCAACCCGAACTGGGGCGCGGGCCTGCAGACGAAGGCCGAGCCCACGCGCGCACTGCGTGCGGTGGAGCTGGCACTTGACGAAGTGATGCGCACGAAGCCGGTGGACGTGGACCGCGTCTATCTCACCGGGCTTTCGATGGGCGGGTTCGGCTCGTTCGACCTGGCGGTGCGTGGGCCCGGACGCTTTGCGGCGCTCGTGAGCGTCTGCGGCGGCGGCGATCCCGCGCGCGCGGAGGCCCTGCGTGCGCTGCCGGTAATGGTGGCGCACGGCATCGACGATCCGGTGGTGCCGATTGCGTGCAGCCGCGCCATGGCGGAGGCCATCCATGCGGCGGGCGGCAGCGTCACGGTGCGCGAGTATCCGGGCGTCGGGCACGATGCGTGGACGCGCGCCTACACGGACGCGGATGACGGCGTGCTGGCGTGGATGTTCGCGCAGCGGAGGAGGGGGAAGCAGTGAACAGCCGGGGGAAGCGTGCGGCGCTGTTGGTGGCGCTGGTGGCGGCGACGTTCGTGGTCGGCATGGTCGTGGCGACCTTCACGGGATTCGTGGCAGGTGCCATCGGCACGGTGATCAACGATTCCGCGGAGGGACGCGCTCCGCAATGGCCTGTGCCGACGAACGCGGCAGAGCTGCGGAGTGCGTGCCTTTCGATCGCCAACGGGTGGCTGCGGATGTTCCGCGAAATGGCCGACGGGTCGCTGGTGGGTGTGCTGGTACTGGCCGCGGTGGCGCTGGTCTCCGCCGTGCCGGCCATGCTGGCGGCGCCCGCGCTGGGGAAGTGGGAGCCGGGAACTCCGGGAAGGTCGCTGCGATGGTCGATCGCTGGCGCTGCGGTGATCGGCGGGGCGTGCGCGGTGGGGATCCTGGGAACGCTGTGGGACGTGGTGGGACTGGTGCGCATGGCGACCGGGGCGGACTTCGACGGGTACACGGGCGGGGGCAGCTTGATCATGAACCCGCTGCTCCTGGTGCCGGCGTGGCTGGCGGCAGGTGGCATCTGGGCCTGGGCGCTCGCTCGCGCCGGACGAGCGCGCACGCCCGACAGCCTGGATCGCTTTGTGCGGTGGCTGTTCGCGGGGACATGCCTGGAGCTGGCGATCGCGGCGCCCACGTATGCCCTGGCGATGCGACGCGACTCCTGCTACTGCGGCTTCGGAAGCTGGTGGGCGATCGTCGGGGGGACGACGGCGCTCCTGGTGCTCTGCGGGCCGATGCTCGTCCTGATGGCCACGCGCCGGGCGCGCATGGCCTGGATGCGGTCGGTGTGCGCGGAATGCGGATACCCGCGGCACGGAGGATCCACGGTGTGCCCGGAATGCGGTAAATCCGTACCCGGTTAAGTATGCACCATTTGCCACTGCAAATGGTGCATACTTAACCGGGTACGGATTTAGTAGAGCACACGCAGGCGCGCCGTCCCGGGGACGGCCTTCAGCTCGTCCACCACGTCCGCGGCATGGCGGCGATCGACGTCGGTGACCAAGTAGCCCATCGCCTCGTCGGTGCGGAGCGCCTGGCCCAGGATGTTGATCTTGCGCCGCGCGAAGACCGCGTTGACGGCCGCCAGCACGCCGGGCTGGTTGCGGTGAAGATGCAGGAAGCGGTGCGCGCGCGGCACCGGGGGCGCGGAGATCTGCGGGAGGTTGACGCAGCCGGAGGTGCCGCCGGTGTTGACGAACTCCACCAGGCGCGCAGCCACGAACTCGCCGATCGCCTGCTGCGCCTCGGAGGTGCTGCCGCCGACATGCGGCGTGAGGATGACGTTCGGCAGTCCGCGCAGCGGGCAGTCGAAGGGGTCTCGATTGGAGAGCGGCTCTTCCGGGAAGACGTCCACCGCGGCGCCACCGAGATGGCCGGCGCGGATCGAGGCAGCCACGGCGTCGAGGTCCACCACGTGCCCGCGCGAGAGGTTGACGAGCAGCGCGCCCGGGCGCAGCTTGCGGAGTTCGCGCGCGCCGATCAGGTGGCGGTTGGAGGCGCGGCCGTCCACGTGCATGGAGACCACGTCGGACTTCCCGAGAAGTTCCGCGAGCGAGCGGCACTTGCGCGCGTTGCCGAGGGCAAGCCGTTCCTCCAGGTCGTGGTAGATGACGTGCATTCCCATGGCCTCGGCGAGGATGGAGAGCTGCGAGCCGATGTGCCCGTAGCCCACGATGCCGAGCGTCTTGCCGCGCACTTCCGTGCAGCCGGTGGCCGACTTGCGCCAGCCGCCGTCATGGAGCAGGCGCGTGACGTCGGGCACGCGGCGCATCAGCATGACGATCTCGCCGATGGCGAGCTCGACCACGCTGCGGGTGTTGCTGTACGGCGCGTTGAAGACGGCCACGCCCTGCGATGCGGCGGCGGGCAGGTCCACCTGCTCGGTGCCGATGCAGAAGCAGCCGACGGCCAGCAGCCGGTCCGCGGATTCGAGCGCCTTGGCCGTCACGCGCGTCTTGGAGCGGATGCCCAGGATGCTGACGCCCTTGAGGGCGCGCGCGAGCTCCGCCTCCGCGAGCGCGTCGCTCAGCGTCTCGACGCGGTAGCCCTCGTCGCGCAGGGCCTGCGCGGCATCGGCGTGGATGTTCTCGCAGAGGAGCGCCACCATGCGGCTCTTGGGGAAGCTCGGCGAGCCGGGCAGGCGATAGAGCCAGAGCACCTCGTCCACGGTGCGCGCCACGCGGTCGGCGCGCGCCACCACGGATTCGCGCTCGATGTTCTCGCAGTAGGCCACGAATTCGTGCGCGGCGCCCGCATCGCGGATCTCCGCGTCGGTGACGCCGTCGCCGATGGCGACCACGCGGCCG
>JBIIJH010000097.1:0-9661 GCA_044233905.1 Phycisphaerales bacterium
CCGGGCCGCGCCCGGGAGCTTGGAGTCCTTGAGTGCGGTCACCAGCGTGCGCGTCTCCTCGCGCTTGCGCAGGTAGCGCAGCGCGAGCGCCGCCACCGCATCGGGTTCCACGTTCTCCAGGAACGCCACGCCCTCGCGGTAGACGATGCCCGATGCCAGTCGCTTGGCGACCATCCAGTCGAGGTACGCCTGCGGGATGTCCTTCCAGAGGCGCTCGCCCACGGTGTCCTGCAGCTTCTGCGGGATGTGTTCGCGGACCACGGTCTTGGCAAGCTCGCGGTCGGCGGGACTCCAGGAGTCCATCGAGGCGCGGATCGCGTCGGCTGCGGCGTTGATCACCTTGGAGAGCTCGGTGGAGAGCTCGGTGAGCGGCGTGTGCGGGTGGCGGCGACCCTCGGCCATGAGGAGCTCCGCCTCGGAGCGGGCCAGGGCGCGCAGCTTCTCGAGGACTTCCTCGACGAACTGGTCCTTGATGGCCATGAACGACTGCTCGTCGAGCAGCATGCTGGCGCCGATCTCGTAGCTCGAGCAGATCACGCCGCACTTGTTGGCGCTCGAGTCCTTGAAGATCAGGCAGCCCGCCTTGAAGAGCTCGCGGCGCGCCTCGGGCGTGAGGAACAGGTTGGCGCCCTCCACGATGATCGGCGCCGATGGCTTGCCGTCCTTCGTGAGGTAGTCGCGCCAGTTGCCCTCGTTGATGGTCGCGGGGCGGCCGCCGCCCGGGACGAACGCATCGGCCTTGACGCGGTTGTGCAGCGTGTTGCGGAGCATCACGCCGCCCGGCGCATCCACCGGCACCACGGTACCGTGGGTTCCGAGCATCTTCGGGTTGAACGCAGCGATCGGCAGCGCCTCGGTGAAGAGCCGGAGCAGTTCCGTGTGGTCGAGCCCGTCCGGGTCCTCGCCCACGCCGCTGCCGTCGGCGATGGCCACGATCTTGGCATTCTTGCCGTAGTCGCGGTTCAGGATGCGGATCATGTTGCCGGCCACGTCGCCGTCGGGGCCGCCGGTGATCTTCACCGTGAACGGCTGCTTGCGCGGATCGATGCCGCGGGCGCGGAGCGCGACTTCCAGGAAGACGTTCACGCCTTCGCTGGTGACGCCGTACACCTTGTGGTTGATGCCGGCGCCGGGCTTCGAGCTCATGAAGGCGTCGGGCAGGGCATACTTGCGCGCGCGGGCGCGCGAGACGATCCACTCGATGTGCGCGGGCGTGATGTTCTCGTCGGGGCCGAGGTAGATGAGTTCACGGGTGCCGAAGCGGTCGACGATGCACTTCTTCGTGGCCGGGTCGTCGGTGATGAGGTCGAGCAGGCTGTCCACGAAGCTCTTCACGCAGCGGGTGATGTCCGCCACGGGTTCGAGCAGGATGGCCGCCTTGGCGCCGCCCTCGGGAATGTCCTTGTTCTTCTGCTGCTGCGCCCACGAGAGGCCGTAGACCTCGTCGAAGACGCGCTCGCGCTCGCGGGAGTGCTGCGCCGCGGAGGTGGGCTTCACCACGCGCAGGCCGCCGCGCGCGATCTCCTTGAAGCGGTTGTGGAAGCCGAAGTAGCCGCGGCCGAACACGAAGAACGTGCCGTACGGGAGCTCCGGGCGCTTCTCGTTGCGCAGGTACGACGGGTCGATCCGCAGCGACAGGCCGAATCGGCTTCGCACGAAGAAGTTGGTGCGGTACGTGGCCTCGATGGCGTTGAGGATGGCCGAGAGGACCGTCGCCGTGCCCTCGGGGTCGTCCTTGGTGCCGATCTCCGCGTGGAGCAGGGTGGTGCGCTTGTTGAACTCGTCGTCCTTGAGCGGCGCAGCCGGGTCGAAGCGCGCGCAGAAGAGCTGCATGATCTTGCGCACCGTGGGCATGGTGCGCTCGGCCGTGGCCAGGATGCGCTCGAGCGAGAAGAGCAGTCGGTCGCGGTGCACCAGGCGCTGGTGCGCCAGCGTACAGAGGCCGAGGATGAGCTCCGCCTCGTCGATGGTCATGCCTTCGTGGCGGTTGGCGAGCGCGATCGATTCCGAGTCCACCCACTTCATGCGGGTGAGGTCGTGCTGCACCTGCTTCCAGGCTGCGCTCGCGGTGTCCACCGACTTGCCGTCCTGGGTCTGGATCACGAAGCCAAGCAGCGTCACCGAGCCGTACGGCGGGTCCGCCACCTGGTCGAGGTAGGCACGCTGGATGTTGATGCCGCCGCGGCTGAGGACCTGCGCGCAGCGCTCGAGCATGGTGCGCGTGCGGGCGTTCGAGAACGCGATCGTCATGCGCGTGAGCTCGCCCTCGAGCTCTGGCTCGGTCTCCACCACCGTGCCCTCGGTTCCGCTGACCGCCTTCATGAGGAGACGGTGCTTGTTCAGCCGGTGCGGGGTGAGGGTGTTGACGTAGTCGGCGGCGCAGCCCGCGAAGTAGGCGCGTACCTCCTCCTCGGTCCAGTCCTTCGTGTTCGCCTTCGCGAACTCGATGGTGGCGCGGAGCTTTTCGGCCTGCGCCGGCGCCGCGGGGTCGAATGCCTTGCGGTCGCCGAACTCGAACGAGTCGAGCACCAGGACGCCGTCGTTGGAGCCGTGGATCTTGGCCGCGCGCAGCGACGGAGTCATCGGGAGCGAGCTGACCACCTCGGCCAGCACGCCGGGCTTGTTGCCTTCGCGGATCATGGTCCAGCCGAGGCCGTCGTCGCTGCGGATGGTCAGGTGGAGCGGCTGTCCCGAAGCGCGCGCCGCGATGATGGCGCGCAGGTGGTTCGCCACCTCGGGGGGCGCCGTGTCCTCGAAGTACATGCGCGGCATCTGCGCCACGAACCACGGCACGATGGTCTCCGCGGTCTGCTGGAAGCTCTTGCCGAGGTCGCTCGCCAGGACCGTGGGGTCCGGGATGGTGACCGTGGGGGCGGCGGAGGGCGCGGGGACGGCGGTGTTCGCGGGGCGCATCCCGTGGGTGATACCACGCCGCCGCAGCGGGCATCAACGCATTTGCGGGCGGGATTCGCTCCATCATTCCGGCTCCGGGGCCACCTCCGATATCCTTCCAAGGCTCGGGCCCGTGCCCCGAGCCCCATGCTCGTCGCCACCATCGGCAACTTCGACGGCGTTCACCGCGGCCACCAGGCCATCGTGGCGGCGGCGCGCGCGGCCGCCGGGCCGTCGGGCAGGGTGGTGGCGGTGACCTTCGAACCGCTTCCGGTGGCGGTCCTCCGCCCCGACTCCGTCCAGGAGCGCCTCACCTCGAGCGCACGCCGCGAGTCACTCCTGCGTGCCGCCGGCTGCGACGACGTGGTGGCCCTCGACCCGCGCCAGGGCATCCTCGGCGCCAGCCCCGAGGAGTTCATCGCCAGCCTTCGCCGCCAGGTGCCGTTCACCGCCATCGCCGAGGGCGGCGACTTCCGCTTCGGCCGCGCGCGCTCCGGCGATGTCTCCACGCTCCGCCAGATCGGCGAGCGCGCCGACTTCCGCACCATCGAGGTTCCCGAGGTCCACGAGCACCTTGCCGACGGCACCGAGGTGGCGGCGCGCAGCACCGCGGTCCGTTGGCTCCTCTCCATGGGCCGGGTGCAGGACGCGCAGCGCCTCCTCGGGCGCCCCTACGCCCTGGAAGGCACGGTTCGCCAGGGCGACCAGCGCGGCCGGCTGCTTGGATTCCCCACCGCCAACGTCCACGCGCCCGGCATGGCGCTCCCGGCCGATGGCGTCTATGCCGGCGAAGCGGTGGTGGACGGCGCGACGCTGCCCGCCGCCATCTCGGTCGGCACGAAGCCGACCTTCGGCGGCGCCGGGCGCACCTGCGAGGCGCACCTCGTGGGATACCAGTCGCCGCTCGACCGCTACGGCTGGGAGGTGGAACTGCGGTTCACCCGCTGGATCCGCCCGCAGTGGAAGTTCCCCGGCCCCGATGCATTGGTGGCGCAGCTGCGCCACGATGTCGCACGGGCGGCCGCGCTCGCGTAAGTTGCGCCCCGGCAAGATGACCTACGAAACCACCGTGACCGATGCCGAGCTCGTCGCCCGCCTGCGCGCGGCGAAGCGGCCGTTCGTCACCACGCACTTCAAGCCGGACGGCGACGCCCTCGGCTCGGTGCTGGCGCTTGCCCGCGCGCTGCGCGCGCTGGGTGCGGAGGTGGACGTCCTGCTGGCCGGCCCGATCGATCGCTCGATCCTGGGCCTGGCGGACCCGGGCGAGTATCGCCACGTGGAACGCGGCCCCGCGACGCCGAAGGACGGCTGTGACCTGGCCGTGGTGGTCGACACCGGCGCCTGGAGCCAGCTCGAGCACTGCCGCGACTGGCTGAAGGCGAACCCGCAGCTGGTGGTCGGCATCGATCACCACGCGCGCGGTGACGACGTGGCGCCCATGCGAATCGTCGCACCGTGGTGCGCCAGCTGCACGCAGGTGCTGGTCGGCGTCATCGACGAGCTCGGCGTCCCGCTCGGCCCGTCCGCCAAGCCCACGCGCCGCACCATTGCCGAAGCCGTGTTCGCCGGCCTGGCCACCGACACCGGCTGGTTCCGCTTCAGCGGCGCCGACGACCGCGTCTTCCAGCTGGCTGCGCGGCTTCTTTCCTGCGGCGTCGACAAGGACGCGCTCTACCGGATGATCGAGCAGGGCGATGCGCCGGGCCGACCGAAGGTGCTCGGCCGCGCCCTCGGTTCGCTCGAATACGCCTGCGGTGGCCGCGTGGCCATCATGCGGCTCTCGCGCAAGGACTTCGAGGAGACCGGCACGCGCGTCGACGACCTGGCGGGCCTCGTCAACGAGCCGATGAGCGTGGCGGCGGTGGAGGTGAGCGTGCTCCTCGTCGAGAGCGAGCCGAAGCTCACCAAGATCAGTTTCCGCAGCAAGCCACCGGCCGTGTCCGGCGGGGTGATCATCGACGTCAACCACATCGCCGCGCGCTTCGATGGCGGCGGCCACGTGCATGCCGCGGGTGCGCGCTTCCAGGGCTCGCTCGATGAGACCGTCGAGCAGGTGCGCCGCGCGTGCGAGGATTACTTCGATTCGGGCGCGGCCGACTGAGCGGGCGTGACGGTCACGGGCGTCACGTTCACGGACGTCACTTCCACCGGCACGAGCGTCACCGGGACCGTGCACGGCGCGATCTTGTAGCCAAGCTTGGTGATGGCGTGCTCCGCGTCGGCCTTCGCCGCCGGGTCGGCGAACTCGATCACCGCGCACTTCGATTCGAACGTGCACTGCACGCCCTTCACGCCCTTCACCTCGCCCACCTCCGCCACGATGGCGTCCGCGCATCCGCCGCAGTGCATGCCGGTGATGGCGTAGGCGGCACGCACGGTGCCGGGCGCGGTGGCGCCGCTGGATGCCGGCGTGGGCGCCGACTGCGAGCATGCAGGCACCGCGACAAGCAGGGCAACGATGGCAAGTGCTCGGTATCGCATTCCCGAATGCTACGCACGCCGCGCGTTCACGCGGCGCCGCGATGTTCCCCGGCGGCCGGATCGCCCGCCAGGCGCAGTGCGGTGTGCCGCGGGCGCAGGCCCACCACGCGCAGGATGGAGGGCAGCACCCATACCGCGGTCACCAGGCAGCAGACGCTGCCCACGGACATGGCGATCCCCAGGCTCCGCAGCCCCTGGTGGTGCGCAAAGACCAGCGCACCGAAGGCGAGCGTGGTGGTGAGCGCGGTCACGATCACCGCCGGACGGGTCACCCCGAAGCCGTGGTCGAGCCCGCCCTCGTGGGCGCGGTTCGTCATGTGGATCACGCTGTCGATCCCCAGGCCGATCAGGATCGGCACGGCGAAGAAGTTCGCCAGGTTGAAGCTCGAACCGAGGAGCGCCATGAGCGCCACGCTCCACGCCACGCCCGCGGCCAGCGAAAGCACCGCCGCCACCACGTCACGCGCGCTGCGGAGGTCGATCCACAGGATCGTCACCACCAGGAGCGTGGCCAGCACGCTCTGCAGGAGGAACGAGCGCGTCATGCTCTTCATCGACTCGCTCACCGTCATCGGGACGCCGGTGGCGTTCGGGTCCACGGAGCGCATCGCGGAGACGAAGCGCTCAAGCGGGGCCGGCTCCCAGACGTCGCCGGCCGGGTGCACCATGACCAGGAAGCGGCCGTTCGGGGAGATCATCTGGTCGCGCACCGAGGCGGGCAGGGCATCGCGCATTGAGCGCCGCGCGCCATCGGCCATCAGGCGAAGCCCGCGGCTCGCGTTGGCCACGGTCTCCTCCACGTGCGTACGCATCGCCTGTGCCTCGGCGTCGGAGTGGCGCGACGGGTCCATCAGGTTGCCGAGCGTGGCGAGCCGCTCGCCGAGCGCGCGCAGCCGCGCCGCCTCGGTGGGGGCCTCGCGCTCCGCCCAGCCGGCGAGCGAGGTCACGTCGCGGCCCGCGCGGCGAAGTTCCGCCGGGCCCCAGCTGGGGAGCTGGCGCGGCCGCATCGGTGCGGCTTCCACGGCATTCGCGAATTGCATCCGAAGCGCGGTGCGCTCCGGCGTATCCATGGCCATGGCGTCCAGCACGGAACGCAGCTTGCCGATCTCCGGTTGCGCGCGGAGCTTCTCGACGAGCGGCGGGATCTGGTCCATGCGATCCACGACGCAGGCGCCGAACCAGCTGGCCTCCGCGCTGTCGTCCATCACGCGGTGTTCCCAGTCGACGCTCTCCAGGCCCGCAGCCTGGAGCTTGAGGAGATTGGTCTCGAAGCGGATGGTTCCCAGGCCGTACCAGCCCGCGAGCACGGTCAGCGCGGCGGCGGCCGTCAGGGTGATCCATGCGGCGCGACGCGTCACTGCCGGCCCGCCGCGCTCGCGGGCGGGCGCCGGACGCAGCGCCGCGCCGATCGGCCGGTTGCCGCGGCCATCGCGCGGCAGCATGCGGTCGGCCACCACGATCAGTGCGGGCAGCACCACCGCCATGGCCACCAGCGAGATCAGGAGTCCCACGCCTGCCACCACGCCCAGTTCGCGCAGCCCCTGGAATTCCGTGAACCACGCCAGGAAGAATCCGCCCGCCGCGGTGCACCCGCCGATCACGTTGCCCGGGAGCGCGGTCCGCATCATGTGCCGCACCGCCGCATCGACGCCGAGGTGCCGGCGTGCCTCCAGGTACCGCGACATCATGAACACGCCGTAGTCCATCCCGACGCCGGCGAGCACCAGCATGAAGACGAGGCTCAGCAGGTTGAGCCGCCCGTAGATGACCGCCGCCGCTGCGTAGGTGAGGAGCGAGGCCACGCCGAATGCCATGAGCGTCAGCATCGGCAGCCGCCAGCCGCGGAACACCGCCATGATCAGCGCCATGCAGAGCACGATGCCGACGCCGGTGGAGATGTTCATGTCGGTGTTGGTGGTGGCCATCTCGTCCGACTGCAGCACGGGCTTGCCGGTGAGTCCCACCTCCACGCCGGGCACCTGTGCGCGCGCCTCGTCGATCGCGGCGCGGATCACGCGCAGCGGTTCCTCGATCACTCCCAGGCTGGAGAAGTCCTTGCGCGGCATGACGCCCACGAAGAGGAGCCGGCCGCTGTCGCTCACGAGGTACTCCGCCACGCGGGGCTCGCCGATGAACTCCGGTGCCGCGGGTGCCGCGGTTGCCACGGCCGTGAGCTCGAGCACGGCGCTCGCGCCCACGCGCTCGGCCTCCTCGCGCGGCATGAAGAGCCCTTCGGAGGTGAGTCGGTCGAGGCGGCGCTGCGCATCGGCAAGCAGGACGCCCGGCCCGCCGTCCGAGGCGATGAGGGGCAGGGCGTCGCGCCCCTCCACCAGCCCGGCGAGGTCCGCCGTGGGCATGGCCCACGTGGCGATCCGCATCTGGTCCTCGAAGCCGATGCGCGCGTTCACGCGCTCGATCGACGGCTCCTCGCGCAGGCGTGCCGCCACGAGGTCCACCGCGCGCTGCGCCTCGCCCATGCGGCGCACGCCGTCGGTGCCCTGGGAGTCGACCACCACCCACGCGTACTCGAGGTCGCCGAACTCCTTCACGAAGCGCAGGTACTCCGCCACGTAGGGGCGGTCGGTCCCCATGAGCGAATCGGTGTTGGCATCGAGGCGCACGCGACCCCAGCTCCATGCGAAGGCCACGATCGCGAGCAGCCCGGTCGCCACCAGCACCTGCACCGGCGCACCGGTCACGAGCGCTGCGAGGCGGTCGGTCAGGCGATGGCGGATGGTCGGCGGTGCGCTCATTCGCCGGCCCCGGTGCCCGCCGCGGCTGCCTCGTAGGTCCGGCGCGAGAGCGAGTTCCGCCCGATGCGCGCCAGGAGGTCCGGGCCCGGGCCCGCGGTGCCGTGCATCCGGCGCAGGACATCCTCGAACGCCTGCAGGAAGTAGGCCACGTCCGCCTCGGTGATCACGAGCGGCGGCACCAACTTCACCGTCGGCTGGCCGTGGCCCGCCACCTGGCAGAGGATGCGGTGGTCCTCGAAGAGCGGGATCACCGCGGACTGCGCAAAGAGGTCATGGTCGATCGCGTGCAGCGCCTTCCACGCGGCGCGCAGGCGCAGCTGCTCGGGCTCACCGAACTGCACCGCCACCATCAGCCCGCGCTGGCGCACCGCGCGGACAAACGGGTAGCGCGGCTGCATCCGCTCGAGGCCCTCGCGCAGCAGGGCGCCCATGCGCTCGGCGCGGGCCGCGAGCCGTTCCTCGTGGCAGACATGCAGCACGGCAAGTCCCGCGGTCATGGCCATCGAGCCCATGTGGAACGTGCTCGAATGGACGATCGCGCGGTCGAGGCTCGAATAGACACGGTTCCAGACGCTGGGCCGCACCATGACCGCGCCCACGGGAACCAGTCCGCCGGAAAGCGCCTTGGAGAGCACCACCATGTCCGGTTCGCAGCCCGGGTCGTGGTCGATGCCAAGGAACTTGCCGGTGCGGCAGACGCCGGCCTGCACCTCGTCGGCAACGAAGAGCGCGCCGTAGCGGTGGCACAGGCGGCTCGCTTCCGCGAGATATCCGTCCGGCGGCACATGCACGCCCTTGCCCTGCACGGGCTCGACCACGAACGCGGCCACGTCGCCGGCACGCAGTGCGCCTTCGAGGTCCCCCAGATCACCGAAGCGCACCATGCGGGTCTCCGGAAGGAACGGCGCGAACCCCTGGCGGAAGCTCTGGCAGCCGTTGAGCGAGAGTGCGCCCATCGTGAGACCGTGGAACGCGCGTTCGGCGAACACGATGCCCGGACGCCCCGTCGCGCAGCGCGCGAACTTGATGGCGGCCTCGACGCCCTCGGTGCCGCTGTTGGTGAAGTAAGTGCGGTCGAGTCCGCGCCCGACGTGCCGGCCAAGTTCACGCGCGAGCAGTCCCGCGAGCGGCGGCGCATCGAACTGCACCATCGACGGCAGGTCCATGTCCAGGCAGTCGCGCAGCGCCTGCTTCACGGTGGGGTGGTTTCGCCCCACGTTGCACACCGCGTAGCCGCCGAGCATGTCCAGGTATCGCTCCCCGCGCTCGTCCCAGAGGTACTGCCCCTCCGCACGGACAAAGAACCGGTCGAAGCCGATGGTGCGCAGCACCTGTGCGAAGCGCGGGTTCACGTGCTCCGCGAACAGCCGGTGGCTGTCGGGGCAGTGGTCGTCGAGAAGTCGTCGGAGGTCGAAATCCACGGGAAAGCTCGGTCGAGCATGATAGGGACGCCGAGGGCACCGCCGTGGATGACCTGTCGGTTGTGCGGGGCCCCGCCTCCCGCCCCGCACACTTCCTTCATGCCTTTCCGCAGC
>JBIIJH010000009.1:0-32447 GCA_044233905.1 Phycisphaerales bacterium
GACCACGATGGTCACGGCGTTCTGGTTGTCCTGCGCGGTGGAGAAGATCTCCTTCTTGGAGGTCGGGATGGTGCTGTTGCGCTCGATGAGGCGCGTCATCACGCCGCCGAGCGTCTCGACGCCCAGCGAGAGCGGGGTGACGTCGAGCAGCACCACGTTCTTCACGTCGCCCACGAGCACGCCGCCCTGGATGGCCGCGCCGATGGCGACGACCTCGTCGGGGTTGATGCTCTTGTCGAGGTTGTCCGTGTGGAAGATCTTCTTCGCGAGCTCCTGCACCTTGGGGATGCGGATGGAGCCGCCGACCATGACCACCTCGCCGATGTCGCTCGGCTTGAGCTTGGCATCGGCCAGCGCCTTCTCGCACGGCCCGGCCAGGCGCTCGAAGAGGTCCTTGCAGAGCTCCTCGAACTTGGCGCGGGTGATCGTGACCTGCAGGTGCTTCGGGCCGTTCTGGTCCGCGGTGATGAAGGGCAGGTTGACCGAGGACTCGACCTGCGTCGAGAGCTCGATCTTCGCCTTCTCCGCCGCTTCCTTCAGGCGCTGCAGGGCCATCGGGTCCTTGCGGACGTCGATGCCCTCCTTCTTGCGGAACTCCTCGGCCAGGAAGTCGATGATCTTCTGGTCGAAGTCGTCGCCGCCGAGGTGGCCGTCGCCGTTGGTGCTGAGCACCTCGAAGACGCCTTCGCCGATGTCCATGATGGAGACGTCGAAGGTGCCGCCGCCGAGGTCGAAGACCGCGATCTTGGCGTTCTTCTTGTTCTCGAGGCCGTAGGCGAGTGCCGCGGCCGTGGGCTCGTTGATGATGCGCTCGACCTTGAGGCCGGCGATCTCGCCCGCGTCCTTGGTGGCCTGGCGCTGCGCGTCGTTGAAGTACGCGGGCACGGTGATGACCGCGCGCGTGACGGGCTCGCCCAGGTAGTCCTCGGCCTGGCGCTTGAGGTCGCCGAGGATCATGGCGGAGATCTCAGGCGGCGTGTACTGCTTGCCGCGGATGTCCACCTTCACCAGCTCGTCGCTGCCGCCCTTGACGGCGTAGGGCACCAGCTTCTCCTCGTGGCCCACCTCGCTGTGGCGGCGGCCCATGAAGCGCTTGATGCTGAAGACGGTGTTCTGCGGATTGGTGATCTGCTGGTGCTTGGCGGGCTGGCCGACGAGGCGCTCGCCCTTCTCGGTGAAGCCGACCACCGAGGGGGTGGTGCGTCCGCCGAGGGAGTTGATGATGACCTTGGGCTGCGTGCCTTCAAGGACGGCAACCACGCTGTTGGTGGTGCCGAGGTCGATGCCGATGATGGTGGACTTGCTGCTTGACATGGTGTGTTGGTTCCCTTTCGTTGGGTCTGGTTCGTGTTGGGAGCCCCGGACCCAAGGAAGGAATGCAACCAGTGTGCCAATCCGAGGGCGGCCCGCCGGGCGGTTTCGGGGGGCTTTCCGCTGTCCTTCCGGCGCGGTGGCGTTGCAGATCTGCCGTTCTGGCAGCGGGGGGTTCCGCGGGTGGGAATCGGGGTGTTTCCGCTGCGGACCCCGGCAGGATTGCGTGGGGCTCGCCCTACGATCCTCGATCTGCCATGAACTCCTCCCCGCACGCGAATTTTCCCTCCCCCGGCCCCGGCCCCGGACCCGACCACCTGGCGACAGCGATCGCCGCCGTGGTGCCGGCGCTCCCGATGGTGCGCCTCCTCGGCGAGACGCTCGCGGCGGTCCCGCCGATCGAGAAGGGTGACGGCTCTCCCGTGACCGCGGCGGACTACGTGATCCAGGCGCTGGTGCTCGCCGGCCTCCGGCAGCGCAGCCCGGACGGACGCGTGCCGCTCGTCGGCGAGGAGCATGCCGATGCGCTGGCCACGGCCGGGCGGCCCGACGTGGAGCGGCTGGTGGTGGACGCCGTACGCGGCATCCTCGGCTGGCGCACGCGCGCCGATGCGCTGCGCGCCATCGACGGCGACGAGCCGCGCGCCGGCGAGCCGTACTGGACCATCGATCCGATCGATGGCACCAAGGGCTTCCTGCTCGGCATGCAGTGCTCGGTGTGCCTGGCACGGATCGAGGGCGCGCGAACCACCGTGGGCATCCTCGGCTGCCCGCGCATGGGCCCGCGCGGTGACCTCGACCTGCACCTTGGCGGTCCGGGCGTGATCTACGCCGCCGCGCTCGGCCGCGGTGCCTACGAGTGCAACGCCGATGGAACCGTGTCCGCGCAGCTGGCGCTCGCGCCGTGGGCTGGCGGCTCGCTGCGTTGGGCGCGTTCGCTCAATCGCGGACGCACTGCGGCGCCCTCGGGGCTCGAGCCGCACATTGCCTCGCTCGGTCCGTACACCAGCCAGCGCATGGACAGCCAGTGCAAGTACGCGCTGCTTGCGCGCGGCGACTCGGACCTGGTGATCCGCATGCCGCGCTCCCCCGGTCATCGCGAGAGCATCTGGGACCACGCGTCCGGCACCTTCATCGCGGAGGAGGCCGGCGCGGGTGTCAGCGACGCGCTTGGACGGCCGCTCGACTTCTCGCACGGCGACTCGCTGGCGGCGAACATCGGCGTGATCTGCGCCCTGCGCGGCCTCGACGAACGCGTGCTGCCGGCCACCGCGGAACTCGCGGGAGGCGTGCGAGCGTGAGTCGACGGGGGCACCGGGTACATGGCGTGCCTGCGGGTTCCGCGAGGCGGGTTCCCTGGGTCGGGATCGCGTTGGCGCTTGGCTGCATCGCCTACGCGGCCGGCCAGTTGTTGCGCGACCGCTGGCTGTGGAGCGAGTGGCTGTTCTGGGTGCCTTCGTGGGGCGTCGCGGCAGCTGCAGCGCTCGCCACGTTCATCGCCTGGAAGTGGCGTTTCGGCATGCGTCGCGCTTCGTGGCCTGCGCTCGCGGCGTGCTCGGTCGCGCTCTGGTCGGGCGGCCGGTTCCTCATGCACGACGTGGGCTGGGCCTTTGCCATGCCTGCGGCGGAGCAGGGCGACATCGTGGTCAGTCACTGGAACGCGCACTGGCCCGGCGAAGAGGCCCTCGACCGGGCGCAGGCGCTTGCGCCCGTGCTCGGCGACCTGTCGATCGTCTCCAATCCAGGCTCGATGTTCCGTCCGGTGCTGCGCTCCGACTGGATGCCGCCGGACATGCGTGCATTCGACCTTGGCCCGGTCGGCATCGTCACGCGGCTGCGCGTGGTCGAGTTCCGGATGCTGGCGCGCGACTCCATGGGACGCAGTGCCGACCTGTGGTTCGCATGGCTCGTCGTGCGTGCGCCGAACGGCATGCCCGTCCGGATCCTGGTCGTCGACCTGCCGTCCTCGCCGACGATCGCGCGCGGCGACATCGCGACGCGGGCATCGGAGATGCTCCGCGATGCGGGGCTCGGCGAATCGCCCGACATGGTGGTGGGTGACTTCAACTGCACCCCCTCGAGCGTGGTCTTCGATGCCGTGGCACCGGGGCTCCGGGCCGCGCCTCCGTGGTGCTCCGCGGGATGGCTGTGCACCTACCGGCGGCCCTGGCCGATGCTGCGGATCGATGCCATGCTGGTGGCGCCGACCCTGGAATGGCGTGGGTACCGCACCGTCGATCTTGCGCTCGGCGAGCACCGTGCGCAGCAGGGCATCGTTCAGCCGGTGCAGCCGAAGCGCTGAAACGGCGGTCATTTCGTTGGGTTGCAGGCCCGCGATCCGGCTCCCCGTTCAGGGCACGGGATCAGGGCGCGGGATCGATGCCGCTCAGCTGCGCCCAGATATCCTCATAGGCGGCGCAGGTGTCGATCGTTGCCAACATGACGGGAAGTTCCGGCAGTTGCATGCGGACGGAGTCCTGCGCGTCATGCCAGAACTCGACGCTCAGGTCGCCCATCATGCGGTTGAGTCCGTTGCGGTGGTTGAAGTCCGAACGCGCGCGCAGTCCATCGGTGAGGAGCAGGACGTTGCGCCCCGCATCCATCGTGATCGCCTCCCTGGCCTGGCTGTCGGAAACGCGCGGGCCGACATGCCCCGCGTACTGGTAGTTGCCGTAGACGGTGGCGTTCACCGTGGTCCGCGCAAAGTCAGTGTTGTAGCGCTCGGAAGGATGTTCGCCGTGATGGCTCGCGCAGTAGAGGCAGTCGCAGCGGTCGAGGTATCCGCCGCTGACGAGGAGGCCGAGGCCATCCCAGCCCTGCGGGCCGGCGCTCGCGAGACCGTTGCGCAGTCGCACGGCCATCAGTTCCTGGCGTTGCGGCGTGCTGCCCTCGGCATTGACGCTCCGGCAGATGCGGTCGGCGTTCGTGTTGGCGTACATCGACAGGCCGACGCCGATCTGGCGCATGTTGGATGCGCAGCTCACCCGCTGCGCGGCCTGGCGCGTCGCGCGCAGTGACGGCAGCAGGATGCCGCACAGGACGGCGACCACGCCCATGCAGACGATCAGTTCGATGATGGTGAATCCGGACCCAAAGCCGGCGCCCGAGGACGCTCGGCGCGATGACGGGAACGACGGGTATGGGAGTCGGTGGTACCGGCTCATCGTGGGTCTCCGTCAGCGTCGCGGCAATCGGGGAGATTGCCTCGCGGGGCGCAGGGACTGCGTCACCGCTGATTTTGCCACCCCTCCGGGCAACCTCAAGCGAAATCTGAACAAATTCGCGTGGTTTGGCGATCCAAGGAAGCAGGTGTGAGGCACATTGTTCTTGGTCACGGCGATTTCGCCCCCCCGAAAGGAGGCCCGATGGATCCGGTCGAGCAGCAGGATTGGTTGCTGATGCAGCGCGTGGGCCACGGCGACGAAGCCGCGATGGCCGAGCTGTACGACCGTTTCGTCGGGCTGGTCTACAAGTCATCGAAGCAGGTGCTGACCTCGCGCGCGGAGGCCGAGGATGCGGTGCAGGATTCGTTCGTTCGCCTGTGGCAGACGGCGGATCGCTTCGATCCCAGCCGCGCCAAGCTGGTGACCTGGGTGATGCTGATCACGCGTCGGCACCTCATCGATCGCCTGCGCCGCAAGGGCGCGCGGCCCGAGCAATTGGGGCTCGATTCCTCGGTTGATTTCCTCGGTCCTGTCCAGGAGGTGGTGCCCGAGCCGGGTGGGGACCATGACCTCGAGGTCCTGCGGCGGCGCATCGCGGAACTCCCGGAGCTGCAGCGGGTGGTGATCGAGCGGACGTACCTCCAGGGATTCACGCTCCGGGAGGTCAGCGAGCAGCTCGGTGCGCCCCTCGGCACGGTGAAGAGCGCGCTCAGTCGCGGCCTTGGTCGCCTGCGCGACCGTCTGGCGTCTGATAACAAAGAGAACGGGCAAGATTCTTCCGCCTGAGCGGACCCATGTCCCCTCGGGACGCGAATAGGCCAACAGGAAGCGAGGACATGATGAAGTTCGGTGAAGGACACAATTCCGGCGAGCGCCAGACAGACCTGCGGGGGCAGGCGGTCTTGGATGCCCTGGGTCTCTTGGATGAAGTCGAATCGGCGCAGTTCGAGCGCGCGTTCCACGATGCGCCGCCGTCGGTGCAGGCGGACCTGCGCGCCGTGCAGGCCGCGGTGGCGGTCGATCCCGCGTTCCTCGCGGACGGCGAGCCGTCGCCCGACCTTCGGCTGAAGACGCTGGCCCGCGTGATGACCGCGGTGGAGCAGCAGGAGGTGCAGTTCGCGCCCATCGCGCACATCGGCCGCACGGCCGCGCGCGCCGAGCGTCGCCCGGTGCGATCCATCGATGCCAACGAACTGGTCGAGCAGGCGATGGAGCTCTCGGCGCTGCGCAAGGATGTCGAGCGGTTCACCCGCAGCTCGTACTACTGGCGCGCGGCGGCCATTGCGCTGACCGCGGCCTTGACCGTGGCGCTCGTGTTCGAGGTGACCACCTCGCAGCTGGCGCTGCGCATCACGCAGTACGCGCTCGGTTCCGCGACGCCCGCGCAGGTGTTCGAGTCGATGGATCACCCGGGTGCGCTGCGTGCCTTCGAGAAGGCCTCGTTCCTGCGCGGCATCGCCGGTGCCGGCGGCTCCGCGACCATCGCCACGGACCTGGCGAGCAAGAAGTCGCTCATGCTCGCCATCGGCCTCGATGCCGGCGGCAAGTACGTGCTCGAGCACCGCTCCGAGACCGGATTCGTGACCCCGCTGGCCGACTTCGTCGCGCAGCGCGGCATCTGGGGAGTGGAGATCGACTCGGGCGCCGATCTGCTCAAGACCGGCACGCTCATGCTGCGTGACGAGGCCGGCAACGTGGTGATGACGTCCTGACGCACGGGTTCCGCCGGCGCCTCACTCCGCGCGCCGGCTCCACTCGAACTCAAGCGGCTCCAGCTCCTGCTGGAGCCGTTCTCGTTCCTGGGTGAGCTGGCGGCTCTTGGCGGCATCGGAATAGACCTTCGGATCCATCAGGCTCGCATCGATGGCGCGCGTGCGCTCCTCGATGGCGGTGATGCGCTTCTCGATGTCGCCCATGTTCATCTTGGCCATCTTCGGGTCGCCGCTCGGCTGCTTCCCCGTCTGCTTGCCGGCGGGCGCGGGCTTCGAGGGCGGCGCGGTCTGGCGCGTGCGCTGCTCGGCCTTCGCCTTCTCGCGCTCGGTGGCAGCACGCTCGGCGGCCGCGCGCTGCGACTTCTCCTCGGCTTCCTTCTCCTCCCACTCGTCCCAGTTGCCGTCGAACTCGCGGGCGTTGCCCTCGCCGTCGAGGATCAGGAGCCGGTTGCAGCACGCCGCCAGCATGGCGCGGTCGTGGCTGATGAGGATGAGCGAGCCGTCGTAGCCGCCGTCGTCCGGATCGGTGGAAAGGGCCATTTCCAGTCGCTCGGCGCTCGGGATGTCCAGGTGGTTGGTGGGCTCGTCGAGGACGATCAGGTTGTTCGCGGCGCTGACGAGGCCGGCGATCACCATGCGTCCGCGCTCGCCGCCGGAGAGGTTGCCGACGCACTTCTCCTGCTCGTTGCCGGAGAAGAGGAACGCGCCCGCCAGGTTGCGGGCCTGCTGCTCGCTGGCGCGGAGGCCGCCCTCGTTGGAGGCGATCACGCGCTGCAGGTACTCCCAGACGGTGAGCATGGGGTCGATGTGCTCCTGCGTCTGGCGGAAGTAGCCCACCTTGATCTGCGGGCTCACCTTGAGCTGGCCGGCGTCGGGCTGCAGGTCGCCGAGCAGCGCGCGCACCAGCGTGGTCTTGCCGGCGCCGTTGGGGCCGACGATGCCGATCCGGTCGAGCGGCTTGATGGCGAAGTCGAGGCCGTTGAAGAGCACCTTCTCGCCGTAGCGCTTGGAGACGCCCTCGGCGCGCAGCACGTAGTCGCCCACGCGCGGCGCCTTCGGGAGCTCCAGGTTCATCACGTCGAGCTCGGCCGGGCGGTCCACCAGCTCGTTTTCCTTGTAGCGCTCGAGCCGCGTGGCGCGGCCGCGGGCCTGCTTGGCGCGCTGGCCGGCCTTGTAGCGCATGATGTACTGCTCTTCCGCGCGGATCTTGTCGAGCTGCTTCTCGTGGTTGCGCTGGCTGGTGAGCATGCGCTCGCGGCGCAGGTTGATGAAGTCCGCGTAGTTGCCGGGGTACTCCAGGATGCGGCCCTGGTCCACCTCGATGATGCGGTGCACCACGGTGTCCAGGAGTCGGCGATCGTGGCTCACCACGAGCACGGCACCCGGGTACTCGTTGGCCAGGAAGTTCTCCAGCCAGCGGCGGCCCTCGATGTCGAGGTGGTTGGTCGGCTCGTCGAGGAGCAGGATGTCCGGCTGCTCGAGCAGGAGACGCGCCAGGCCAACGCGTGCGCGCTGGCCGCCCGACATCTTGCTCACCAGCGTGCCGAATTGCTCGTCGGTGAAGCCGAGGCCGTGGAGCGTCTCGTCGATCCGGTGGTCGATGGCGTAGCCGCCCGACTGCTCGATCTCCTCCTCGATGCGCACCTGGCGCTTCATGAGGGCATCGATGTCGGCGTCGGGCTTCGCCATCTCCTCGTAGAGGTGCTCCATCTCGCGGTGCAGCTGGTCGAGGCGCTCGAAGGCGCGGCCGGCGGCGTGGCGGAGGGTGTCGGTTGGTTCGAGCCGCGGGTCCTGCGAGAGGTAGCCGACGCGCGTGCCGCGGGCGAGCGAGACCGTGCCGAAGTCGGGCTGCCAGACGCCCGCGATCAGCTTCATCAGCGTGCTCTTGCCGCCGCCGTTGCGGCCGACGAGGCCCACCTTCTCGCCGGGCTCGATGGAGACGGTCGCGCCGTCGAGCACGATGTGCGTGCCGAAGCCGTGGCGGACGTTGGTCAGGGTGGCGATGGGCATGGGGAATCGGTCAGGGTACGCGAGGATGCGTTTTCCGTGGCCCCCGTCCCGCGGGCCGCCGTAGGCTCCCCGCTCATGCTTTCGTGGATCCCCTCCGGCTTCCGCCGCCCGCGCGCCATCTTCCTCTCCGCCATGATCGTGGTGGTGGCGGTGCTGCTCGGGCGCAACTCGCGCACGCAGCGCGAGTCGGTGAGCGACCAGGTGTCGGCGTGGACCGAGCGCGCCGTGATGGCCGCGCAGGATTCCCGCGAGGACGACGTGCGCGAGCTGGGCGGCTCCGAGGGTGCCGTGGTCGGCACGTTCGCCGCGTGGGTGCGCGACACGGTGCCCGCGAGCATGGCGCTCCATCCGAAGCTCTCGGTGCGCCTGGCGGACGACAGCCTGTTCGGCGCCGGAAGCGGTGCGCCCACGCACACGGTGGGCATCGAGCTCCGCGGCGCGCGCGCCGAGGTCGACGTTCACTGGAACGGTGGCTCGGACGGACGGTTCGCGGCGTCGATGCTGGCGTTTCGGGTGCAGGCGTCGCCTGCGACGTCGGCAGCGCCTGCGATGCCTGGGCGGTGACGCGCGGAGCTTGGGGTGTTGCCCCAGCCCGTGCCTCGAGCTGAGCTCAGACCGGTCTCAGGGGTATCGGCTCAGGGGTATCGGCTCAGGGGTAGCGGCTCGGGGGCATCGGCTCAGGGGCATCTTCTCAGGGGCACGCGCCCCAGTTCCCGAGCATCACGCCGAGGTCCGCGCCGCCCACGATGCCGTCGCCGTCGAGGTCTGCCGGGCTGCCGGCGGAGCCCCACGCTCCGAGCAACGTGCCGAGGTCGGCGCCGTCAATCACGCCGCTTCCATCAAGGTCGCCCGTGCACTGCGCGCGCTCGATCATCACCGAGTACTGCGCGATCTGCGTGCAGGTATCCGCGCCGAACGCGAACAGGCTCCATGAGGTTCCGTTGTTGAACGACGCGTTGTTGGTGTAGTACCCGGTGGTCTGCGCGGTGCAGGTGCCCACCTGGAAGCCGAAGGACCCCGTGTAACTGAAGTTGCGGCACTTCACCGACCAGCCGACGTTGTTGAAATTGCCGAGGGTCGTGACGCGGGGCAGCGGGATCACCACGTCGAAATAGGTGGGATCGCTGCCGAACGCCGCGGGGAGCTGCACGCCCACGATGGTGGTGGAATAGAGCGGGGCGCCGCTGCCGAACACCAGGCCGCTGGGATCGCCGTCGTTGAGGGTGAACTCGATGTCCGTCGAGCCCGGTACCGCGCTGCCGAACGTGGCGAGCCGCAGCGTCATCCGGCCGAGCGGCACGCCCGGGCTCCCGGGACCGGAGCCGAGCCAGCCGCTGTCGCCGTACTTCACGGTGGCGGCGTTGGCCGCGTTGATCGGAGTGAAGTAGCCGTTGTCGTTGCCGGTCTCGAAGACCACCTGGGCGCTCGCCGCGGAGGCGGGGGCGAGGGCTGCCCCAAGGGCGACCACGGGGGCGGCGAGCATGGCGGAGATGCGGGCGGAGGCGGTTCGGGGGGAGGTGGCTGGTCTCATGGAGGTCTCCGTACGTGGTGGCTCAAAGGGTAGGTCGATTTTCTGCGGACGCAAACGGGAATTTGCAGGCCCCCGTGGGTTTCCCGGCCGTTTGTCCCGCTGCCGGGCCCTGGGGTGGTCATTTTCATTGGTTCAGACCGTCTCGATTTGCTTGCTTCCCGCCGAATCCGTGGAATTCCTTGTGGGTCCCCTTTCTCCCTTTACTCCTCCCCTTTGGAGCAACTGAATATGTCGACCACCGACCGCTCACTGCGGAACTCCTATGCCCTCGCTGCAGGCGCGGCTGCCGCCGCTGCCGCTTCCGCCGCAGACGCGTCCATCGTCTACTCGGGCACGCAGAACCTCTCGATCTCCCAGTTCAGCTCGCTGAACCTGAACCTCGACGGCGACGCCTACGGCGACGTGCTGCTCAAGAACTACGTCTTCGGCGGCGGCAACTACCAGGGCGCCTCCGTGAACTTCTTCCCGGGCAAGCTGGTGACCTTCAGCAACAACGGCCTGGCCTATGTCAGCGCGCTCTCCGCGGGCTTCGACATCAATTCCGGCAGCGTCGGCACCTTCTTCGGCGGCATGGCCTACGGCAGCGTGAACCCCGCGGCGCAGTTCAACAACGCCAACGGCGCGTACCTGGGCCTTTCCTTCGCGAGCGGCGCAAACCTGTACTACGGCTGGGTCCGCGTGAGCATCAACAACTCCACCGGTTCCTTCGTGGTCAATGACTGGGCCTACGAGAACTCGGGCGCCGGCATCCTTGCCGGTGCCGTGCCCGCCCCCGGCGCGCTCGGCCTCCTCGCGCTCGGGCCCGCCGGCCTGGGCATCCTGCGCGGACGCAAGCGCCAGGATTGATCGCCACCATTGCCAGCACTCGCGCGCCGCGTCGGACTCGATTCCGGCGCGGCGCGCGTCATTCCGCAAGTAGCCTTCGACCCCGATGACCGTCTCACGCCAGATCGGTGAGCGCATGCCCCGGCGCGTCCTGCTCGTCGGCTGGGACGCTGCGGACTGGCAGATGATCCGCCCGCTCCTGGCGCAGGGGCTGATGCCGACGCTCGCGGCGTTCCTGGCGCGGGGTTCCTCCGGGGACCTCGCCACCACGCGTCCGATCCTCTCACCGATCCTCTGGAACTCGATCGCCACCGGGCGTCGCCCGGATGCGCACGGCGTGCTCGGCTTCACCGAGCCGGTGCCCGACGGCCCCGGCATTCGCCCGGTGGCAAGCACCAGCCGCCGCTGCAAGGCGCTGTGGAACATCCTCACGCAGTGCGGCCTTCGTTCGAACGTGGTGGGCTGGTACGCCTCGCATCCGGCCGAGCCGATCCGTGGCGCCATGGTCTCGAACCAGGTGGAGTTCCGTTCTGCGCAGGAAGGCCCGGGGGCGCCGCTCCCGGCCGGCAGCGTGCATCCCGCAGGGATCGCCGCGGAGATGGCGGAGTGCCGTGTGCATCCCACGGAGATCGACGCCACGGCGGTGTTGCCGTTCGTGCCCGATGCGGTGCGCGAGCTCGAGCGCGCGGGCAATCGCGTCGGCAAGCTGCAGCACCTCCTGGCGCAGACGGCGTCGGTGCATGCGATGGCGCTTCGACTCATGGAGCGGGACGACTGGGACTTCACCGCCGTCTACTACGAGGGGATCGATCGCTTCGGCCACGAGTTCATGGAGTTCCACCCACCCCGCATGGAGCAGGTGGAGGAGCGTGACTTCGAGGCGTACCGCCATTGCATGGTGGGCATCTACCGGTTCCACGACATGATGCTCGATGCACTGCTGCGGCAGGCCGGCACCGACACCGCGGTGATCGTGATGAGCGACCATGGCTACTGGAACGACCACCGGCGGCCCGACCCGCGTCCGGGCAAGACGGGGCCGGTGGATTGGCATCGGCCGTACGGAATCCTGGCGGGCGCAGGCCCCGGCATCCGTGCCGGAGGCAGCCTCCACGGTGCGAGCATCATGGACCTGACGCCGACGGCGTTGACGCTCCTGGGGCTTCCCGCGGCCGCGGACATGCCGGGACGCGTGCTGGTGGAGGCACTGGACGGCGTGTCGGAGCTGCCGCGCGTGCCGTCGTGGGAATCGGTGGCCGGCGAGTGCGGCATGCATCCGGCGGACGTGCGCGTCGATCCCGAGGAGGCGCGCGCTGCGCTGCGGCAGCTGGTGGACCTTGGCTACATCGATCCGCCGTCGGAGGATGACGAGCGCTCGCGTCGCGACACGGTGGATTCGAACCGCATGCAGCTGGTGCAGTCGATGCTGCACTGGCGTGATTTCGCCGGTGCACTCGACGTGCTTGCGCAGCTCGAGGGCGAGGTGCGCGATTCTGCCGGTGCGACGCTGATCCGCGCGCAGTGCCTCCTGGGCTTGGGCCAGGCCGAGGCTGCGATGGCGCTGCTTGACGCCATGCCCTCGGATTCCCAGGAACGCCTGGCGTTGGCGCGCCTGCGCGCGGCCGCGGCGCTGGCAACGGGCAGGCCGGCGGTGGCGGTGGAACAGCTGCAGGCGCTCGACGCCGAGGGTGCAGGGGCTGACGTGCGCGCCATGCTTGGACATGCGCAGGCGGCAGCAGGCGCGCTCCAGGATGCGGAAGAGTCGTTCGGTGTTGCGCTCGCCGCGGAGCCCGACGATCCCGAGGTGCTCGGCGCGCTTGCGTCGGTGCGGCTGCGGCGCGGCGATCCGGCGGGAGCGCTCGATGCCGGGCTCCGTGCGGCTTCGCTTCGCATGAACGACCCGCGCATCCATCTCACCGTGGGGCGGGCATTCGCTGCGCTCGGGGAGCATGCGGAGGCCGTGACAGCGCTGGCGGCCTGCGTGGCGCAGGCACCGGCCTGGGAGGAAGCGGCCCGCGAACTCGAGGCCGCGCGGCGTGCCGCGGGGGCATGACATGCCAGCGCGGACGGCGATCATCATCGCGCTCGATGCTGCGGATTGGCGAGTGCTCTCGCCGCTGATCGATGCGGGCCGCATGCCGAACCTGGCGCGTGTGATCGAGTCGGGGAGCAGTGGACGCCTGCTCGCGATCGACCCGGTCGGTTCCGCCA
Organism: Phycisphaerales bacterium; assembly: GCA_044233905.1. GTDB lineage: Bacteria > Planctomycetota > Phycisphaerae > Phycisphaerales > SM1A02 > UBA966. The sequence goes on from JBIIJH010000009.1 coordinate 12,765, forward strand.
CCGCATGGGCCACGCTCCTCACGGGGCAGGGCGCGCATGTGCACGGCGTGCTCTCCGACATGGTGGCGACCGGGGATTCCGAAGGCGTGCGGCCCACGGCGATGGCCGATCGAGCCGTGCCGGTGGTGTGGGAGGTGGCGGAATCCACAGGCATCACGGCGCTCGCCGTGGGGTGGGGCGAGCCGTTTCAGGCGGTGGACGTGCACGCAACGCTGGCTGGCGAGGGCCGCTCGCCCCTTCCGGACGCGATCGCCCGCATGGTGGCCAGTACGCCGCCGGAGGACGCGGACCTGGCCGGGCTGCTTGCCGCCGGCACGCGATCCGGGCTCGCGATCATGGAGCACGCGCGCGCTGCGATGGCGGATGGGGGGTGTGGCCTCGCGTGCGTGCGATTTCCGGCATTCGGTGCGCTGGTGGCAAACTTCGTTCGCTTCCAGGCGCCGTGCGAGCCGGGAGTGCTGCCGGCGCGCGCCGCTCGCTACGGCATGGCGGTGGCCGAGGTGTGCAGGCTCCACGATGCGTGGATCGGCGCGCTGATCGAGCAGGCGGGTCCTGGCGCTTCGGTGTTCGTGGTGAGCGAGCGGGGGCTTGATCTTGGATTCTGGCGACATCCGCCCGGCACGGTGACGGCGCGGCCGAGCGCGATGGTCCCGCCGGGGATCATCGCCATGAGGGCGCCAGGCGGTCCGCGTGACGCGATGGCGTTCGGCATCCGGTCGAACCAGGTCGCGGGGCTGGTGCTCGACACGCTCGGCGTTGCGCTGCCTGCAGCCGGCGCCGCGCGCCCGCTCGGCGAATGCGGGAACCTGTCTCACTCGAATGGACGGCACGCCTCGCTCGCGGCGCTGCGGTGCGCGGTGTTTGCCGCCGCAGCGGCCGCATGCGGGGACGCCGCGGCGGCACGCGCCGCGAGGGAGGCGATCCTGGCGTCACATCCGGGCGATGCGGCCACTGCTGCGGCGCTCGCGGATTCGCTTCTGGATCCGCGCATTCCGGGCGGCGCGGCACGCGCGCGCCAGGTACTGGCCGACTGCATCGCCGCACTTGGTCCAGCGGGCGAAGGACGCTGGATCGTCGCGCTGTGCGAGGCGCGGATGCACCTTGCGTCTGGCGATCACGTGAGTGCGCTCGACGCCGTGCGCCGTGCGCGGGCCGCGGGTGCACCGCATGCACAGGCCACGTCGCTCGCGGCGCGCGCGGCTGCTGCCGCTGGTCGGTTGGACGAGGCGGCGGAGCTCTGCCGTGGCGTGCTGAAGGACGACCCCGCGCAGCACGATGCGCGCACGCTCCTGGCGCGCGTTCTGTTCGACCTCGGGACATTCGCGGAGAGCGAATCAGCCGCACGCGAGGCGCTCGGCGTTCGTTGGTTTGATGCCGACACGCACACGCTCCTGGGCGCCGCGCTGGCCGCGCAGGGCCGTGCGGCCGAGGCGCTTGCGGCGCTGCGCGTTGCCCTCGAGCAGGATCCCGCGCATGCCGCGGCACTGCGCCGTGTGGCCGCGGTGCAGTTGCGGCAGCTGGGGGACATCGCGGCCAGCGAGGCCACCATGCGCGAGGCGGGGCGGGTCATGCGTGGGCAGCGGCCGGGTGGCGGCGACCCCGGAAGCCGCTAGCCTTCCGCCATGCTCCAGGCCTGGCTCAACGGCACGTTCGTTCCCATGACCGAGGCGACGGTCTCCGCGTTCGACGCGGGGTTCCAGCACGGCGTGGGTCTCTTCGAGACGATGGCGGCGCGGCACGGGCGCATCTTCCGCGGGCTCGAGCACATGGAGCGGATGCGTGCGAGTGCGAAGGAGCTTGGACTGGCCGACACGCTGCGCCCCGAGGCGCTGGTGGATGCGTGCGAGGCGACGCTTGCGGCGAACTCGCTGCAGCATGCGCGCGTGCGCGTCACGCTCACGGGCGGCGACATGAACCTGCTTGCGCGCGGCACCACCGAGGTGCGGCACGACCCCACCGTCCTCATCCACGTGCAGCCGCCCACGCCGTATCCGCCCGCGCTCTTCGAGCAGGGAATCGGCGTACGCATCGCCGACGCGCAGCTCAACGTGGCGGATCCGTTCGCCGGCCACAAGACGCTCTGGTACTGGCCCAGGCTCCATGCCCTGCAGCGCGCGGCATCGGCCGGCATGCAGGAAGCGCTCTGGTTCGACGTGACGCGCGCGCTCTCCTGCGGCTGCGTCTCGAACGTGTTTCTGGTGAAGGACGGCGCAATCATGACACCGGTGGCGCGCGGCGAGGAGCCCAAGGATTCGCCGATGCGGAGCCCGGTGCTCCCCGGCATCACGCGTGCGGCGGTCCTGTCGCTGGCCGAGGAAAGCGGCATCGCCATCCGGCGCGAGCGCGTCGAGATCGAGGCCGTGCTCTCGGCGGACGAGGTGTTCCTCACCAACTCCAGCTGGCACGTGCTGCCGGTGGTGCGCGTCGAGCAGCGGACGATCGGCACCGGCAAGCCGGGCGACGTGACATCCACGCTGCGCGCGGCGCTCGTCGAGCGCATCGATCGCGAGACGGTGAAGTAGCCGAGCCTATTTCCGAACGCGCACGTTCTCGCGGCCGTCGTCGCGGCCGTCCCGGACCGGCGGATCCTCGGTGGCGGGGACGCCCGTCTGGAATCCTGCGGGGAACCCGGCGCGCATGGCGCTCACGCTGACCTGCGGGCCGACGCGCACGCCGAAGATCCGGCGGATGCCCCAGAGGATGAGCCCGATCACCACGGCCACCACCAGGCATCCCGCGCCGAGCACGATCACCGGGATCGCGATCGCAAGCGCAAGCACCACGAGCACCACGCGGAAGGCCAGGCGCAGCAGCCACGTCAGCGGGTTTCCGCCGGGACCGCCCGTGCCGCCACCTGCGGGGCCGCCCGCGCTGCCATCTGGGGGGCCGCCCCCAATCTCGATGTTTTTCACGACGATCGTGCGGGTTTCCATGCCAGCCATTGATCGTATCGCCCGGCCACCTACGATGCCCTCCTCGACAGGAAGTCCATGGCAGCAAGCAGTTCGAAACCCGGCACGGATGCCCCGGCCGCCCCGCCCAGCGCGGAGCGATCCGGTCCGCGGTTCGTCCACCTGCACCTCCACAGCGAGTACTCGCTCCTCGACGGCGGCAACCGGCTGAAGAAGCTGGTCAACCGCGTCAAGGAGCTCGGCATGGACTCGGTGGCCGTCACCGACCACGGCAACCTCTTCGGCGCGCTCGAGTTCTACATGGCGGCCAAGGAAGTGGGCATCAAGCCGATCCTCGGCATCGAGGCCTACGTGGCCCCGGGCGACCGCCGCGACCGCACCCACACCGGCGTCGCCGACGGCGGCTTCCACCTCGTGCTCCTGGCGCAGGACCTGGACGGCTGGCGCAACCTCCTCAAGCTCTCGAGCGATGCCTTCATCAACGGCTTCTACTACAAGCCGCGCATGGACAAGACCACGCTCGCGGAGTTCAACCGCGGGCTGATCGCCATCAACGGCCACCTCGGGTCGAGCATCGCCTTCCACCTGGAGCAATTCGTCCGCAGCAACCAGCAGAAGCACTGGGAGGCCGCGGTCGAGGAAGCGAAGTGGCATGCCGAGACGTTCGGCCCGGATGCCTCGGGCGAACCTCGCTTCTACATCGAGCTCCAGCGCCACGTGGACGACCAGGAGCGCATCAATCCGCTCCTCAAGAAGATCGCCAAGAAGCTGGGTCTTCCCCTCGTCTGCGACAACGACGCGCACTTCCTCCGCAAGGAGGACCACGATTCCCACGACACGCTCTGCTGCATCTCGATGGGAAAGACGAAGGATGTGCCGGATCGCATCCGCTATCCCGAGGGCCTCTATGTCAAGAGCCCCGAGGAGATGCACGCGCTCTTCAACGAGGACGATGCCGAGCGCGAGGCGCTTGCCAACACGCTGCGGATCGCCGACCGCTGCAACGTCACGCTCCCGAAGGACATGAAGTACGCGCCGGTGGTACGGATCCGCCACGGCGGCCGCAAGCCGAAGTACGACCCCAAGAAGGACGGCGACCTCACCGAGTGGTTCAAGGGCTACTGCCGGACCATCGAGCTGCTTCCCTTCGATGCCACCAAGGACGCCGACGTCACCGAGGCCGAGCTGCGCGCCGACTGCGACCGTGCGCTGCGCGACCTTGCCGAGGCGGGCCTCATCTGGCGCTACGGCGCCGACGGCATCACGCCCGCGGTGCGCGCCCGCGCCGAGCGCGAGCTCAAGGTGCTTGCCGACAAGGCCATCAGCGCCTACTTCCTCATCGTGTGGGACTTCGTCAACTGGGCGCGCCAGAACGGCATTCCCGCCACCGCGCGCGGCTCGGGCGTCGGCACCATGGTGGGCTACGTGCTCGGCCTCTCCAACGCGTGCCCGGTGCGCTACGGCCTGCTCTTCGAGCGCTTCACCGACCCGGACCGCAGCGAATACCCCGACATCGACATCGACCTCTGCCAGAACGGCCGCGGCGCGGTCATCCAGCACGTGCGCCAAAAGTACGGCCACGTGGCACAGATCGCCACCTTCGGGCGCCTGAAGGCGAAGAACGCCATCAAGGACGTGGCGCGCGTCATGGGCCTGCCGCCCGCGGAAGGGCAGCGCATCTCGAACCTGGTGCCCGAAGCGCCGGACATGACCTTCGAGAAGGCGTTCGCGCAGAGCCCGGATTTCCAGGCCGCCTACGACGCCGACGAGACCGTTCGGCGCGTGGTCGACGGTGCGAGGGAGCTCGAGAACCACGCGCGCACGCAGGGCATCCACGCCGCCGGCGTGGTGATCGCCACGCAGCCCCTCGACAACATCGTCCCGCTCTGCCGCTCCACCGGCGGCGGCGACGAGGTGGTGACGCAGTGGGAAGGCCCGCTCTGCGAGAAGGCCGGCCTCCTGAAGATGGACTTCCTGGGCCTGCGCACGCTCTCCACCATCGAGCTTGCCAAGAAGCTGGTGCGCGAGTCCATGTCCGAGGAGGCCATCTACCGCGGCGTCGGCCGCGAGCCGGGCGACGGCGGCCCGCATCCCCTGGACCTCGACCGCATCCCGCTCGACGACCAGCGCGTCCTGGGCACGTTCCGGCGCGCGGACACGGGCGGCGTGTTCCAGTTCGAATCGGGCGGCATGCGTCGCCTGCTCTCGGACATGCAGCCGGACCGCCTGGAGGACCTGATCGCGGCCAATGCGCTCTTCCGTCCGGGCCCGATGAGCCTGATCCCGGACTACAACGCGCGCAAGCACGGCAAGCAGCCGGTGCCCGCGGTGCACGAGGCGGTGGACCCGATCCTGGCCGAGACCTACGGCATCATGGTCTATCAGGAGCAGGTCATGCAGGTCCTGCACCTCCTCGGCGGCATCGCGCTCCGCCAGGCGTACACGGTCATCAAGGCCATCAGCAAGAAGAACGAGAAGCTCATCAACTCCACGCGCGAGGAGTTCGTCACGGGCACTGGCACGCGCGGCGTTGACGCGCGGCGCGCTGGCGAGCTCTTCGACCTGATCGTGAAGTTCGCGGGCTACGGCTTCAACAAGAGCCACTCCACCGGCTACGCCATCGTGGCCTACCAGACCGCGTACCTGAAGACCTGGTTCCCCAACCACTTCATGGCGGCGGTGCTCACCTTCGAGAGCCAGGCGCAGAAGGTGGAGGACTGGGCCGTCTACCTGGACGAATGCCGTCGCACGGTGTTCCCGGATTCCACCGACGCGCGCGCACACGTGGGCGTGGAGGTGCGTCCGCCCGACGTCAACCTTTCCGATGCGGACTTCTCCGTGGTGTATGCCGAGGGCGAGCCGCACGACGGCGTGCACGGCCACGTGCGCTTCGGCCTGAAGGCCATCAAGGGCTCGGGCGAGAACGCCATCGTGGCCATCATCGCGGAGCGCAAGAAGGGCGGCCGATTCAAGGACCTCTTCGACTTCTGCGACCGCGTGGACCTGCGTGCCGTGAATCGCGCCACCATCGAGGCGCTGGTGAAGGGCGGGGCGTTCGACAGCCTGCACGGCGTGGAGGAGCGCGCGGCGCTCGTGGCCACCATCGAGGACGCCATCCGCAGCGGGCAGACCAAGAACGAGGACCGCCGCGTCGGGCAGATGACCTTCTTCGGCGAATTCGAGGGCTCCGCGCCCGCGGGCGCCGCTGCCCCGGCCACCACGCTCCGCAAGGTGCCTGCGTGGGAGCGGATGCAGGCCCTCGCGTACGAGAAGGAGGCCCTCGGCTTCCACGTGAGCGGCCATCCGCTTGACCAGTACAAGGACGAGATCGCCACCTTCTGCTCGGGTTCCGTGGAGCGCGTGGCGCAGATGCCGCAGGACGCCTCCGTGGTGGTGGGCGGCATGCTGACGCGCGTGCGCGCGGTGGTGGCGAAAACCGGCAAGAGCGCCGGCCAGCGCATGGCCATGTTCACCATCGCCGACCAGGCCACGGCCATCGAGGGCGTGCTCTTCGCGCAGACCTTCGCCACCTACGGCGAGCTGATGCAGCAGGACCGCGTGGTGGTGATGGTGGCGCGCCTGGACCATTCGCGCGGCTCGCCGCAGCTGGTGGTCGATCGCGTGATCGGCATCGAGGACGCGGCGCAGCACCTGGCCACGCGCATCGAGATCACCATCGACGGCGAGCAAGACGAGCCGCGCCTCGCGAGCGCCGCGATGCAGATGGCGAGCGGGATCCTCCGCCAGGCATCGGGCAGCATGGCAAGCCTCAGCGGTCGGCCCGTGGACGTCAACGTTCGCGTGCTGGTGGATGGACGCAGCGTCCTCATGCACTCCAACTCGCTGCACGTGGTCCCGGAGCGTGGACTCCTGGCGAAGCTCGCCTCCACGCTCGAGGGCGTCGGCCGCGTCCGGGTGCTCGGCGGCTACGTCCCGCAGCGCGAGAAGCCCCGGTGGCAGAATCGCCGGGCGGAACACGCGGACGCCGGCGCTTCCTGAGCGCGTGAGCGGCGGTTATTTCCGGACACGCATTTTCTGCCCGGATTCCGCTTCAAGGGTCGCCGATTCAGAGCCGATGTTGTGGGGGCATGGCTGCAGGTCCCCATCGTCTTGAACGCGTGCTGTGGGCGTCGGCGCTGGCCACCGCTGCCCTTGCTGCATGCGTGTGGGCCTGGCGCCGCGACCCCGGATTCCGCGAGGTCGCGGACGGCATGCTGCGCCGCGTCGCGGGCGACGTCTGCACGGAGGTCGGCACGCCGCCGTTGAGCGGGCCGGTCCGGCTTCCCACCTGCCGCAGCACCACCACGCAGAACGACCCCTGGCTTGCGCCCGGTGCGCATGGCCCCGACCTCTCCGCGCTGGTGCATCTCTCGTCCGACGTGGAGCAGCGCAAGTGGAACTGGGAGGACGTGAACACGGTCCCCATCGAACGCTGGAACGGCGACACGCGCGTCGTGAAGCCCGGCGCCACCGGACGCCAGCTCTCCGTGCGCGGGTCCATCGATCTTGCGCGCGCACTGGCCATGGAGCGTGCCTTCGGCTACGAGATCGACCGCGCAGTGATCCGCTACGGCGACGACGCCGAGCTCGTCGCCAAGCGCGAGTCGCTCGACGCGGTGCTTGCGCTCCACGGCGTGCAGCGCAAGCACCAGAAGGACGGCGACGTCCTTGCCCCCGACTACGACTGGATGATCGATGCGTGCCTGAACGACGTGCGCCCGGTGGCCAAGGCGATCCTCGCCGACGCGCGCCGCCGCGGGGCTTCGGGCCTGCGCGAGGAATTCGGCGCATTCGCAAGCTTCGTGCAGCAACTGAAGTACGGCGACACGCCGGACCCGGGCGACAGCAAGCACCGCTTCGGCCTGGCCACACCGCTCTGGTGCCTGGCCACCGGCGTGGGCGACTGCGACACGCGCGCGGTGCTCCTCATCGCCCTGACGCGCAGCATCCGCCTCTGCGAGGTCCACCTGGTGCGCGACGCCGACCACCAGCACATGCTGGCCGCGGCCGCCATCCCGGTGGTTGCCGGCGACCGCATCCTGCGTCCGCAGGGCAAGACGCTGGTGCTGGTGGAGACCACCGACGAATGGCCGATCGGCCGCGTCGCCTCGCGCACGCGCGGTGAGCGGCTGCAGACGCTCTTCCTGGAAGACTCCTCGCCGACCCTCAGCGCAGGCCGAGCAGCAGCGCAGCGACAGCCGTCAGCGCCGCAGCCCATTTCCATGCGCGCGCCGCAGAAGGCACCGGGACGAGAAACGTCGGCACGATCCACGCTGCCACGATCGCAGCGGTGACCACCCACCGAACCGCCAGCCAGGGCGAGTGACTGCCCTTCGGCGTTTCCCACACCACCCAGATCATCACACCGAGGGTGCCCAGGATCCATCCCATGGGACGACCGCCGACCGCGAGCGCTTCGGCAAACGTCACATGATGGCCGCCGCTATGCACCGGCGGCAAAGACACAGGCGAATCCTGATCAGCATCCGACATGGAACCCAATGGTACGCACCACAGCGGCAGTGAGGCCATTGCCGAACCGACGCCATTTGCCCCAGCCTCCCAGGCCCCAGCGTCCCTGGCCCCCGCAGCCGAAAGAGGCACTCGCATAAAGCGAGTTGTTTTTGCGCAGCAAAAACCTGTCTGAGCGACTGCGAGTGCCTCTGCAGGCGGAGGGGCGCCAGTAGGCGCGCCCCGACTGCGAGCGCCTCTGCAGGCGAACGGCGCCAGCCCGAGCGCCTCACGCGTCGAACGCACGCTGCCCCAAATTCGGCGCCGGATGCATCCACCGCATCCACAGCGCCTCGAAATCCTTGCCGCGCCCGGTCTGCAGCTGCATCGAGAGCACCCCCGGCGGCCCCACCACGCGCACGCGTGCGTTGGACCAGCCGGTGGCCACGATCACCGAGTCGTTCACCGTCCAGCGCGCGCTCCCGTGCTCGATCCATCCCTGGCCGGCGATGACGGGCGCGAACACCGCACGCCGACGGATCAGCCGCACGAGCGTGGCCACCGCGAAGAACCCGAACATCCAGAGCAACGGCGAACGGACGCCGCCGCTCCAGGCGAAGTAGGCCGCGATGCAGCCGAACCACAGGGCCGTGCCGAGGTTGTTTGATCCGGTCGTCGCTCCCACCCGCTCCGGCTCCACCGGCCGGTCGGTGCGGTCATAGCGCACCGCGCGTTCCTCCAGCCGTCGCGTCAGGAAGATGCGTGCCGTGCTGCGGCTGCGCACCACGTTCGTCCAGCGTTGCGCGCGTGCGGCGCTCCAATTGTCCTTCGGCGGGCCGGATTCGAGCAACTCGGCCAGCATCAAGCCGCGGGCAGGTTCCGAAAGGGGGATCGTCGGTTCGAAGCTCCGCGCACACCGGAGGGCGGACCACTTCAGGATGGCACGAATGGCCAAGATGCACGCGATGACGGTGATGCCGATCACCACGACGGCGACCATGCCTTCCTTTACGCTCCATGCACCGGCGGCTCTGCGGTCGAGCGCGGCCCAGGTACCCACCGCAATCGCGATCGAAAGCATCGCCGTCACGATGCAGCTGATCATCGCGATCATCGAGAACGCCCACGACGCCGGATGCAGGTAGACGCGCCACAGCCAAAGCGGTACGACCACGAAGGATGGTTCGGCGAGCGGAGGCGCAAGTGGCACCACTCCCGTGGCATCTCCCGCCGGGGGTTCGTTCGGTGCTGGATGGCTGGTCTCCATCGATGCGTTCCTTCAGCGCGCCGCGCTGCGCATCACGGGCAGAGCCGTGTGCGCACGTAGCTGCCGTCGTCCTGGCGCAGGTAGACCAGCCGGTCGTGCAGCCGGTGCTTGTGTCCCTGCCAGAATTCGACGCGTTCCGGCGCGATGCGGAACCCGCCCCAGTGCGCGGGCCGCGGGATCTCCTGGCCCGCAAAGCGCTCGTCCATCTCCTTGACCGCCGCCTCCAGCGCGGCGCGCGTGGCGATGGGCCGGCTCTGCTGGCTGGCGCATGCATTGACGCGGTTCTCGCGCGGGCGGCTGGCCCAGTACGCGTCGCTCTCGGCTTCGCTCGTGTGCGTGACCGTGCCTTCGAAGCGGATCTGCCGGTCGAGCTGGTCCCAGTGGAAGTTGGCGCAGGCGCGCGGGTGCACGCGCAGCGCGTCGCCCTTGCGGCTCTCGCGGTTGGTGTAGAAGGCGATGCCTCGCGCGTCGAAGCCTCGGCAGAGCACCACGCGCACGCTCGGGCGGCCGTCGGGGTCCACCGTGGCCACGCTCATGGCGTTGGGGTTCGGCACCGTGGTGGCCTCGTGCGCGGCGTCGAACCAGCGGCGGAAGCCATCCATCGGGTCCGCGGGCGGATGGTCGAAGTCGAGGGCGCTGGCAGGGTGCTCGTGGGGCGGGTGCTTCATCATGGCGGTGTCACTCCGTAGGGTCGATCCCAAAGTACTTGAGCCACGCCTCCACCTGCTGCGGCGTGAGCGGGCCGGGGTCGCGGCGGGGAAGGCTTCGCTTGCTGCGCGGGGCGCGCGCGGCGTCGGTGGCGAGCTGGCGCAGGAATTCATCCGCGCCCAGGACGCGCGCGCTGCGCCGGCGGGCCGAGCGCTGCACGGCGCGGTCGTTCGAGACCACGGTGATGTGCCGCGGGTGCGAACTCTCGTTCACCAGCCGCTCGATGGCCGCGTCCGCGCTGACGCCACCGCCTGCGTAGGCCACGCGAACGGTGCCGCGTTCCATGGCGCGCATCTCCTTCGGGCGCGTGCCGTCGCACATCACGATCGCCTGGTGGCGCGCCCAGCGGCTGGCGGCGATCAGGTCGGCCAAGTCCGGTGCCTCCAGCCCGGAAAGCTCCGGCGGGAGCACCCCGGTGACGTGCAGGACGTTGTAGGCATCGACGATGAGCATCGCGGAGGGAAGGGTGCAGGAGAAACGGCCCTTATCGGACATCTTAGGCATCGGCGGGGTGGGGGATTGTGTTTCATGCCGGAAACGGGTCTAATGCCACGTTCCCCCGCGCCGGGCGCGACGTCCGCCGCGCGGGGCACTCACCGAACGAACTGAAAGGCACTTTCGAATGGCGATCAAGGTCAAGGCGCGTGGAGGCGAAACCGTCGAGCAGATGGTCCGCCGCTTCAAGAAGCTCTGCGAGAAGGACGGGCTGACGAAGGAAGTGAAGCGCCGCCAGTACTACGAGAAGCCCTCGGAGATCAAGCGCCGCGCCGCGATCCGTCGCGCCGGTCCGCGTCCGCTCCTCGGCCGCCCCGGTGCCCGTCCCGGCTCTCCCGCTGCTGCTCCCACGCGTCCGGCTGGCCGTTCGGCCGGTCCGCGCTCGGGCGGTGGTGGTCGCAGCGGTGGTCGCAACGCGTGAACCGCGTCGTGCGCCGCAACCTGAACCCCGTGTCCTCGAACGTCGCGTGCCTCGCGACGGTCTGTGAGCGTGCACGATGATCCGGACCCGCTCCAAGGGCGACCCGGTCGCCGTGCAGGCGTTCGCCGTCGACCTGGCGAAGGCGTGCGTGCTCGACAAGTGCTTCGACGTGACCGTCACCGACGTGCGCGGCGTGAGCCAGGTGTGTGACTTCATCGTCATCGCCAGCGGCACCTCCGACCGCCAGATGAAGAGCGTCGCGCAGGCGCTCGAGGACCTCGGCAAGGAGCGCGGCCAGCCGCCGTTCCGCTCCGACCGTGACACCGGAACCACGTGGATCGTCGTCGACTTCGTCGATGTCGTGTGCCACCTCTTCGAGCCCGACCAGCGGGCCTACTATGACCTGGAATCGCTGTGGGCCGACGGCAAGCCCGTGCCGGTGCCTGCCCCGACCAGGGCCTGAGGAACACCATCATGCAGAGCGTTCAAGCGACGCGTTCCTTCCTCGCATCCTGTGCGGCGATGTGCGCGGCGCTGTTGTGCGTTGCCGCCGGCCCGGCCCGCGCCGAAGGCTCCGCCTTCGAGGGCGTGTGGATCGGCGCCACCACCGGCGAGCGCGTGGTCGACCTCGTGCTCGTGGTGGAGACGAAGGACGGCAAGCTCATCGGGCAGGCCGCGCTTCCCTCGTTCGGCATGCTCGGTGATCCGGTGCCGGACCTGGCGGAGAAGGACGGTCGCCTGACCGGCACCATCAGCGCCATGGTGGGCACGATGAAGTTCAACCTGACACGCGCGGGGGAGGCCGCCGACGGCATGCTCTCTGCGCTGCCGCCCGGCTCGCCCACGCCCATCGAGATGCCGCTTCACCTCGAGCGCACCATCGAGGCTCGCAGCTCCAAGGAGGCGCGCGCGTGGAGGGGACAGCTCGAGGCGGGCGCGCAGTCGATCGTGATGGGAATCGTCATTGCGCCCAACGGCGCCGACCGCTGGGCGGGGGCGATCGACATTCCGTCGCAGCGCATCCGCAACCTGCCGATGCGCGTGGCCCGCGCCGCGGATGGCACATACACGATCAACATGCCCATCCAGGGCAACGCCACGTTCGTCCTCCGCGAGGCGGAGGGCAAGCTCTCGGGCGAGTACAGCCAGGGCCAGTTCAAGGCGCCGATCGAGTTCTCGCCGCACGACGACAGCAAGCCGCTCCCCGCCGCGAAGCCGCGTCCGCGTCCGCAGGACCCGCAGCCGCCGTTCCCGTACGACATCCGCATCCAGCGGATCGGCCATCCGTCCGGCCACACGCTGGAGGGGACGCTCCTCGTGCCGAAGACCGCCACCAAGGAGAAGCCGGTACCGGCCGTGCTCCTGGTGACGGGCAGCGGGCAGCAGGACCGCGACGAATCCATCATGGGCCATCGTCCGTTCGCGGTGCTCGCGGACGCCCTGGCGCGACGGGGCATCGCGGTGCTCCGCTGCGACGACCGCGGCATCGGTGGCTCCGACGGCGACTTCGCCGCGGCCACCACCGATGACTTCGTGAGCGATGCCATGTACGAGTTCGTGACGCTTGCGGGCGTCGACCAGGTGGACCGCTGCCGCGTGGGCATCGTGGGCCACAGCGAAGGCGGCGTGGTGGCGCCGATGGCGGCCGTGAAGCTCTCCGCCGAGAAGGACGTGCCGTCCTCGCCCGCATTCCTGGTGCTGATGGCCGGCACCGGCGTCAACGGCGACGCCATCCTGCGCGAGCAGAACACGAAGCTGCTGCGCGCCTCCGGGCTCACCGAGGAGCAGATCGCCCCCGTGCGCGCGGCGCATGCTGCGTTCCTGGATGCGGTCAAGCAGGGTGCGGATCCCGTGGTCCTCAAGGCGCGCGCGCGCGAGCTGGTGCTTTCGCAGGCCAAGCTCGGCGGCATGGACATGACCAAGGTCCCCGAGGCTGCCATCGACCAGCAGGCTGATGGCGCGGTGCAGCAGGTGAACTCGCCGTGGATGAAGCGTTTCCTGACGCTTGACCCTGCCGAGGCCCTGCGCCAGGTGAGCTGCCCGGTGATGGTGCTGAACGGCACGCTCGATGCGCAGGTGGTTGCCGAGCAGAACGTGCCCGCCATCGAGGCCGCGCTGAAGGAAGCCGCCGCGAAGGATCCCCGCGCGCAGGCCACCGTGAAGTTGATGCCTGGCCTGAACCACCTGTTCCAGCCCGCGAAGACCGGCTCGTTGGACGAATACACCACCATCGACACCACGATGTCGCCGGAGGTGCTCGACGCGATCGCCGCGTGGGTGCTGGCTCAGCCGTCGCGCAACCTGCCGCCGTTGCCCAAGCCCGCGCCGGGTTCGGCGCCCGTCGGGATGCCGGTGCCGATGCCGATTCCCGTGCCGGTGCCCGTGTCGCCTTCCAAGTAACCGAGCAAGTCGAACTACGGGTCGTGCCGGCCTCTGCAGGATCCACGCTGCATTCCGTTATCCTTCGCCGCATGTCGTTCGGACTTGGTCACGGTCGCACGCTCGATGTCACCGGCGTCGGGCTCTCGCAGCGCGAGCTGCCCCCGGCGGAAGCCGGTCGGCTGGGGCCCGCATATTTCTTCCCTGCGCGGCCGGACGCGCCGTTCGAACTCGAGATCGGCTCGGGGAAGGGCACGTTCCTCCTGCAGGAGGCGCCTTCGCATCCGGACGTGAACTTCCTGGGAATCGAGTACGCGGGCGAGTTCTATCGCTACGCGGCCGACCGCATCCGGCGCGCGGCGCTGCCCAACGTGCGCATGCTCTACGCCGATGCCACCGAGTTCGTCACGCACTGGCTGGCGGACGGGTCGTGCTCGGTGGTGCATCTCTACTTCAGTGATCCGTGGCCCAAGGCGCGCCACCACAAGCGACGCGTGGTGCAGGATGCGACGCTCGCGCAGTTCCACCGCGTGCTCCGCCCGGGCGGCGAGCTGCGCCTGGTCACCGACCATGATGCGCTGTGGGCGTGGTACCAGGAGCACATCGCCCGCAACGGGCACCTCTTCGCTCCCGTGGATTTCGCGCGGCCGGCCAGCGCCGCCGAAGGAGAGGTGGTGGGAACGAACTTCGAGCGCAAGTACCAGCGCGAGGGACGGCCGTTCCATGCGGTGACGCTCAGGCGTAAATAGGTGTCGTATGCATCTGGCACCTATTTAGCTCCGCGGTAACGCTTGCTGCGTTGCGGCGTGAATAGGTGCCAGATGCGTACGACACCTATTTGTCGCGGAACGAAAGCCGTGCCTGCGAGACGTCCGGATAGAGCTGGAAGATCTTGTCCAGGCGCGCCAGGCGCAGGATCTGCACCGACATTCCCTGGAGTCCGGCGATCTTCACCTCGCCGCCGTGCTGCTGCATGCGCTTGTGGAGCATGAGGAGCTTGGCGAGCCCGGCGCTCGACAGGATGTCCAGCTTCGAGCAGTCGATGATGACGCCCTTCATGCCGCAGTCGACGGCCTGCTGGACCACGTCGTTGATCTGGTCGGCGGTACCCTTGTTGAGGCCGCCGTCCGCCACGATCACGATCACTTTCTCGTCGGCTTCGCCGAGGTACGTCTCCATGGGGCGGAGGCTACCGCACCGGGGGGCGCTCAGGCCTCTGGCTTGCGCCAGCCGAATTCCGTGGCCTTCTGCAGCACCGCCGCGGACTGGCGCACGCAGCGTCGGCACGCGCGTGGGCCATCCGGCTGGTGCGACCAGGTCGGTTCGTTCCGCGTCTCGAGGCAGAGGATGCACTTCGCAGGCGCGTCCGGCACGGGCACCTCGGTGAGGACCATCGCCCGGTACGCGGCGGAGAGGCACTGGCCGCAGACGCAGCTTCCTTGGTGACCCTCCACCATGGGGCGTTCGTCGGTCCATTCCTGCATGCAGAAGTCACACAGGACATCCGACATCTGCACGTTCTCTTCGTTGCATCCGGGCTTGCGCATCGCGTCCGGAGCCTATCATCCGCGCCATGCCCCGAAGGATCGGTTCGCTCGCAGCGCGCGCGTTGATGGTCTTCGGCATTGGCGGCGCCATCGTGACGGGCATCGTGGTGACCGGGGGTTGGTTCATGGCCGACCGCCTGCTGCAGGATTCGCGGATGGCGATGCTCGATGCCTCCGACGATGCGGTGACCAGCGCTGCCGACTTCGACCTCCTGCTGCTGCGGGTGCTCCTGGTGGCCGGCGGCGTCCTGGTGCTGGCCGCGTGCACCACGCTCTTCTGGCTGGTGCTGCGCCGCGACGTGCTTGCGCCCCTTCGCCAGCTGCAGGACACGGCCGAGCGCGTCGGTCGCGGCGAGACCGGCTCGCGCGCGCAGGTGCGCACCCGCGATGAGGTGGAGGCCTTCGCCGAGAGCTTCAATCGCATGCTCGATGCCAACGAGCGCACCCAGCGCCAGCTCTCCGCCATGAACGAGGCGATGGACCTGAAGATCGGCGAGCTTTCCGAGGCGAACGTGGGACTCGGCGAATCCAACCGCCTGAAGAGCGAATTCCTGGCGAACGTCAGCCACGAGCTGCGCACGCCGCTCAACTCGATCATCGGCTTCGCCGACCTGCTGGAGGAGATCGCCAGGTCCGACGCCGCGGCCGATCCCAAGCGCCTGCGCTACATCGCCAACATCCAGCGGAGCGGCCGATCGCTCCTCGACATGATCAACGAGCTGCTGGACATGGCCAAGATCGAGGCCGGACGCATGGAGGTGACCATCTCGCCCACCTCCGTGGCCGACCTCCTGGAAGGCTTGCAGACCATCATGCGCCCGGTGGCGTTGCAGAAGCGCATCGAGTTCGAGCAGCGCATGCCCGACACGCTGCCGCGCGTCGAGACCGACGCCGGCAAGCTGCAGCAGATCCTCTACAACTTCATGTCGAACGCCGTGAAGTTCTCCCCGGACGACGGCGTGGTGATCGTCGGCGCCGAACCGGTGGAGCGCGACGGAGCGTCGGCCATCCGCATCAGCGTCACCGACCACGGCCCCGGCATCCCGGGCGACATGCAGGACACCGTGTTCCAGAAGTTCCGCCAGGTGGATGCGACGCACACGCGGCGCGCCGGTGGTACCGGGCTGGGCCTTGCGATCTGCCGCGAGCTCGCCGACCTCCTCGGCTGCGCCGTGGGCCTTGTCAGCGCGCCGGGACGCGGCAGCACGTTCTGGGTGGAGGTGCCGCTCGTGCACCGCCCGAAGGAACTGAAGCCGTTGATGCAGGGGTGAGCGCGCCGCGCGACCTCACATCGTCCGCATGTCCACGCGCTCGGTGATCCGTTCGTCGGCATCGGCCGCGCGACGCCGCGGCGTGCTGGCATCAAGCCGCGCGGGCACGCCGTCCGGCCAGAGTTCGCCGGCCACCTCCATCACGGCCCGCGCCACGCCTTCGGGCGGAACGGCGCCGTCCGGGCAGAAGAGGTCGTAGTCCGCCCAGCTCAGGGTGAGCCGAACGCCGGCCAAGGAGCCGTCGCGGCGAATCTCCTGGACGTCGAAGCTCCACCCCGAGGGTTCTTCGCGTTCCTTGGTGATCTCGAAGTTCGCTGGCACGCGCCGGATGCTATCGGCGGCGGAAGACCACGATCTCGCCCGCGCCGGAATCGATCCATCCGGCGAATCGCACGTCCTCCATGAACCCCGCGGCGCGCAGCCGCTCGGTGGCCTCCGGCATGGCGCGCGGATAGAGGAGGACCGCCCATGCATTGCCGCGCTTCGCAAGCTGCTCGTCCACGTCGCGCCCGTACGGACCGCTGCCGGGCATTTCGATTCCGTAACCGGTGGAGTACCAGCGGTGCACGTCGTCGGGGAGTCCGACGGCGAATGCCTGCTCGCCCTCGGCGCGGTGGTCCACCACCCACTTCACCGCCTCGCGCAGCTGCTGCCGCGGGCCAACGGTTGCCAGGACGGCAATCCATGCACTCACGGTGCATGCCGCGAGGATCCACGCAACCCTCGGCCGCCGCGCATGGATCCACAGCAGCCCCGCCGCCAGGAGGACCGCCACGCCCGGCACCGTGAAGGCCAGGAATCGCGCATACAGCCAGCTGTTGAGGAACACGGGGAACACCAGCGCAACCAGCGCTCCGCCGAGGGAAATCACCAGGGCTTCACGCACGCGCGCATCGCGCCGCGCAGCGGCGATCCCGGCCACCACGAGCGGCAGCACCGCCAGCGAGCCCCACGTATTCCATGAACCGCCGAGCGAGACGAGCATCATCCGGCCCTCCGGGCCAAGGAGCGTCGGCTCGTTGCCATCGATCGCACGGAACTCGCGTTGCAGCGCGACGATGGCGGGAATGATCGGCGCGTAGAGCAGGGCGGTGAGCCCGGCGGCGCACGCGACTGCCACGAGGCCCCCCAGCGCGCGGCGTCGGATTCCGCGCACCTCATCCGAAGCGCTTCCGCCCGCCGTCACCAGCTTCCCCACGCACCACGCCGCATGGAACGCCGGCACGCACACCGTCACCAGGTGCGACCACACGCCCAGCGCGCAGCACGCGGCGTAGAGCGCCCATGTTCCCGCGCCGCCCCTGCGCCAGCCGCGCACGAAGAACGCCGATGCG
Organism: Phycisphaerales bacterium; assembly: GCA_044233905.1. Taxonomy (GTDB): domain Bacteria; phylum Planctomycetota; class Phycisphaerae; order Phycisphaerales; family SM1A02; genus UBA966. The sequence continues at coordinate 30,550 of JBIIJH010000009.1, forward strand.
AGCGCGGCAAAGAGCATCATCAGCGAATAGCCACGCGCCTCGGTGGCAGGCAGCACTGCGGTGGGCATGACCGCGGCGAGTGCTGCCGCCACTGCCCCGAGCCGCACTCCGCCCGCTTCGCGCCCGAGGAATCCGACCGCGGCTACCGCGCCGATTCCGGCAAGGAAGCTCGGCAGGCGCACTGTCACCTCGTCCACGCCGAAGAGCGCCGTGGAGCACCACGCGAGCAGCGAATGCAGCACGTGGTTCGCCTGCGTGAAATAGGTGCCCACCGCGGCGCCCGGCCCGCCGAGCGAGTAGCCCAGGAACGCGGCGATCTCGTCGTACCAGAGGCTGTCCGCAAGGAACGGCATCCGCACCAGCGCGGCGACCACCGCGGCCGCGGCAAGCATCAGCAGGAAGCCGCGCGAACGCCCTTCGCTCATCGCCCCGACCCCATGGCCTCGGCCTCTTCGATCGACGCAGGCTCGGGCAGCTCCATGCCGCCGTCGCTCGGTCGCAGCGCCAGGGTCTGCGTGGCCATGGGCACCGCATGCGCCACGTCCTCGCGCACGGTGCTGCAGACGCCGAACGCCAGCAGCCGCAGCACGGCGCTTGCCGCAAAGATCGCCATGTACGCAGCCATGCTGAACTGGCCCGCGTCGGTGCCCATCCCGGTGAGCGCGATCGAACCGAGGAACGTGCCGGCCGCCGCCGCGAAGCTGTTGAAGAGCATGAAGAGCCCCATCATGCTGGTGCGCTCCTCCTCGCGGATGGCCTCGAGCGCGAGGAAGAAGAAGCCCAGCTCGTAGGCGCCGAACATGGCGCCGGTGAGCGCCTGCAGCCCCAGGAGGTACCAGAACGAGCCGCTCACCATCCACAGCGCGCTGAGCGGGACCACGCCGAGCGCGCCCCAGACGAAGAGCCGCCGCGCGCCGTGCGCGTGCGCGATGCGTCCCCACATCGGCGCTGCCAGGCTCTTGGCCGCGAAGCTGGCCGCGATCATCGCCAGCACCGCCGCATCGCTGAAGCCCAGCTGCCTGCTCATGTATGGGGTGAAGAATGGCTGCGCCACCTGCACGGCCACGGTCATCGCCACCACGGCGCCAAGCAGCCGACCGTCGGGGCCCTGGCGGACGCGGGCCGCGAACTCAAGCATGCCCACGCGCCGGTGGCTGCGCAGGTTCAGGCCCTTCGCCTCGCCCTGGTGCTTCAGGTACCAGAGGCTCGAGAAGCGGCACAGCCCGGCAATGGCGAACACCGTGGCGAACGCCGTCATCAGCCCGAGGTCCACGCCCATGTCGAACCCCAGCATCCGCTGCGCGCGCCCGGGGTCGCCGAGCATCAGCACCACGCCGCCCACGAGGAGCGCGCCCATGATCGACACCTGGTAGATCCGCGACCGCCAGCCGAAGTATCGCACGCGGATGCGGCGCGGGAAGAGCGCGCCCACCCAGGTGTTCCACGCCGGCGCCGCACCCAGGTTCACTGCCCAGTAGACGCTCGACACCGCAAACAGCATCCACGTAGGCATGGCGCCCATCAGTGCCGCAATCACCATCGGCACGAAGCCGAGCACCTGGATGGTGGCGCAGAGCATGATCCAGCGCCGCGGAGAACCGATCCGCTCGATGGCCCACGGTGCGCACGTCTGGAGCACCGCGCCCACCAGCTGCGGCACGGTGGCCACCAGACCGGCCACGGCATCGCCCTTGCCGAGTGCCAGCGCAAAGAGCGGGAAGTTGGTTTCCCCGAGGCCCACCATGAAGGCATGGGTGACGCCATCCCCCGTGCAGTTGTGCAGGTCGGAGCGAAGCGTTCGATGGTCGTGTGTGCGCGCGCGGCCGGTCACGGCTTCGCGCCGCTGCCGGGCGCGTTCGCGGGCGGGGTTGCGCCCGAAGGTGCGGCGGAGTTTCCGG
>JBIIJH010000098.1:0-9600 GCA_044233905.1 Phycisphaerales bacterium
CGTACGCGCCGTCCTGGTCCTTCTTGCGGTGGAACGCGCAGAACTTGCAGCTGAGCGCGCAGATGTTCGAGTAGTTGAGGTGCCGGTTGATGTTGAAGAACACCTGGTTGCCGTGCAGGCGCCGGCGCACCATGTCCGCCAGGCGGCACACCTCGTGGATGTCCGGCGTGGCGAAGAGCAGGGCGCCGTCCGCGGCGGTGAGGCGTTCGCCGCGCTCCACCTTGCGCGCCACCTCGGCAAGCGCCGGGTCGCGGCGCGTGGGGCGTGCTGCGGGAACGGTGTTGGCGGCGAGCGTCATGGGAGAGGAAGGATAGGCGGGGAGTCGGGCGCGGGGAAATCTCCGCGCCATTGATGCATCCGTGCGCAGCATGCATCACAACAAGCAAATCGCCCCGTAGAAGCGGCGAAGCAGCGTTTTTAGCCTTCGTTCTCCTGTCGCATTTCGGCAGCGTTCTGTCTTCACGACGCACCAGGAGGCACTGCCATGAACAACCTGTTTCACTCCGGCCGGATCCTCGGAATCGCGCTGCTCTCCGCGGCGGTGCCGCTCTGCATGGCGGCGAACTACCAGACCAACTTCGACGCGGACCGCATGGACCGCCACTGGAAGTCCGCGGATTCCAGTGCGTTTGCGAGTTCCGCGCTGGCGACCGGCGAACTGGAGCAGGCCAACGGCTGGCTCTTCTATTCCGCCGCCGCGTCCGACCTGGCGGCGCCGGCCAAGGCGTCCTACACGCTCGATGGCTACCGGGTCCGCTGCGATGCCAACTGGAGGATCCGCGTGCAGGCCGTCGTGGATGCGGGGCGCGACGAGCAGCGTCCGCTCGCCACGGGCGTGAACGTGCGCATGGCCATCGGCATCAGCGCCGGCGATCGCACCGGCACCGCGCCCTTCGCGCGCTACGCCGTGGGCATCGCGGCCAGCGAGGCCGGCACGTTCACCGAGCTCTCGTTCGCGAGCCGCGCCGCCGGTCGCAGCGACGTGACGCTCTCGAAGCTCGGCCGCCGGCGCCCCATCCCGGACCACGAGCTCCGCGCGCTGGTCATCAGCTACGACGTCCGGGCCGACACCCTCACCATGAGCGCCGGCGACATCACGCGCACCGTCCGCCGCTTCCGCGCGCAGCTCGACCGCCGTGGCATCGCCGACGAATTCACCATCGACCTCTCGGCCGATTCCACGGGCATCTCCGCCGATCGGATCGCCATGTTCGACAACTTCTCTGTGAGCGGCGCGGTTTCGCAGTGATTCGTGGCGCATTCTTCGCTATGAACCCCAGCCTGCGCAGGTGCGTACTGTTGTTGCCATGGCAGTGCCCACGAACCCGCTCCGCCTGCTCGCCGCTCTCCTCGCGGCTGCCGTCATCCCTGCCAGTGCAGCGCACGCGGCCGAGACAACCGTGACCGTCACCGTCGGGCGCACGGTCTCCTTCGACGCCGGCTGGACCTGCACCGTTCGCCTGCCGCCTGCAGCGCCCGCAGCCTCCGATGGCAACTCCTTCTTCCTCTCCGTGAACACGACGCCGTACTGGCCGTGCGCCGATCCGTACGGCACCGGTTCCTGGCGTCAATGGCGCTCCGGTGGCCTGGTGGCCGGCTATTCGTCCGCCACCGATCGCGGCTTCATCGCCTTCGGCAGCGTGCCCGCCGCCCGGCCTTCGCTTCGCAGCACGATCGCGCGGATGCGCGGCACCGCCCCGACCACCATGTCCGTTTCCTACAACGCCCGCAAGGACCGGCTCACCATCACGGCCGGCGCGGTGCGCAAGGTGATTCCCGCCGTCCACGCACACATGGCGGAACTCGGCCTCGATGACCTCTCCGAGGTCTCCATCGACGACGTGCGCGTGGTGATGGACGGTGCCGCGGTCGTGGCGGTCGACGGTGTGCGCTTCGCCGCAGCGCAGCCCTGAACCGCAGCGCAGCCCTGAACCCCAACCCACATGCCCCACAACACAACCGGCCCCGAGCGCATTGCTCGGGGTCGGTTGGTTTTCTGCATCCTGCTCTCCCGACTCAGCGCACGCCGGGCGCGCCGCCCGAGGTGGGCGCCGGCGCCGCATCGTTGCGGGCCGGGGTGTCGAGGGGCTTCATGGTCATCGGGTCGCGCAGCGGCAGTTCCATGGCGTTTCCGCCGAAGAACTCCGACATCTTGGCGCGGCCCGTCTGGTCGCCGGGGGCGATCTCGTCCCACTTGCCGACCAGCATCACGGCCATGTCGTCGAAGTTGAGGTACTTCTTGGCGACGCGCTGCACGTCGGCGGCGGTGACCTTCTGGATGGCGTCGCGGTAGCGCTGCCAGTACTCGGGGTCGCGGCCGGTCCACTCGTCGGAGACGAAGATGCCGAGCGTCACGTCCTTGCTGGAGAACTGCCCGGGGAAGGCCTCGATGAAGCTCTTCTTGGCAACCTCCAGCTCCTCCGCGCTCACCGGCTCGTCCTGCATGCGCTTGAACTCGTCGCGCATCAGCTTGATGGCCAGGGCCACGGTGCCGTTCTTCGACTCGAACGCGCCGGCGAACTGGCCGGGGTAGTAGACGCCCGCATCGAACCGCGAGCCCACGCTGTACGCCAGGCCCTCGTTGGAGCGGATGTTCTTCATCAGGCGGCTGGTGAAGCCGCCGCCGCCCAGGATCTCGTTCATCACCTCGGCGCTGTAGAAGTCCGGGTCGTCGCGCTGGATGCTGCGGCGGCCGATGCGCACCTTGCCCTGCGGGATGTCCTTGCCCACGTGGTAGACGCCGGGCTTGAACACGTTGGTGGGGGCAGGCGGGTTCGGCGCCATGTCGCCTCGCTTCCAGCCGTCCATGCCGGCAGCCAGCCGCTTCATCATGTCCTCGGGATCGAAGTCGCCGGTGACGGAGATGATGACGTTGCCCGGGTGGACGATGCGGTCATGCTGCGCGCGCAGGCGCTCCGGCGTGACCGCGTCCCAGCCGTCCTTCGTCGCCTGCTGGCTCTCGAAATGGTCCGGCCCGTAGACCAGGTAACTCCACTCGCGGCCGAGGATCTGGCCGGCCTCGTCGTTGCGCTGCTTCATGCCCTCGACGGCCTGCCCGCGCATGATGTCCAGGCGAGCCTGGTCGAAGCCCGGGTTGCGGAGCATGTCGAAGAAGAGCTTCATGCTCGCGTCGAGGTTCGACGTGAGCGAGTTCATGTTGGCCACGATGGCGCCGCGACCGGCGACTCCCACGTTGGTGGCCAGGAAGTCGAGCTTCTCGTCGAACTCCGCCGGCTTCATGGTGGCGGTGCCGCCGCTTCGCATCATGGCGGCCATGGCGCCGGTCAGCCCGGGGATGTCCTTCGGGTCCATGTACGCGCCGCCCTTGAAGGTGAGCGTCAGGTTGACCAGCGGGAACTCCTTGCTCGGCGCCATGTAGACGGGGGTGCCGTCCGGCAGCGTGCGGCGGAAGTCCTTGGCCTTGGGAGGCGTGAACTGGAGCGTGGCGAACTTGATGGCCTCGGGGCGCGCCGGCACCGTGGCGGAGCGGTCCGCCACCCAGCTGGGCGCGGCGTCGGCGGCGGGCTTGGCGGCCGCCGTGGCCTGCGGCATGGGAGCCGGACGTGCGGCCGTGGCCTTGGCGTCGGCGTTCTTGGTGTCGGCGGCCTTGGCGGGCGCCTTGTCCGACGTGGCGGCGCATCCGAGGAGCGTCGCGGCGGCGGCGATGAGGGCGATGGAAGTGATGTTCTTCATGGTGTGTTCCTGTGTGTGTTGCTGCGTCGCGCGGTTCACTTGCCGGACTTCTCCAGCTCAGCCACGCGCGCCTCCATCTTCTTCTTGATGTACGCGATTGCCGGTGCCATCTGCGGCGGCATCTGGGCGGCCTGCGCATCCATGTCGGCGATGGCCTGCTTCAGCTTGGGCGCATCGGTCTCCTCGGAGATCTTCTTGGCCGCCTGGCGCGCCATGCCCTGCATCGGGCCGGGGAGCGCCGCCAGCTCCGGATCCGCGGTCACGGCAGGTCCGGCCTTGCGGGTGTACGACGCGACCGAGCGGTTGGTCTTGTCGAAGTACTGGTTGGCCACGCGCTTGATGTCCTCGGCGGTCACCGCCTGGATCTTGGCGCTCTCCTTGTTGATCTCGCTCCAGTCGCCCAGCGCCTCGGCCTGCGCGAGCTGGATCATCAGGAAGAAGTTGTTCTGCAGGCGGCGGTAGCTGTCGGCCATCGCCTGGTTCTTCACCTTCTGCAGTTCCTCGGCGGGCACGGTCTCGGTCTGGAGCTTCTTCAGCTCCGCGTACCAGCCCTCCTCGAGCTGCTGCGGGGTGGAGTCGCCCTTGGTCTCGGCATCGAAGGCGAAGTAGCCCGCGTACTTGCGCGAGTCCTGCCCGGCCTGCGCGCTGCTGGCCACCTTGCTGCCTTCCACCATGTCCTTGTAGAGGCGGCCGGTGCGGCCGTTGAGGAGCGAGGACATCACGTCGAGCGCGTAGGAGTCCGTGTGCTGGAAGCCCACGGTGTGGTAGCGGATCTCCACCTGCGGCTGGGTGTCGGCCTCCGCGTTCATGCGGATCTCGGCGCCCTGCTTCTGCTCGAGCGTCACCACCGGCGGCGGCGCCACCTTGCCCGGCTCGAGCCGGCTGAAGTACTGCGTGATGGTCTGCTTGGCGGCCGCGGGGTCGAAGTCGCCCACCACGATGCCCACCAGGTTGTTGGGGCGGTAGTACGTGTTCCAGTACTTCATCGCCTCGTCCATGGTGTAGCTGTTGAGGTCGCTCGTCCAGCCGATCACCGGCCACGAGTACGGGCTCGACATCCAGAACATGCTGTCGAACTGCTCCTGGAACACGCCCGTGGGCGTACTCTCGGTGCGCAGGCGGCGCTCCTCGTGGACCACGTCGCGCTCGCTGTAGAACTCGCGGAACACGCTGTTGTTGAGGCGGTCGCTCTCCATCCAGGCCCACAGCTCGAACTTGTTGCTGGGCACGTTGATGAAGTAGAAGGTGAGGTCGTAGCTGGTGAAGGCATTCATGCCCGTGCCGCCGGCCTCGGTGTAGATCTTGTCGAACTCGTCCTTGACGATGGTGGACAGCGTGGTCTGCTGCTGCTTGAGGTTGGCCACCTGCTTCTCGATGTCGGCCTTGCGCTGCTTGCCGGTGGGCGTGGAGGCGTCGGTCTTGGCGATCTCCGCCTCGAGCTTCTTGATCTCGTCGTCGCCGGCCTTGCCCTGCTGCTCGTCCATCAGCTCGCGGAGCTCCGCGCGCAGGCGGGCCAGCTCCGGGGTGTCGTTCTTCGGATCCCACGCGTCGTTGATGTCGCCCTTGAAGAAGCGCGCGTACTGCGTGGCCCAGGTCAGCTCGTTGATCTTGTTGCGGATGGCCTTCTGGCGATCGCGGTAGCCGGCATCGCGGCCGGAGTCGCGGGTGCCGATGGTGTCGGTGCCCTTGAACATCATGTGCTCGAAGAAGTGGCTGATGCCGGTGATGCCCGGGCGCTCGTTCACCGAGCCCACCTTGGCCAGCCAGCCGGCGGCGATGGTGTTGGGCTGGTCGTGGCGGGGAACCAGGAGGAACTTCATGCCGTTGGGCAGCGTGAAGAGCTCGGGCTCCACCTGCTGGGCGATGGCCGCGGGGGCCAGGCTGAGGACGGTGGCGAACACGGTGGCGAGCGAGGCGAGGCGCATGCGGGTCTCCGTTGCGGGGGTGTCCGGCACGGTTCCGGGACCGTGACCTGGGGTTGGCAAGGCTACATCGATGCAATCCGGGACGATGGCCCGTTGCTTTGGGTCCGCATGGGGCTATCGTCTTGCGATGCCCCACACGATCCCGCCCGTTCTCGGACGCTTGGCCCGTCTGATGCGCTGGTCGGCGCTTGCCGTCGGCCTCTCGTGTGCTGCGGAGGCGCAGGCCCAGCTTCGCGTGGTGACCTACAACATCGTGGGCTTGGCGGGGAACCAGACCGCGCTGCGGGCCGTGTTCTCCTCCTTCCACACCGACAACAAGCAGGGCTTTGCCACGCCGGTCGGGTTGTTCCTCTTTTCCGAGGTGGGCACCGGCGACACGGCGGCATTGCTCGCGCTGGTCAACCAGGCGGCGCCCGCGGGCTACACGTACGCGCTCGCCACGTTCACGGGCAGCGGCACCGAGGACAGCGCCAGCGGCGCCCAGGCCGCGATCTACCGCACGGACCTCATCACCGAGATCCCTTCCGGCCACATCGATCTCTCCACGGGCGCGAGCCGCAATTCCGATCGCTGGCTCTTCCAGCTGAACGGCTACACGTCCGCCAATGCGCGCTTCTACGTCTACCAATCGCACCTGAAGGCATCCTCGGGCTCCGCCAACGTCGCCACCCGCCTCTCCGGCGTGCAGACGCTGCGCGCAAACTGCGATGCACTCGGCGTCGGTGTCCGCGCTTTCTACAGCGGCGACATGAACTTCTACACGAGAACCGAGAGCGGCTACCAGGCGTTCATCGCCGCCGGCAACGGTGCAGCGTTCGATCCGCTCGGCACCGCCGACTGGACCGGTGCCTCCAACGCGTGGAAGCACACGCAGAGCCCGCGCGACATCCTCGCCGACGGCCTGATCGGCGGCGGCATGGATGACCGCTTCGACATGATGCTCCCGACGGCGCAGCTCATGGACGGCGCGGGCATCGCCTTCATCACGGGCAGCTACCGCGCCGTGGGCAACGACGGCAACCACTACAACCTGGCGGTGAACAGCGGGACCAACTCGTACTTCCCGGCGGAGCTCTCCCGCTCGGCCACGCTCGCCACCAACCTGTTCAACGCCGCCGACCACATCCCGGTGCTCATGGATCTCCAGGTGCCGGCATGGAACACCGCCGTCCTGGGCACCGTGCCTGCGCGCGTGGTGCAGGGTGGCACCGCCGCCGTGCCTGTGCGCGTGGCGAACGATGCCCCCGGCGACAGCGACCTCGGCGTGGACGCGCTCGACTACGTGGTCACCGGCTCCGGCGTCCTCTCCGGCACGCTCTCCGGCACCGCGGTGCTGACTCCGTCGTACACCACGGTCAACGTGCCCGTCGTCACCTCGACGGTCGGCCTGCGCACCGGCACCGCCACGGTCACGAGCGCCAACGAGGCCGTGCAGAACCCGAGCATCCCGCTCAACGTCAGCATCCAGGTGCTGCGTGTCAGCAACCCGTCGTTCAGCGCCGCGTCGGATTCCAACACGCTCACCGTGCCGATCTCCGCCTCGGTGGGTGGTGCGGCCGTCGAAGCCACGTTCCAGGTGAGCAACTTCGGATTCAGCTCCGACCAGGCCACCATGGACATCGATGCCGTGCAGATCCCCGCCGGCCCGTTCTCGCTCGTGAGCGGCACGGCCACCGGCATCGGCGCCACGCCCGGCACGGTGCGCGTGAAGTTCAACCCCGCGGGCCTCGCTGCGGGCACCTACACCGCCACCGCCACCGTGCAGACGAGCGACGAGAACGTCCCCGGCGCCACCACCGCGCAGGTGGTGGCCACGCTGAGCGCCACCATCGGCGGCGGCAACCCGGCCGACCTCAACGGCGACGGCGTGGTGAACGGCGCCGACCTCGGCTCCCTGCTTTCGCAGTGGGGCCAGCCCGGCACGGGCGACCTGAACGGCGATGGCATCGTGGGCGGCGCAGACATCGGCGTCATGCTCGCCAACTGGGGTTAATCGCTTCGCTTACGCCGTGACGATCCGCATCTCCGGAAGCCGGCCCACCGGGCGGCCGTGCGCATCGCATTCCACTGCGGCGATCTGCTCCACCACGTCCATGCCCGCGGTCACGCGGCCGAACGCGGAGTACTGGCCGTCGAGGTGCGGCGCGTCACCAAGGCAGATGAAGAACTGGCTGCCCGCCGAATCCGGGTGCGCCGAGCGTGCCATCGAGAGGACGCCCTTCACGTGGCGGCGCGCGTTGAACTCCGCGGGCACGGTCCATCCCGGGCCGCCGGTGCCGTCGCCCTCCGGGCATCCGCCCTGGATCACGAAGCCCGGCACGATGCGGTGGAAGCCGGTGCCGCGGTAGAAGCCCGCGCGCGCAAGCTTGCGGAAGTTGGCCACGTGGAGCGGCGCGGCATCCGGCCAGAGCTCGAGCTCGATGGTGCCGAAATCCGTCTCGATGGACGCGGTGGAGGGCTGCTGCGCGGAGGCCATGGGAGAGACGCTACCGCGCCTGCCGCTTGGGCGTCAGGGAGAGATGAACCGGTCCGCCGGGTGCGCCACCGCGCGCGTGAGCACCAGGTAGTTGCGGTCCTTGCTGACCACCACCTCGCCGCTCAGCTGCCACGCCGTGCCTACGGGGCGCTGGCGGATCTGCTTCTCCAGCTGCTGCAGGACCTTCGACGGCAGGATCTCCATGGAGATCTCCGCACCGTCCTCGGCGCCGCTGCCCGGGCGCGCCGTGTCGAAGCGTGCGCGCCATACGCCGGTGATCGGGTCGCGCAGCACGGTGGCGCGGCGGTCCTGGAAGCGCGTGGCCTGCGGCATCAGCATCTTGCGGTCGTGCTTCACCGATTCCCGCTTGATGGCCGTGCCCATGCCCGACGAGGCGATGCCCGCGTTGAGCTGGCGCTCGATGGAGTCGGCGAATCCGTCGTCGAGGCCGGGGAACACCGCGGGATCCGGCTCGTGCGTGCGGCGGTCGGCCGGCGCCTCGCGCGACGGCGTCGCCTGCGCCTCGGCGGTTGCGAGGTCGGCATAGGCGTCGATGCGCGGTGCGCGCGGCCCCTCGGCGCGCGCCGTGGCTCGCTGCAGTTCCTTGGGAGCGATGCGCGCGATCATCCCCGGCGCATCCGGTGCGCGCAGTGCCACCACCGCGATCGGCAGCAGGTACGCACGGCCGTGCATCTCGTAGACGTCGCCCGTCACCTCGAAGAGGCTCGGCGAATCCACACGCGGGTCGGCGAGGATGGCCTTCACGTCCTCCGCGGCATCGCCGGGGAACACCGTGAGGTAGCGGCGCGTGGACGCGGTGCGCCGTTCGTCGATGCGGAAGGTGAGCAGCCCCGGCTCACGGAGCGACGGCGCGAAGTAGCCCTTCACGCTCGAGAAGAAGACGCCCTCGCGGATGATCGGCGCGTTCGGAAGCTGCGGCAGGGGATCCTGCTTCGGCCTGCGCACCAGGTCGCCGGCCGCCGGCGCGGACTGTGCCGAACACGGCGACGCCGCGAGGGCGATAAGCAGCGAGGCGAGGGCGATCGGCGGAAAGTTCGGCATCTGCGGGGCAGGGAATCGGGCGATTCGTCCCAATCTTACGGCCGCGCTTCGTACACCGCGTTGACGCGGGACGGGTCGTGTGCCACCATACGGGTCTTGGCCGGCCGCGTACCCAAGTGGCCTAAGGGGACGGATTGCAAATCCGTTATTCGTGGGTTCAAATCCCACCGCGGCCTTTGCGCTCAGCAGCGCGGCGCCTCACGGCGGCGCGCTGCTTCGCTTCCGGGCGACCCCGGGCGGCTGCCGATGGGGGCAACTTGTGGATCCACGGGCATTCTGCTTGCGACTGGGGCGGAATCGTGCCAACCTATGCATGAACGGGGGCCGTCGGCCGAGGACGCCATGATCAAGACCAAGCGCAAGTCCGAGACCTTCACCGAGCAGCAGCGGCTCGACGCCATCGAGCAGATGGCGCTGCTCTACACGCCGGCCGAGGAGTGCTTC
>JBIIJH010000099.1:0-9510 GCA_044233905.1 Phycisphaerales bacterium
CGCAGGACCAGCGCTTCCTGCGCGCGCGGGCGTCGGCCGAGCCGATGGGCGACCGAGTCAGGCTGGTGGCGATCGACGACCGCGCGCTGGACACCATCGGGCGCTGGCCGTGGTCCCGTGACGTGCTCGCGATCGCCTTCGACGAGATCGCGCGCGCGGGCGCGAGGACGGTGGCGGTGGACGTCCTCTTCAGCGATGCACAGAACGCGGAGGCGGACGGGGCCCTGGCGCGGGCGATCGCGAAGACGCCGACCGTGCTGTCGGTCAACATGGACGAGGGCCGCCTGGACACCACCCTCTGGGGCGGACCGGAAGGGCATCGCGCCCTGGAGGCCCTGGTGAAGGCGATCGCGGAGGACATCACTGCCGAGCCGGCGGACATCGCCGAGCGGGCTGGCCTGGACGGCGAGCGACGCGCCCGGTTCCTGGAGCGCTCGTCGCAGTTCAAGAAGCTGGCGGCATGGAAGGAATTGCTGCGGATGCGCGCGGCGGGCGAGGCGCCGGCGACGGTGGACGCCTATCGCCTGCTCCTCACGAAGGGCGATGCATCGCTCGACCGCTTCGCGGAGCGCCTGCTCCTCGACGAGGCCTTCGACCGCGACCGGGCGTTCGCATCCGTGATGCAGTACATGTCGCCCGGGCTCGGGGAGGGTTCGGCGATGGACGCGCCGCCGATCTCGGTGCTGGCCGCGGCCGCGGCCGGCATCGGCTTCGTGAATTCCGCCGCCGACCCCGACGGGGAGTATCGGCGCGTGCGTCCGTTCTGGCCGACGCCCTACGGAAACCTGCCGCAGTTCGGCATCGCTTCCGCCATGCTGCAGCTCGGCGTGCACCCGACGAAGGTCGCCGTCGAGGCGGACGCGTTGGTCTTCCCCGACGGACGCCGCATGCCGCTCGAGCAGGGCAACCTGCGCATCGACTGGACGACCTCGGTCTTCGAGGCCGATCCGTCCGGTTTCCGCGGAGCTTCCGATGACACGGGCGTCGTCGCGATCGGTGCGCTCGTCGACCTGGGGCGCCAGCGCGAGGTGCTGGCTTCGCAGGAGAAGCGTTACCGCGAGCTTGGTTCCGACATCGCCGCGCTGCAGAACCTTCCGGCGTCCGCCATCGAGCAGGTTCCGGTGGACGCCAAGACACGCGCCGCCATCAAGGACCAAGGCGAATTCCTGGGCGGAGACCTGCAGGTGCGCGGCACGGCAGACCTGCAGGATGCCACCGTCGAAGAGCGACGGACGGTCGGCCTCTACCGCGAGTGGTGGCGACTCGACAGCGAGGTTGCCGATTCGCGCCGGCGCATCGACACCGCATCCATGGAACTGCGCAGGCAGCTCGAAGGGCGCCTGGTGTTCGTCGGCTGGATCGCCACCGGCGTGATGGCGGACATGATCAACACGGTGTTCGGGCCACGCACGCCGGGCGTCTACTTTCATGCCCAGGCGGCGGACATGGTGCTCGAGTGGCACGGCATGTCCCTCGTGCCGCCGTGGGCCGGATGGGCGGCGGGGGCGGCCTTCGGCCTGCTGTGCGCCTTCTTCGCCTGGAAGTTCGGTGCAGGTCCGAGCAGCGCGGTGACGGCGCTCCTGGTGTGCGCGTGGATCCTGGGGGCCGGGGCATGGGCGTTCGCGGTGCACGACCTGATGTTCCCCGTGGCGGTGCCGGTGCTCTGCGCGCTGGCATCGCAGGCCGCAAGCGTCTCCACCGCGGCCGTGGTGAACCAGCGCGAGAAGGCCCGCATCACGCGGCAGTTTCGCGCGCGCGTCAGCCCGCAGCTGGTGGATCGCCTGGCCGCCGACCCGAACTCGCTCTCCATGCGCGGCCAGCAGCGCACGGCCACCATCCTTTTCGGCGACCTGGCGGGCTTCACCACCATCAGCGAGAAGCTCGGATCCGAGGCCGTGGTGGCCACGCTCAACCTGTACATGTCGGCCATGGCCAAGGAGCTCACCGACCGCCGCGCCTACGTGAACAAGTTCCTCGGTGATGGCATCCTGGCCTTCTGGAGCGCCTTCGGCGAGGAGCCCGAGCAGGGCCAGCTGGCGGCGGAGGCGTGTCGCGCCTGCCAGCGGGTGGTGACGGAGATCGGCATGCGGCCGGATCGCCAGGGACTTCCGAAGGTCTCGCTGCGGCTGGGCGTGGCAACGGGCGTCGTGACCATCGGCGACTGCGGCGCGCCGCCCGACCTCAACGACTACACGGTGATCGGCGACAGCGCCAACCTGGCCGCTCGGCTCGAGAGCGCCAACAAGCAGTTCGGCACCGCCATCCTCTTCGACGGCAACACGCGCGAACTCATCCACGATGCGGGCGGGCTGCCGATCGTGGCGCTCGGGCGCGTGGTGGTGGTGGGCCAGAGCGTGCCCATCGACGCGTTCACGATGCTCATCGAGGAACCGGCCCCCGGCTGGATCGAGAGCGTCGGCCGCGCCGTGGATGCGTTCGCGCGCGCCGACTTCGCGGCGTGCGCCGCGGCGTGGGACGAGCACGACGCGCGCTTCGGGAGCTCGAAGCTCTCGCTGCCGTTCCGAGAGGCGATCGAGGATCCCGCGGACAAGCGCGACGGCGTGCTCCGGTTGCGGGCCAAGTGACTCGGGTGGTTCGGCGCGCCGTCAGAGCCGCCGGATGATCAGCCCGGTCTGGTCGTCCTCCAGCGGGCGATGCTCGCTGAAGTCGTGGACGACCTTCTTGATGGCGTCGAGGATCTCGCGCGAGGACCGGTCGCGGTTGGCGCGCACGATCTCCTTGATGCGATCCTCGTCGAAGCGGTCCCTCTGCGGGTTCGGGGCCTCGTAGAAGCCGTCGGTGATCGCCACGAGGATGTCGCCGGGCTCAAGCCGGAAACGCTGCGAATCCGCGTCCGCATAGGGCAGGGGGAAGACGCCCAGCGGTGGCATGTCCGCGCCATGCGAGAGGAAGTCGTCGGTGGCGCGTCGGTAGATCAGGATGGGGCCTTGGCCTGCCGACACCGTGTGCACGTCGCCGGTGCGGCAGTCGATGCGGGCGAGCCATGCCGTGACGAAGCGGCCGTCCGGAAGATCCTCGCAGAGCTGGGCGTTGATCTCCTCGGCGAGCTTGACGATCGGCTGCCGGAGGCGCAGGCCCAGGCGCATCATGCCGCGCATCTGCACGCTGGAGAGGGCACTCGCCACGCCGTGGCCGGTGGCGTCTGCAATGGCGAACACGTATTCCTGCGGCTCCGCGCCGGCGGGTGCGATGCTGCCGTCGACCAGTCCTACCACGTCGTAGGCGTCGCCGCCGCAGAATTCCGCGGGGTTGCTCTCGCCGGCCACGTCCCAGCCCGGCGCCTGCGGGATCTCCGAGGGAAAGGTGCCTGCCTGGATGTCCTTGGCGACGTCCATCTCGCGCTCGAGGCGCTCGCGCTCGATGCGGTCCTCGATGAGGCGGCCGCGCTTCATGGCCACCGCGGCGTTGGCGGCCAGGCCCTCGGCCAGCATCTCGTCCTCGTCGGTGAAGACGCCCTCGCGGCGGTTGAGGACCTGCGCCACGCCCACCATCACGCCGTCGTGATCGAGGAGCGGGATCGCCAGGATGGTGCGCGTGCGGTAGCCGGTGCGCTGGTCCACCGAGCGGTTGAATCGCTCGTCCGCGTAGGCGTCCGGGATGTTGACGATGCGCTTGCTCGTGGCGGCGGCGCCCGCGATGCCGGCCCCCATCGGGATGCGGATGACGCTCGGCGCATCGGCCGCGTCGCCGATCCCGTGCGCCACCTGCGTGAAGAGCTCGTTGGTCCGCGGGTCGAACTCGAAGACCGTGGCACGGTCGGCGTCGAGCAGGTCGCGGAGCGCATCGATGACCGTGGACAGGATCGACTGCAGGTCGCCGGTGGCTGCAAGCCGCCGCGAGAGCTCGATGAGCTTGCGGGTCCGGGCGGATTCCGTCCGGCGTTCGCCCATCAGCCCTTCGGCTCCTTGGCAGCGGGTGCGGCCATCTCGCCGCCCTTCGCGGCCGGGTAGATCAGGATGCGGTCGTGCGCCATGAGCACGAGGTCGGCCAGGCCGTCGCCGGTGACGTCGGCGATCTGGCCCGAGTTCGGCTCGAATTCCTGGCGATCGCCGCCGCTGAAGAGGCGCGTCTCGAAGACCTTGAACGCGAGCGCGTGGAGCAGGCGCTCCGCCTGGCTGAACGTCAGGATGTCGGCCATCTGTTCGCCGCCGTCGAGCACCACCACGTCCATGTAGCCGTCGCCGTTGAGGTCGCCGGTGATGAGTTCGTGGGGCACCTGCCGCGGATCGTCGCTGGTCCAGCTGCCGACGGTGTCGAGCACGATGCGCTCGCCGCCCAGTCGCACCAGCGCGAAGCTGTCGTCGCCCACGGCGAGCAGGCCGTCGTTGCCGTCGCCCGCGAAGCGGCCGGCCACCAGCTGGGAGAACTTGAAGCCCGGGATCTCGATGACCTCGGTCTGCTCCCACTTGGCGTCCTTCGCCGCGGAATCCTTGGTGCGCGCGAACATGATGGCGCGCGCGCCGTCGCGGTCGCCGGCCACGAGGCGGTCGCCGAGCGCGGTGAGCGTCACCAGCTTGGCGTCGGGGTTCTTGGCGTTCATCTGCGAGACCACCTGCCAGCCGGGGCTTGCGCCGGCCGCGGGCTTGGCCTCGTAGCGGAGCGCGCGGACGTAGTTGCGGTCAGCCACCAGGAGCTCGCCCTTGCCGTTGCCGTCCACGTCGGCCACCAGCGTGTTGTCGCCGGTGGCTGCCTGCACCAGGCCGAACTGGCCCATTTCCTTGGACTCCAGCACCTTGAAGGGTGCGCTGGCGTCCTTGGTGTCCTTGGGGTCCTTGGTGTCCTTGGCGTCCTTCTTGTCCTTCTCGGCGGGCTTCTCCGCGTCCTTCGCCTCGGTGGCGTTGGTGGCGTTCGCCGCGGGCTGCGCAGCAACCGTCGGCTGCGCCTGCAGCATGATCATCGGCTTCTCGGGAGTGAAGACCAGGAGATCGGTGAGCCCGTCCTGGTCCGCGTCCACCGCCATCACCGCGTTCGGCGAGCGGCTCTGCGCGCCCAGGTTGACGGTGGTGCGCTTGGCGGCGTCGGCCGGGGTGTCGACCGGCACCAGCTCGATGACGAAGTTCTTGCCGTCCTTCGCCACCACGGCCAGGTTGCGCTCGCCGCCGATGTCCACCAGGTTGATCGCCACCGGCGTCCGTCCGGCGCCCAGCTGCACCGCCTGCGGGAAGCCGATGGAGCCGTCCTTGTCGGCCGTGCTGCGGCCGACCACGCCTTCCTTCTCGGAGAGGCTGAAGATGATCGATCCATCCTTCGTGGGTGCCAATGCGATGGAATCGAGGTCCGCGAAGCTCGGGTTGGCGAGCGGCGCGCCGAGGCCCTTGCCCTTTTCCTGGCGGTAGGTCATCACCGCGTTCGCCAGCGTGTTGGTGGCGATGACGTCGGTGAGGCCGTCCGCGTTGACGTCGGCAAGCACCGTGCGGCGCTTGCGGTTGGCAGGATCCTCGAAGCTCCACGTCACCAGGCTCGAATCGCGCTGGCCGGCGCCCTCGATCACGCCGCGACCCACGCGGTGGAAGACCACGCGCTTGGTGGGGCGTTCCACCACGCCGAGCAGCGCGGCCTTGTCGCCGGGCAGGCGCAGCGAGGTGACCTCGCGGACGGGCGGCATCTCGAAGCGCACCTGCGGGCCGACGAAGAGCTTGTCGCCCTGGCGCTCGGTGAACCATGCGCGGACCGGGGCCGGGTCCTCGGGAACGACGCCCACGATGTCGGTGGTGCCGTTGCCGTCGAAGTCGTCGAGCACGATCGCCACGATGCGCGCGCCGCCGGCGCTCAGCTCGGTGGGTGCGCCCACGGTGTCCTTGTCGAGCGGCCAGATCGAGATCTTGCCGTCGACGATGCTCACCAGCTCCTTGCTCGCGTCACCGAGCAGGTTCTTCACCGCCAGCGCGTCGCGGTTGGATCCCAGGTTGCGGACGGTCTGCTTGCGCGTGACCTTGAAGGTGCCCGGCTCGGTCTGGCGGACGAAGACGATCCCCGGCGGGCTGTTGCCTGCGTAGACCATGTCCATGAGCCCGTCGCCGTCCCAGTCGCAGGGGACCACCGTCTCGACGTCGCGATCCACCGTGATGCTCTCGCGGCGGTAGCGCCAGTGCTCGGGGAACTCGTTGACGCCGCGGGCCGGCGGCACGTCGTCGGTGGCCTTCGCGCCCTTCTTCTGGAAATTGATGTCGATGCGGTTCTTGAAGTTGTCGACGACCACCAGGTCCTCGAGCCCGTCCCCGTTCATGTCCGCGGCCACGAGCGGTCCCGCCTTGGGATCCACCTTCACCACCTCGAGGGGCTGGAAGCCGTAATGGCGCGCCAGGTCGTCGGCGGCGAGCATGGCGCCGCAGGCAACGAGGAGGGCGAACGAGGCGCAGAGTCGCGGCATGGTCTTCGGTTCGGTGGGCATCGTGTTGTTCCTGGGTTCGCTCCGTCGTGGTGCGAGTCCGAAGGCGTATAGTAGGGTTTCCCAAGAGGGGACACCCGATGATCCGAACCACCGCCACCGCCTTCGTCCTTGCCGTTTCCCTGTCCGCCCTGAGCACCGCAGGTGCCGACGTGGTCAAGCTCCGCAGCGGCGCCTCGATCGCCGGCAAGATCCTGAAGCAGACCGACCGCGCGGTGTGGATCGACATCGGTTCCGACGTCGTGCAGGTGGACATGGAGCAGGTTGACTCGGTGCAGCGCGAGGACGCAGGTGCGGCACTCCAGGCGGACGCGTCGCAGCTCTTCTCGACGGCGAAGGACCTCCCGACGCTCCCGCCCAAGGAGCTCTCCAAGGGCCTCGGGCCGGCGGTGATCAAGGTCAGCACGCCCGGCGGCCTCGGCTCCGGCGTCATCATCAGCCCGGACGGTTTCGCCATCACCAACGCGCACGTCATCCAGGGCGAGCGCTCGCTGCGCGCCACCATCTGGGTCAAGCAGCCGGACGGCAGCCTCAAGCGCACCGACATCGACGACGTGGAGATCGAGGCGGTGAACAACTCGCACGATCTGGCGCTCATCAAGCTGAAGAGTCCCGACGGAAAGCCTTTCCCGGTGGCGCCGCTCGAGGGCGAGGATTCCATCGAGGCAGGGCAGCGCGTGTTCGCCATCGGCAACCCGCTCGGCCTCGAGCGCACGCTGACCGAGGGCGTGGTCAGCGTTCCCGCCATGCAGCTCGACGGGCGTACCTACATCCAGACCGACACCCCCATCAACCCCGGCAACTCGGGCGGCCCGCTCTTCAACATGCGCGGCGAGGTGGTGGGCATCACCAACATGAAGATCACGCTCGGCGAGAACGTGGGTTTCGCCATTCCCGCGCGCTACGTGAAGGACTTCGTGCGTCACCGCGAGGCGTTCGCGTTCGACAAGAACAACCCGAATTCCGGCCATTTCTATCACCCGGCGCCGCCGCGCTCGCAGCCGGGCGCGCCTGGTGAGCTCGACGACGGCTCGTCCAAGCCCTCCGCCAAGCCCACCCGCGGTGCCACCGGCACCGACACCCCGAACAAGTGAACCACTTCCGATGAACCACTCCATCCGCACTGCCTGCGTCCTTGCCTTCGCATCCGCCTTCGTGGCGTTCCCCGCACTCGCCGCGGACGCACCGACGCCGGTCCGCGCCATCGCGCCCGACAGCACCTACGTACTCCTTTCCGCCGACCACTTCGCGGAGACGTACGCGCGATGGCAGAAGATGCCGTTGCAGTCGTTCCTCCAGACCGAGCCGATGCGCAAGGTGCTGGGCGAGGACGGCGGCGCCCAGGTCGCCATGCAGGAGCGCCTGAAGGAGCTCGGCATCCCCGAGGGCAGCGCGAACTTCCCCGAGGCGTTCGGAGTGGCGCTCTACACGGTGCGCGACACCGAGCTCGACGTCGACCAGAGCTGCGCGCTCGCGTACGGCGACTGGGGCGCCAAGGCCGACGGGATGGCCAAGGTGTTCGACGCCTACATCGCCGAGGCCATCAAGAAGGACGGCGTGACGGTGGAGAAGGACGAGGTCGCCGGGCACGAGGTGCAGGTCCTGAGGCTCCGCTCCGCCGAGGATGCCAAGAAGAACGACCGCCGCGGCGGCGCGATGGGCATCGAGATGGACATGAGCTTCGCCAAGAAGACCGAGAAGCTCTGGTACTGCCGGACCGGCTCGCGCTTCCTGGTGGCCACGGAGGCCGCCGGCCTCGAGGACGCGCTGGAGGCGCTCGACGGCAAGCGCAAGGCGAAGCTCTCCGAGCAGCCTGACTTCCGTGGCGCGATGGACCAGCTCGGCGAGACGGACATCTCCTTCACCGTCCTCACCGGTCCCATGCAGAAGTCGATGACCGGCGAGGGCGCCGGCACGATGGCGCTGCTGCAGCCTGTCCTGCAGCCTCTCTTCGGCGACGTGCAGGCGTGGACCGTGGGCATCGGCATCGACACGCCGCGCGGCCAGGTCGACGTGACCTCGGGCATCTACGTGCCGGGGCAGAAGGTCGGCCTGTGGTCGCTCCTCGGCCCGGCCGCCCCGATCGAGCCGCCGCCGCCGATGATCGGTCCGGACGCGGTCGGCTTCGGCCGCGTCAACGTCCAGCTCAAGGACATGATGAACATGATCAACACCGTGGTTGCCAACCTCCCCGAGGAGCAGGCCGCGGAGATCGATGGGTTCCTGGTGAACTTCGGGCCGGTCCTCGGCAAGGCATTCGAGGCGCTCGGCCCCGGCGTCTGGACCTACGAGACCATCCGCCAGCCCATCACTCCCGAGAGCCGCGTGACGGGCACCATCGTCACGTGCACCAACCCGAAGGCCGTGGTCCCCATGATCACGCAGTTCGGCGGCACCATGGGCCTCGAGCCGCGCGACGTGGACGGGAACACCATCTTCTCCGCAGACTTCCTGCCCGTGTCCGTGGGCGTGGCCAATGGCTACATGGCCACCGGCGACAGCAAGCTGGTGGAGCAGGCGATGCGCTCGATGGGCCAGAAGGACCTGCCGAGCATTGCCGAGAACGCCGCGTACAAGGCCGCGGCACTCGGCGTGGGTGGCGAGCCCGTGATCTCGTGGGGCTACGTCGACCTCGCCGCACGCTGGGGCTACGAGCGCGAGCTGCTCGAGAGCTTCGGCGAGGACGACTCGAAGCTCGACAACGTGGTCGGCAAGGCCGACGATTCCTCGGTGGCGAAGCGCCTGGGCTACAAGCTGCCGAAGAACGCCAACGACATCCTCAAGATGATCGACTCCGCGATGGTCGCCAAGTACATCGGGCCGTTCGCCTGGAGCATGAAGAGCGACACCAAGGGCTTCGTGACGCATGCGGCGGTGATGCATCCGATGGCACCGGCGAAGTAACCCTGCGCGAGCCACGCAACCCGCAGCACCGCACGCGGCGGTGAGGCCATTGCCGAACCGACGCCATTGGCGCAACACGTACCTGGCCCCTTCGCCGGAGGGGCAGTGGCGGCGCCATGCCGCCCGCCCCGCAAGGCGACGGGGCCAGTAGGCGGGCGGGGCATCTCGAAGTTCGACCGCATCCTTCGCTGCGCGCG
>JBIIJH010000010.1:0-32081 GCA_044233905.1 Phycisphaerales bacterium
GGCCCTGGTGATGATCGGCGGCGTGAACTATGCCACGGGGCAGGCGTTCGGCATCGAGCGCATCACCGCGGCGGCGCACGCGGTGGGCGCGCTGGCGGGGTGGGACCTCGCGCACTGGGCGGGCAACCTGCCGGCGCGGCTCCACGACTGGAACGTGGATTTCGCGTGCTGGTGCTCGTACAAGTACCTGAATGCAGGCCCGGGAGCGGTGGCCGGGTGCTTCGTGCATGAGCGGCACGGGAACAACATCGCCCTGCCGCGCTTTGCCGGCTGGTGGGGGAATGACCCGAAGACGCGCTTCGCCATGGGCCCGGAATTCGTGGCGCGGGCGGGTGCCGACGGTTGGCAGCTCTCGAATCCGCCGATCATGGCGCTGGCGCCGCTCCTTGCCAGCCTGCAGCTCTTCGACCGCGTGGGCATGGACGCGCTGCACGCCAAGAGCCGCGCGGTGACGGGCTACCTGCGGGCGCTCCTCGCCGAGTGGGCGCCGCCGGGATGCCGGATCGTGACGCCGGATGCGCCGGGCACGCATGGCGCGCAGCTGAGCATCGCCTTCGAGCGCGACGCCCGCGCGCGGCATGCGGAACTCGGCCGGCGCGGGATCGTGTGCGACTTCCGCGAACCGAATATCGTGCGCCTGGCGCCGGCTCCGCTGTACAACGGATATGCCGATGCCCGCGCGGCGGCGGCCGCGCTCTGCAGCAGGCAGTAAATGGGTGCCGTGTTACATATGCACCAATTTCGCCGTCCACGGAACTGATGAAATGGGTGCCGCCTGGCGCACGCACCGATTCCGTCGTTTACCTTCGTGATTCGGCACCGAACAGATCGCCGCTCGCTTCCTGACCACCCCATGCCACGCTCAGCCATCATCATCGGCGCCGGACTCGGCGGCTCGCTCCTGGCGCACTTCCTCGGCCAGCGCGGCTGGGACGTGCGTGTCTACGAGCGTCGCAGCGACCCGCGTGCGCGTGGCCAGCTGGGCGGCCGCTCCATCAACCTCGCCATCAGCGCGCGCGGGCTGCACGCCCTTGAGCGCGCCGGACTGGCCGACGAGGTGAAGACGCACGGCATCCGCATGCCGGGCCGCATGCTCCATTCGGTGGCAGGGCAGACCGCGTTCGTGCCGTACTCCGCGGATCCGAACCGCGCGATCGTGAGCTTCAGCCGCAGTGCGCTCAACATGATGCTGCTGCGCGCTGCGGCAGCGCACCCGAACGTGCGGATGACGTTCGATCACCGATGCGTCGGTCTCGACGAGAAGCAGGGCACCGCGGTCTTCGAAGGTGCGGACGGCACACGCGTGGACGACTCCGCCGACCTGGTGGTGGGCGCCGACGGTGCCTTCAGCGCGGTGCGCACCCACATGGAGCGGCGCGAGCGCTTCGAATACTCGCAGTCATCGCTGGCGCACGGCTACAAGGAACTCTCCATCCCACCGGTGACGGCCGGCCCGCATGCGCCGTTCGCCATGGACCCGAAGGCGCTCCACATCTGGCCCCGCGGCGGCAGCATGATGATTGCCCTCCCCAACCCGGACGGCAGCTTCACGTGCACGCTGTTCTGGCCGTTCGATGCGGTGCCCGGTCGTGACGACGCCACCTTCGCCACCGTGCGTGACGGCCAGGCCGCCCTTGAGCGCTTCCGCCGCGACTACCCCGATGCGCTCCCGTTGATGCCGGAACTGGCCGCGGAGTTCGATCGAAACCCGGTGGGCACCATGGTGACCATCCGCTGCTGGCCCTGGACCTTCGGCGGGCGGTTCGCGCTCCTCGGCGACGCTGCGCACGCCATCGTCCCGTTCTACGGTCAGGGCGCGAACGCCAGCTTCGAGGACTGCGAGTGCCTCGTCGATGCGCTCGAGCGTCACCCCGGCGACGTGGCGCGTGCACTCGACGAGTACCAGCGCGAGCGCAAGCCGAACGCGGACGCCATTGCCGACATGGCGATGGCGAACTTCGTGGAGATGAGTGACAGCACCGCCAGGCTCTCGTTCAAGTGGAAGAAGAAGCTCGACCACCTGCTCAACCGACTGATGCCGGAGGCGTATGTCCCGCTCTATGACCTGGTGAGCTTCACCACCGTGCCGTACGCCGCCGCGCGCGAGCGGGCGCGGCGCCAGGATCGCACGGTGCGCAAGGCCGCCGTTGCCGTGGCGATCGCGGTGGTCTCTGCCCTCGGGGTCAGCCTCTACGTTGCGGCACGTCGGATCATGTCTGACGGATGAACCAGGCGAATCGGTTTCGCAAAGGAACCTGACCACCATGTCACGCATCATCGACATCTCCCCGGTCTTCTCCTCGCGCATGGCCGTGTTCCCGGGCGACACGGCGTTCGAGCGCCGCGAGCTGATGCACGTCGACACGGGCAATCACATCTCGCTGTCCGCCATCACCACCACGGTGCATGCGGGAAGCCACGCAGACGCGCCGGTGCACTACGGCAAGGGCGGCCGGACGATCGATCGGCAGCCGCTCGATCTCTACGTGGGCCCGTGCATCCTGGTGCGCGTCGAAGGCGCGCGTGGTCGCGCGATCACCGTGCATGACCTGGCGGGCCGCGTGCCGTTCGGCACGGAGCGCATCGTGATCGCGACGGGGTCGTATCCCGACACCGAGCGCTGGAATGCGGACTTCGCGTGGATCGACCCCGCGGCCGTCGCCTGGCTCGACACGCGGGGCGTGCGCCTGGTGGCCATCGACACGCCGAGCGTGGATTCGGCAGACAGCAAGGACCTGCCGGCGCACGCCGCGTTCTTCGCGCACGACATGTCGATCATCGAGGGCGTGGTGCTCGGGGGCGTCCCGGAGGGGCGGTACGAACTCATCGCGCTCCCGCTGCGGATCGAGGGCGCGGACGCAAGCCCGATCCGCGCCATCCTGCGCACCCCCTAAATCGGTGTCGTATGCATCTGGCACCTATTTCCAAGGAAATAGGTGCCAGATGCATACGGCACCTATTTACTCACTTCACCGCCACCACGGCCTTCACCTCCACCGCGATCGGCGTCGGCAGCGCGCTGATGCCGAGCGTCGTGCGCGCGGGGTTCGGGTTCCCCGGCCCGGCGAAGTGTTCCGCGTAGATGCGGTTGTACGCGGCGAAATCGCGGCGGATGTCGGTGAGGTAGACGGTCACGTCCACCACGTCCTCCCAGCGCGCGCCCGCATCCTCCACCACCGCGCGGCAGTTGGCGAAGCAGTTGCGGCACTGCAGCTCGATGTCGTAGGCGGCCACGGTTCCGTCCGCCGCGAGCGTCACGCCCGGGATCTCCTTCGAACCGCGCACGCGCGGGCCGACGCCGGAGAGGAAGAGCAGGTTGCCCACGCGCCGCGCATGCGGATACGGGCCAACGGGTTCAGGCGCACGGTTGGAGATCACTTCGCTCATCGCGCGCGGATGCTACCCCTGGCGCCGCGCCGCAACGCTCACGCCGGCCACGTCACCGACTTGGGCTCCGTGAAGAACCGCAGCGCCTCGTCGCCGCCCTCGCGGCCGACGCCCGAGCGCTTGACCCCGCCGAACGGCACCCGCAGGTCGCGCAGCAGCCAGGCGTTGATCCAAACGATGCCGAACTCGAGTTGCTCCGCCACGGCCATGCCGCGTGCGTGGCTTCCGGTCCACACGTTGGCAGCCAGCCCGAACGTGCTCTGGTTCGCCAGTGCCACCGCCTCGCGATCATCGTCGAACGGCTGGATGGTGACCACCGGGCCGAAGATCTCTTCCTGGTTCGTGGCGCACCCCATCGGCAGCCCCTCGATCACCGTGGGCAGCCAGTACGCACCGCCGCGCACGCGCTCCGGCAGCTCCGCGCCCTCCGGCGCCCGTCCGCCGCACAGCACGCGGCCGCCCTCCGCACGCGCCCGCTCCACTGCCGCCGCCACCTTCGCCCGGTGCGCCTGCGAGACAAGCGAACCCTGCTCGGTATCCGCTTCACGCGGATCGCCCATGCGCAGCGCGCGCACCCGCTCGACGAACGCATCGCGGAATCGCCCGTAGATCCCGCGCTGCACCAGCACGCGACTGCCGCAGAGGCAGATCTGGCCCTGGTTCTGGAATCCCGCGCGTATCGCACCCGCGAGCGCGGCCTCGAAGTCCACGTCCTCGAACACCACCGTCGGATTCTTTCCCCCAAGTTCGAGCGCCACGCGCTTGAACATCGGGCCGGCCGTCTGCATGATCCGCGCGCCGGTCTCGGTGCCGCCCGTGAAGGTGATCACCGGGATGCCCGGGTGCGCCACGATCGCCGCGCCGCACTCCGACCCGCGGCCCTGCACCACGTTGAGCACGCCGGCAGGGAAGCCGGCTTCCGCACTCAGCTCGCCGAGCGCCGCCGCGGTCATCGGCGTCTCCTCGCTTGGCTTCGCCACCACCGTGCATCCGGCAGCGAGTGCCGGCGCGATCTTCCAGGTGAACAGGTAGAGCGGCAGGTTCCACGGGCTGATGCACCCGGCCACGCCCGCGGGCCGGCGAATGACGCGCGAGTGCGCGTGCGCGGTGCGGTACTCCTCGTCGGGCTGCCATGTCCGCACGGCCTCGGCGAAGAAGCGCAGGTTGGACGCCGCGCGCGGAATGTCCACGCTGCGCGCCAATGCGAGCGGCTTGCCGCTGTCGATGCTCTCGAGCGCGGCGAGCCGTTCCAGGTCCCGTTCCACCAGGTCCGCGAGCCGGTCAAGGAACTCCGCCCGCTCCGCCGCCGGGCGAGCGGCCCACGCCGGGAAGGCGCGTGCCGCCGCAGCCTGCGCGTCCGCCACGTCCGCCGCGCCTGCGGCAGCCATGCTGCACACGCGCTCGCCCGTGGCCGGGTCCACCACGTCCATGACGCGCCCGTCGCGCGCGGGGCGCGATGAGCCGTCGATCCAGTTGTCGATCCGTGCCGGGGCCTGCATGGCTGCGGAGGCTACGCGCTCACTTGGCAGTCGGTGCCGACGTCGCGCCCATCGCGCCCGCCGCGCCCGACTTCGCCGCCGCCGTGGCGTGCACCTCGAGCGCCGAGAGCAACGGGCACGCCCGTGCATCCAGGATCTCCACGCGCACCCGCGGTGCCCTGGTCGCCGGCACGCGCACGATCCGCTTGTGCCCCACCGTGGTGCCTTCGGCCAGCACGCGCCAGTCGCGCGCGTTGTTGCTGGTGCCGGTGCCTGCGGGGACGCTGATGCGGAACCTCCGGATTCGCTGTCCGAACTTGATCGGCTCTGCCAGCACCACCCGGTCCCATGCCGCGTTCAGGTCGAGCTCCACCTCGATGCTCGCCGCGCGCACGCCGTCATCGGTGCCCCAGAACGTGGCTGGATCACCATCCACCGCGTTCGCCCCGCTGAACGGCGATGCGACGAGCGGCTCGCTGGCCGCGCGTGGCATGCCACCACGCATGTTCGTGACGCCCACCGTGCGCCCGCGCGCCAGGTCCGTCCCCGGCCCGTAGGTTGCATCGATCAGCTTCCGCAGTCCAAGCACCGCCTGTGCGTCGTTCTCGTGAATGAGCCCGCGACGGTCCACCGGAAAGTTGAGGTGCAGGTTCGCGTTGTGCCCCACGCTCCGTTCCCATAGGTCGAAGAGCTGCTCCGGCGTCTTGACCTTGTCGTCCTCGTGCGCGTGGTAGAACCAGCCCGGACGGATGCTCACGTCGCATTCAGCGGGGATCCACGCCTCGCCGTCCTCGTCACCCTCGTTCAGGCTCCTCGTGCTCGGCGGGTTGTCCGCGCCGCGGCCGTGGCCCTTGGCCTTCAGCATGGCCCAGTTGGTCTCGCCCGCCCAGCCGTTCTCGTTGCCCACCCAGCGCACGTCGGGGCCCACATCGCTGAAGATCACCGCATTCGGCTGGCACTCGCGGACGGTGCGCTCGAAGCTCGGGAAGTCGTAGACCTGCTTCTTGCCGTTGGGCCCTTCGCCGCATGCGCCATCGAACCAGACCTCGTGCACGGGGCCGTAGTTCGTGAGCACCTCGCGGAGCTGCTTGCGGAAGTACTCGTTGTATGCCTCGCCGGTCCCGTAGGCCGGATTGTTCCGGTCCCACGGCGACAGGTACACGCCGAACTTGAGGCCGGCATCGCGGCAGGCATCGCTGAGTTCGCGCAGCACGTCACCGGCGCCGTTCCTCCACGGGCTCGATTTCACCGAGTGCATGCTCATGGCGGTGGGCCAGTTGCAGAAGCCGTCGTGGTGCTTGGCGGTGATCACCACGCCGGTGATGCCGGCATCCTTCATCACGCGGACCCACTGGCGCGCGTCGAGTGCGGTCGGCGCGAACGCCGTGGCGGGCTCGTCGCCGTGGCCCCACTCGCGGTCGGTGAAGGTGTTGGGGCCGAAGTGGATAAACCCCGTGAACTCCATGTCCTGCCAGGCATGCTGCGCGGGCGTGGGGATGGGCTGGATTTCTGGGAGGGGCGGTGCGCGGTGTGCGGCGAGCATGGCGAGGGCTGTGGCGAGGGCGGTGCAGGTGGCGATGGTGGGCATTTCGGCTCCGAAGAGATCGAATCTACGCGCTTCGCCTCACGGCGGGCCAGTACCGCTCGTCCGATAGAAGGACGGACCTGGAGTCTGGGTTGCCGGGAAGGCCTGTTTATAGGCCCTACAGGGCAATCCTCCCTGGGGAACCGCATGATTACAAGAATCTTGCGCAGTTTGGTTGCGCCGCCCAAAATCCGGGGCACCTTCTGGACTAGTCGAAAGGGCGGCGTTCCCATAGGGGCGCCTCCTGCCGAAGAGCCCCCAACGGGCTCGCAACGCAAGACTGTCTCGGTTGGGAAAACTCAGAAGGGAAAGGGAAAGATGTCTATTTGCAATCGGCTCTTCAGCCACACCGTGCTCGCGGTCTCCGCGGCCACCGCAATCTCCGGGGTCTCCAGCGCAGCTGTCTCTCGCTGGGACTGCAACCTGTCCATTCCGGCCAACACCACGGGGTACTTCCTCAACGTCGATGCACGTACCTTCGGTACGTCCGGCGTGACGGGCTGGGACCTGCAGATCTTCTCCAACACAGCCAGCCCGTCGATCGTCTTCTACTACGCCACGGGCACCGGCGTCCAATCAGGTCCCTCGCCGTTCCTCCTGCCGGCAGCAAACCTGCCGGAAGGCACCCTGGTGTCGGCTTCGTCGTACTTCACGTCGATTGCTGACGGTGCGTCGACGACCACTTTCGCCAACGGCAGCCTGACGACCGGGGGCGTGTGGAACCTGAACGCCGTGAATTACTTCGGCTTCAAGTTCATCGGTGGCGGTGGTGCCGTCCACTACGGAGTCGGCAAGATGACCGTTGGTGCCACCGCAAACGTGCGCACGCTCAACTACCTGGAGTACGAGACGGTGCCAGGTGTTGGCCTGGTCGTGCCCGCGCCGGGCGCGCTGGCGCTCGTCGGCCTCTGCGGCCTCGCCCGCTCGCGCCGTCGGCGCTGACGGTTTGGGCGACCGCCCGTCCCACTGAGTTCCCGCTACACGCTTACAGCTACACGCCTTCAGTTACACGCCTACAGCTACACGCCTACAGGGGCAGCCTTCACGGGTTGCCCCTGTTGTTTCAGCGTGTTGTGAAAGGGGGGGCAGGCGGGGAATGGGAAGGGGTAGAGGAGGGGGTAGGGGGGAGGGGGCACCTCAGCGGGGCCCCGTGTCCGAGTACTTCGGGCGCCCAGACGGGGCAAGGTGCAGCGCTAGGGGAATCGGAGTGCGTTCTGCCATCCCTCTTGCATTCCATCCGGGGGCCATTCGGAGGCAGCATTCGGTCGTCCGAACGAAATCTTGGCGGATGATTCTTGCGACGTTCAGAAACCCGTGGCATTGTCGGTGGGTCCGCCAGTTTCCTCTGCGGGCATCAGCTGCCGTGGGGCAGTAGGCGCCAAACGTGTTGTTCCCCTTCGCGTTTGGGCTGAGAGCAGTTTCCCGTTCCCCTTTCCACAGATTGGACAAAACATGCGTCTTTCGAATCGCTTTGAGAAGCACGTCCTCGTTGCTGCCGCTGTCGCCATGGGCGCCACCGCCGCTGCGAACGCCGCGATCGTCTACAGCGGCGTCGTCAACTTCAGCTGCGCCATCGACATCGATGGCACGTACATCAACGTCGAGACCAACCAGCTGACCAACGGCCCGGGCGCGGGCGTTCCGGGCTGGGATGTCAACCCCTATCGCTCGTCGAGCGGCAGCGGCATGAACTTCTTCAGCCCGACCGGCGGCGGCATGGTGTCGGCAGCGGCGGGCGTGGGCCCGGCGCTCAACCTGGCCGCCGGCACCCTGATCGGCAGCACGAGCAACTTCAGCTCGTCCACCGCGACGATCGCCTTCGGCTCCGCCGCGGGTCAGTGGCAGTACGCCTCCAACAACATCGTCGGCTTCCGCTTCGTATCGTCGGCCGGCACCACCCACTACGGCTGGATGCGCTTCCTGATGGGCTCGCAGCCCGCCACGGGCAACCTGGTCACCCGCACGGTGGTTGACTTCGGTTACGAGAGCGTCGCTGGCGCGTCGATCGAAGCTGGCGCGGTTCCCGCTCCGGGCGCGCTCGCGCTGCTCGGCGTCGCTGGCCTCGCCGGCAAGCGTCGTCGCCGCTGAGCGGCTCGACGCACTTCTTGACACTTCCACAGGGGCAGTCCAACCGGACTGCCCCTGTGCGTTTGATGGCCGGGTGGCTGCATGCTTCCCACGCCTTCCTTAGGATGATTGCCTCATGCCCGTACCTGCGCAGCGCCTCTTGATCCTCGGTTGGGACGCCGCCGACTGGCAGGTGATCGACCCGCTGCTGGCGCGCGGGCAGATGCCGAACCTGGCGCGCCTGGTGGCGGCCGGCACCCGCGCCGACCTGCGCACGCTGGAACCAAAGCTCTCGCCGATCCTGTGGTCCACCATTGCCACCGGGAAGACCGCCGACAAGCACGGCATCCTGAACTTCGTGGAACCGAACCCGTCCGGGGAGGGCGTGCGTGTCACGTCGAGCACCACGCGCCGGACGAAGGCGCTCTGGAACATGCTCACGCAGCGCGGGCTGCGCGTGAACGTGGTGGGCTGGTACGCATCGCACCCGGCGGAGCCCATCAACGGCACCTGCGTGAGCAACCTGTTGATGGAGCACATGCCCGAGGCACCGGGCACGCCGTGGCCGGTGATGGATGGTCTGGTGCACGCGGCGGGCGAGGGCGGCACGGACCGCGCGGCGCGCATTGCGGCGGCGCGCGTACGTACCGCTGACATCGGTCGCGATGCGCTGCGCGAGCTGCTTCCGAACGTGGCGCAGGCCTCGCGCGGCGATACCCGTCCCGCCACGCTTGCCAAGGAATTCGCCCGGATGCGATCGCTTCACGGCGCCGCGCTCGAGGCGCTGCGCGGCGACGCGTGGGATTGCGCCATGGTGTTCCACGACACCATCGACACCATCGGCCACCACTTCATGGAGTACCGCGCGCCGCGCATGCCGCACGTGAAGGCGGCGGACCTGCGCGTCTACGGCGACGTGATGGACTGCGTGTACCGGGCGCATGACCGCCTGCTTGGCGAGCTGCTCGCCGTGTGCGGTGACGGAGTCTCGGTGATCCTGGTCTCCGACCACGGCTTCCACTCCGGCGCCGATCGGCCGGTGATCCTGGACGTCACCAAGGAGGAGCGCGCGGCGCTCGAGAGCCGGTGGCACCGTCAGTTCGGCGTGGCCGTGTTCTCCGGGCCGGGTTTCCGCGCCGGCGAACGGATCGGCGCGCCCACCTTGCTCGACATCGCGCCCACCGCGCTTGCCGCGCTGGGGCTTCCGGTGGGCCAGGACATGGACGGCCGCGTCGTCAGCGAGGCGTTCGCGATGCCGTTGCCCGTGCAGACGGTGCCCAGCTGGGACACCGAGCCCGGCGATGCAGGCCTGCATCCGCCCCAGATGCGCCAGGACCCGTTCGAGGCGGCTGATGCGCTGCGGCAGCTCATCGATCTTGGCTACATGGCGGACACCGGCGCGGACCAGCAGCGGCTGCTCGAACTGGTGCGCCGCGAGAGCAACTTCAACCTCGCCGTTGCGTGCATGACCACCGCGCGCCCGGAGAAGGCCGTGCCGCTCCTGCGCGCGCTCGCCGAGGAGTTGCCGAACGACGTTCGTTACCGCTCGGTGCTGGCGCAATGCGAGTTCGTGGCGGGCGAGCATGCGGCGTGCATGGCCTCGATTGACCGATGGCAGGCGCTGGCACCCACGGCGGACGAGCCCCTTGCGCTGCGCGTGCCGGTGCTTCTTGCGCTCGGCAGGCGCATCGAGGCGCTTGCGGCGCTGGATGCCGCAGAGGCCGCCATGGGATCGGACGCGGCGCATGCGCGGACGCTCGCCGACCTCTGCGCGTTGGCCGGGCGGTGGCCCGAATCGGCGGCGCACGCTGCACGGGCGATCGCGCATGCACCCGCGGCCCCGGAGCCGCACGTGGCGGCGGCGCGTGCCGCGCTCGAGCTCGGTGACTTCGAGGCAGCCGGCGAGCACGCGATGGACGCCACCGAACGTGCCATGGCCATTCCGGAGGCGCACTACGTGCTGGGGGCGGCCCTCGCCTGGGGCGGGGAGCTGGAGCACGCAGCCACCAGCCTGGACATCGCGCTGCAGTTCGGCCCGGGTCACGGCGCGGCGCTGCGGATGGCCGCCGCGGTGGCGCGTGCGCGGGGCGACGCGGCGCTCGCCGCCGAGCTTGCCGCACGCCCCGTGAACCCTGCGCTCGATCCGCCGGTGCAGAGTTCCGCCCGCGGCGCAGAAGCATGGGAAGCATCGCGACGGGCGTGAGCCGATCGCACCTGCATCCCCCGGTACGCTCAAACCCATGATGCCCTTCGCCCCGTGTGCTTTCGCTACCGCCATGCTCCTTGCTGCCGGTGGCGCGCCCGGCGGCACCGCGCCGCTCTCCCGTGCGGACGCAG
This sequence comes from Phycisphaerales bacterium, assembly GCA_044233905.1. Lineage (GTDB taxonomy): Bacteria > Planctomycetota > Phycisphaerae > Phycisphaerales > SM1A02 > UBA966. Next base: position 10,855 of record JBIIJH010000010.1, read on the forward strand.
ATGCTGCAGTGAAGGCAGCGCTCCGCACCATCGCCGACAAGTCCCGTGCCGAGCGCGCCGCGGAGCTGAAGTCCGGCGTCATCGCGGTCGACGGCGCGCGCATGCCCATCTGGGCGGCGCAGTACGGCGAGAAGTCGAAGGACGGCACGCGTCCCTTGTGGATCTCCATGCACGGCGGCGGCGGCGCCCCTGCCAAGGTGAACGACCAGCAATGGGACAACCAGAAGCGCCTCTACCAGCCGAAGGAAGGCATCTACGTCGCGCCGCGCGCGCCGAGCAACGAGTGGAACCTCTGGCACCAGGCGCCGGTGGATCGCTGCTTCGAGCGACTCATCGAGGACCTTGTCATCTGCGAGCGCGTCGACCCGAATCGCGTCTACCTCATGGGCTACAGCGCGGGCGGCGACGGCGTCTACCAGCTTGCGCCGCGCATGGCTGACCGTCTCGCGGCGGCCTCGATGATGGCCGGGCACCCCAACGATGCGCGTCCTGATGGGCTTCGCAACCTCCCGTTCGCCATCCACATGGGTGCCGAGGACGGCGCGTTCGACCGCAACAAGGTGGCTGCCGCGTGGGGCCAGCAGCTCGATGCGCTCGCCGCGGCCGACCCCGGGGCCTACGTCCACCACGTGGAGATCCACGCCGGCAAGGGCCACTGGATGGATCGCGAGGACGCCTCGGCCGTGCCGTGGATGGCGGGCTACGTGCGCGACCCGCGCCCCGCGAAGGTGGTCTGGCTGCAGGACGACGTGACGCGCCCGCGCTTCTACTGGCTGGCGGTGGACGAACCGAAGGCCGGGCAGCGCATCGTGGCGGAGCGGCAGGGGCAGGAGATCCGCATCCTCGAGGCGCCTGCAGGCGTCAGTCTCCGGATCCGCCTCGACGACTCGATGCTCGACCTCGACAAGGACGTGCGCGTGACGCAGGGTGGGAAGGAACTCTTCTCGGGCCGCGCGCCGCGCAGCAAGGAAACCATCGAGCGCGTCCTCGGCGAGCGTTACGACCCGCAGTCGGCGTTCACCGCCGAGGTGCGCGTCACCACGTGTACACCACCTGCAACGTGAACATCGCCACTGCGTCGGACTGCGGGTTGTTGGCGGGATCGAAGATCACCTGGATGTCCGGCTGCAGCGTCATGGTCTCGGTGAGCTGGAACACGTAGCTGATCTCCAGGCCGTATTCGTTCTGGTGTGCCACCGCCTCGTACGGCGCCTCGAGCCAGTAGAAGCCTGCGGCGAAGTACGCCTGCTGCGTCTTCAGGAGCGTCCATTCCGACGGCCCGTTCAGCACCACGCCGCCCGCGACGCTGGTGGACGCGCCCTGCACGGCACCCAGCGCGTTGTTGGTGGTGCCCGCACGCAGGAACAGGCCTGCCGGGCTGTTCCTTCCCAGCTGCTGCTCCATGTTGAAGAGCACGCCGCCGCCGGAGACGCCCTTGGCGGTGCCGTAGAAGGGCAGCAACCGGTACACGGCCTTCCCGAGTCCGAGCATGTCCTCGGTGATCATCCCGAACTCCGCGGTGGTGGTCCAGTCGTCGAAGGAGAGGTCCGTGAACGGGCTCTGGCCATCCTTGGTGTTGTTGGCGGCGCTGCCGAGCATTGCATAGAACCAGTCCACGGGCTGCCACTGCACCAGCGCGCCCATCGCGCCGTAGGACCACGGGAGCGTGGCCGGGTTGATGAACTCGTAGTTGATGAGCTGGTTGTACTGGTTGTTGGCGTACTGGTTGAGGTCCATGTACGTCTCCAGGTCCAGCATGCCCGCGGTCACCACCAGCTGGCCGGCCAGGAACGACTGCTGCCAGGCGAGTTGATAGATGTACGCCTGCTGCCCCACGTCGCTGCCGAGCGGGAAGCCGATGACGCCCATGTTCTTCTGCGCCGTCTGGTCGTCGTCGTCGTAGCCAAGCCCGGCACCGGCGCTTGCGCCGATCGTGAGCCAGCCGCTCGTCCCGGAGAGCTCGCTGCTCTGGAAGATGTTCCAGGTGAGGTAGGAGTCGAACGAGTAGTAGTTGAGGACGTCCTTCTTGCCCGGCAGCGTCTGCGTCATCGCCGCGAAGTTGTAGGACTGCCAGATGACATAGTTGATGCCGTACCCGGCCATCGCCTTCTTCACGTCCTCGGCAGCCTGCGAGACCGGGTCGCCGGTGATGAGCGCGTCCCTCTGGATGCATGAGTCGCCGTACAGGTTGACCGTGGCCAGGTACGGCATCATCGTCGGCTGTTCCTTCGGGGACAGCTCGAAACCCGGCTGCTGCGCGAAGGGTCCTGCGAGCGGCTCTGCCTCCGTCTCCGGCCGGCCCTGCCGCATGCCCTCGTCCGGGTCGACGTCCTGCTTGCTTGCCGGCGGCGGCACCGGCGGGGGCGGCGCCACGGGCGGTGCGGCATCCTGCATGCCGAAGATGCATGCCAGTGCGCGCGTTCCGAGAAGAGCCGTTGCCGAAGCGTTCATGGGCGATGCGTGCGAAGTGTCGTGCCGATCACGACGGAGGGAACCGGTCCCATTGTCCCAGACGCGCCTCGATGGCGGCGGCGACGCGGAGCGCCGTACCTTCGTCGAAGAGTCGTGACATCACCGTGGCCGTCCGCGGCGTATTCGGGTCGTCGAAGCCGCAGCGCGCCACTGCGCAGGGTTGGCCGCACGAGTTGGTGAGCACCAGGAGATCGCCGGCAAACGGCGGGCTCACCACGGCGTCGAACTGCATGAACCATGCGTGCATCGTTTCCATCGCGCGGCGCCGCAGGCGCGAGGCCTGCACCAGTTCGATCGCGGGGATGAACCACGCCTGCCGGAAGGTGTTCGGCCAGGCTTCGTCCGCCTGCCAGGAGAGCGTGTCGTCGCTGCCGCTGCGGGTGATTTCCTCGAATGCGGCGGCGCCTTCCGCCACGATCGGCAGCGTGAGCGGGCCTGCGTCCACCCCCGGAGGCGCCACTTCCACGAGCGTCGCACCGGCATCGCGCAGCGCATCGAGCACCGGTCGGTACTTCGCGCCGGCCTCGCCCTCGAACCACGCCGGCACGAAGCCGACGCGCAGCCCGCGCGCGTCCTGGCGCATCGACCAACGGAACGGTCGGTCGACGCTGCCGGCATCCCTCGGATCGAATCCGTTGATGGCGCCGAGCACGATGCCGCAGTCCTGCACGTTGCGCGCAATGGTGCCGATCTTGTCCATCGACCATGTCAGCGCCATGCATCCCGTGCGCGGCACGCGACCGAAGGTCGGGCGCAGCCCGCTCACGCCGCAGCGCGTGCACGGGCTGACGATCGAGCCGAGCGTCTCCGTGCCGATGGCGAAGGGCACGATGCCGGCGGCCACGCTCGAGGCGCTGCCGGCGCTCGAGCCGCTCGAGCCCTGCTCGGGATTCCACGGATTGCGGCAGGTCCCGCCGAACCAGATGTCGCCATACGCCAGCGCGCCCACCGCGGTCTTTGCCGTGAGCACCGCACCGGCGCGGTCGAGCGCTTCGATGACCCATGCGTTGGTCGTGGGCACGCGGTCCTTCCACGGCTCCGCGCCCCACGTGGTGCGCACGCCGGCGGTGTCCAGCAGGTCCTTCGCCGCGTAGGGAATGCCGTGCAGCGGCCCGCGCGGCTTCCCGGCGGCAAGTTCCGCATCCATGGCGCGGGCGCGGGCGATCGCCTGCTCGCGCATCACCGTGATGGCGCAGAGGAGCTTCGGGTTGAGTCGCTCGAAGCGGTCGAGCGCCAGCGTCGTCAGCTGCTCGCTCGTGACCATCGTGGCGCGCAGCATCGCCGCCAGCTGCGGGATGCCGGCAAACGCAAGCGCGTCATCCCCCGGCACCTGCGATGACATCTTGAAGAGCGGCAGTTCCGCCGGATCGCCGTCGGTGGTGACGGCCGGCGCGGGCATGCCGGGGAGCTCTGCACGGAATGCCTCGGCCGGCGCGAGCACGTTGGGAAGCGTGCCGGATGCCACGCGCCCCGAGAGCTGCGCGCGCAGCTCGCCCACCGTGCGCAGGATCTGCGTGCGTTCGGCGGCGGTGAATCGGATGCCTGCCAGCTTCTCCGCTTCCTCCAGCGTTCCGGCCGTGATGCCCTCGGGCGAAGGGTGAGCGCCGGGCGAGGGCGGTGCGGCGGGCGGCGCGGTTTCGCCGTCCGCGCGGGCCGAACCCGCGGCCGCCAGCGATGCCCCGCAGGCAGCTAGGGCGGCTGCCCGTACCAGGAATGCGCGTCTTTCCTCGTGCTCCATGGCCGGAGCCTACGCGCCGCGGGGCACGCCGGGCCGTTGCGGCCTACGCTTCCATCCCGGAGTCGCCAATGAACATGCACCGCATTTCCATCTCCTTGCTTGCCGCGCTCGCCTGCATCAACCTCATCGCCTGCGCCCCGCCCGAACAGGGCTCCACCGCCATGAACACCAAGCCCGCATCCGCTCCCGCTCGATCGCAGTCCGGCTACGACATGACCCCGCTCTCGCCGGCCGTGGTGAAGGAGCTCGCGTCGAAGCTCTCGCCCGAGTCCTACCGCGTCACCCAGAACGCGGGCACCGAGGCCGCGTTCTGCGGCAACCTCCTCGACAACCACAAGCAGGGCACGTACGCGTGCATCGTGTGCGGACTGCCGCTCTTCTCGAGCGAGCACAAGTTCAACTCCGGCACCGGCTGGCCCAGCTTCTACGCGCCGGTCGATCCGGTGCACGTGGGCACCAAGCGCGACACCAGCCACGGCATGGTGCGCGACGAGATCGACTGCGCCCGCTGCGGAGCGCACCTCGGCCACGTGTTCGAGGACGGCCCCAAGCCCACCGGCCTGCGTTACTGCCTGAATTCCGCCTCGCTCAAGTTCTACGACAAGGGCACGCTGCCCGCCGACACGATCACCAAGGACCCGACGGGCCTCGCGCGCGGCGAGGCCGCTGCATCGGCATCCGCCGATCCGTCGAAGAAGGACCCCGCCATGACCACCACCACCATGACCGCGTATTTCGCCGGCGGCTGCTTCTGGGGCACCGAGCACTGGTTCCAGGTCTGCCCCGGCGTGTCGAGCGCCGAGAGCGGCTACATGGGCGGCACCACCAACGCGCCCACCTACAAGGACGTGTGCAACCACGTCACTGGCCACGCGGAGGTGGTGAAGGTGACGTTCGACCCGTCGAAGGTCTCCTACCGCCAGCTGCTGGAAGGGTTCTTCATGATCCATGACCCCACGCAGCTCAACCGCCAGGGCCCGGACGTGGGCGACCAGTACCGCTCGGCCATCTTCTGCAGCACGCCCGAGCAGGCGAAGGCGGCCAAGGCGTACATCGCCGAGCTCGCCGCCTCGAAGAGCTTCGGCGGCAAGGCGATCGTCACCCAGGTGGTGGAAGGCGCCAAGTTCTGGCCCGCCGAGGACTACCACCAGGACTACGTGGAGCGCACCGGCCGGCCCTGCCACGGCAGCAACCCATGGCCGGCGGTGTTCGGGCAGGCGGCGAAGTCCGCCCCTGCCGCGCATTGACCACCGCGGCGACATCCGGCAACCCGGGCAGGTTTCCCCGGTAGGGACGTCGTCCGTGCTCATCGCCGCCTCCATCGTCTCGGTGATCCTCGCAGCAGGCGCTGCGCCCGCTGCGCCCGCTGCGCCTGCGCCGATCTCGCGCGATTCGCAGTTCATCCCGGTCGATCGCGCACTGCAGCGCCTGAACGCCGTGCCCACCGCGCGTTCAATCGCCGCGTGGCATGAACTCCTCGGCAGCGAGCCGCACATCGCCGGTACCGAAGGCGACGCGCGCGAGATCGCCCGCATCCGCGATGCATTCGTCGCCATGGGCCTCTCCACCACCGTGGAGGAATTCGAGGCGCCGCTTCCGCAGCCGAGCGAGGCGCTCGTGGAGATCGTCGGCGGTACCGACATGCCGCAGCCCGCGCCCGGCGGCCGCCGCGGCGTGATCGCGCTGCCCACGGTGGAACGCAACCTGGCGGAAGATCCTGCCACCGCGCATCCCGGCCTCACCTTCGGATGGAATGCCTACAGCGCCTCCGGCGACGTGACGAGCGGCGTCGTGTACGCGAACTACGGCACCAAGGCGGACTTCGCCAAGCTGAAGGAGTGGGGCATCGACTGCACCGGCAAGGTGGTGCTCTGCCGCTACGGTGGCAACTTCCGCGGCTACAAGGCCAAGTTCGCCGAGGACGCAGGCGCCGCCGCGCTCGTCATCTTCACGGATCCCGCCGATTCCGGCACCACCAAGGGCAAGGTGTGGCCCGAGGGCGGCTGGGCCAACGACACCTGCGTCCAGCGCGGATCGATCCTTGCCAACGAGCAGCCCGGCGACCCCACCACGCCGTTCGAGCCGTCCACGCCCGGATGCCCGCGCCGCGACATGGCGGCGTCCGGATTGCCGCGCATCCCAGTGCAGCCCATCGGCTACGCGGCCGCCGCGGAGATCGTGCGCCGCATGCAGGGCAAGCCGGTTCCTGCCGATTCCGCGTGGAAGGGCGGTCTGCCGTTCGAGTACCGCCTCGATGGCGGCGACGCACTGCAGGTCCGCGTGAAGGTCGTCCAGGACCGTGCGCTTCGCCGCACCGCAAACGTGGTTGGCGTGATCCCCGGTGCCGTGAATCCCGACGAGTATGTGATCATCGGCTGCCACCACGACGCATGGTGCTTCGGCGCGGCTGACCCGCTTGCCGGGACGATCGTCCTGATGGAGTGCGCGCGCAGCTTCGCCGAGGCTGCGCGTGCGGGCGATCGCCCCGCGCGCACCGTGATCTTCGCTGCGTGGGGCGCCGAGGAGTTCGGCATCATCGGCAGCACCGAGTGGGTGGAAGGCCACCGTGACCGCCTGCTGCGCGGCGCCGTGGCCTACGTGAACCTTGACATGGCTTCCATGGGCCCGAACTTCGGCGCATCGTGCTCTCCCAGCCTGCGCGAGGCCATTCTCGGCGCCACCGTGCGCGTGCAGCAGGCGCGCGGTGCGGCCAACGAGACCGTCTACGACCGCATGTCGGGCGGCGGCCGCAAGGACCCGCAGTTCGGCGAGCTGGGCGGCGGATCCGACCACGTGGCGTTCAATTGCCACGTGGGCGTCGCGAGCGCCTCCTTCGGCGGCGGCGGTTCCGAGGGCAACAGCTACCACTCCAACTACGACACCATTGCGTGGTACCGCTCGGTGGTCGGCGACGACTACGCGCCCGCCCTGATGGTGACGCGCATGACCAATGCGCTGGCCTGCGCCATGGCCGACTCGGCGGTGGTGCCGCTGAGCGCCGCGCGGCACGGCGTCGATGGCCAGCGTCTCCTCCGCCGCGTGAAGGAGCGTGCCAAGGATCCCGCCATGGCGGCGCTCATCGACCCGCTCATCGAACGCGCCGGCCGCGCCGCCGAGATGGGCGCGCAGCTCGACGCCGCGCTCGCCTCCGCGCATCCGTGGCTCGGCACCGTGGCCGCCAACCGCAGCGCGCGTGCGCGCGAGGCATGCGCGCGCATCGATGCCGCGCTCATCTCGCTCGATCGTGCGTGGCTCGAGGATGCGGGCCTCGAGGGCCGTCCGTGGTTCCGCAGCCTGCTTGCCGCCGCCGACAAGGACAGTGGCTACGCGGCCACCATGCTGCCGCTCCTCACCGAGGCAGTCGAAGCGGGTGACATCGCCCGGGTCCGTGGTGCCGTGGCCCGGTACCAGGGCGTGTTCGATCGCCTCGACCGGGGCATCGAGACCGCGCGCGCCGTGGTGCAGTCCATGACCAGCGCCGACGGGCCGCCCGCGCCGCTCGGGTCGCGCTGAGGCCGCGCCGGGCCGGTTCGGGGCATAACGTCCCGAAACCGGTGTCGCTGCAGCCCCGAGCACGAATTCCGCGCGTGGCGTGGCAGTACAACCCCCCCTTTTGGCAGGACTTGGCTTGCTCTCGCCGTATCCGAGAACATGTTTGCACATCGGCAGACCTGCGCGTGCCCACGCCGCGTATTGTTGGCATGGCGTCCAACCGGTTTGGAAGCCCTGCCCACCCTTGAGAGCGAAGACCGAGAGCGAAGACCCATGAAGGCATCCACGACCATCGCCGCCGTTGCCGCCCTTGCCGTCGCGGCGTCCGCCGCGGCCCAGACGGCCCTCGACACCAAGCGCATCATCGCCACCGGCCTCACGTACCCGACGTGCATCGTGTCGGCGCCCGGTGACTCGACGCGGCTCTTCGTCCTCGAGAAGGCCGGCCGCATCCGCATCATCGACCTCGCGACGAACACGCTCCGCGCCACGTCGTTCCTCGACATCGATCCGCTGGTCGCCGGCGGCGCGTCCACCAGCGATGAGCGGGGCCTGCTCGGCCTGGCGTTCGACCCGAACTACGCCACCAACGGCCAGTTCTACGTCTACTACACGGGTTCGGGCACGGACAACCTTGCCCGTTACACCGTGTCGAGCGATCCGAACGTTGCCAACTCCGCGTCGGGCGTCGTGCTGCTGTCCTGGACGGATCCGCACGTCGGCCACAACGGCGGCTGCCTGCAGTTCGGGCCGGACGGCAACCTGTACATGTCCATCGGCGACGGCGGCGAGCAGAACGATCCGAGCAACCGCGCGCAGAACGTGACGCTGCCGTTCGGGAAGATCCACCGCGTGAAGCCCACCGTCGGCGGATCGTCCCCCTACTACACCATTCCCGCCTCGAACCCGTTCGCCGGCGGCACCACCACGGCCGACGACACGATCTGGGCCTACGGCCTGCGAAATCCGTGGCGGTTCTCCTTCGACCGCGAGACGGGCGATCTCTGGATCGCCGATGTCGGCCAGAACGCCGTGGAGGAAGTCAATTTCCAGCCCGCGGGCTTCGCAGGCGGGGCCAACTACGGCTGGCGCTGCACCGAAGGCGCGTCGAACACGGGCCTGACAGGCTGCACCTTCGGCAGTGCGTCGCTGACGGCTCCCATCCACACCTACAACCACGTCTCCGGCACGACGGGCGGTTATTCGATCACGGGCGGCGTCGTCTACCGCGGCTGCCGCATCCCGGATCTCAAGGGCGCCTATTTCTTCGCCGATTACGTGAATGCCAACATCTGGTCGTTCCGCTACGTCAACGGCGTGAAGAGCGACTTCCAGCTTCGCAATGCGGCGCTCGGCACCTCTGCCGAGGGCGGCGTGGTGAACCAGGTGGTGGCCTTCGGCGAGGACGCCAACGGCGAGATCTACATCGCCGACCACGGCGGGCAGATCTACAAGATCATCCCCGCGGCGGGCGACGGCACGTGCGTCCCGCCGGTCGTCGGTGACCTCGACGGCAACCGGGTCGTGAACGGCGCCGACCTCGGCCTCATGCTCGCCGGCTGGGGCGCCTGCGGCACGCCGTGCCCCGGCGACCTGAACGGCGACAACGTGATCAACGGCGCCGACATCGGCCTGATGCTGAGCAACTGGACGCCCTGATTCGTCGCAGGTCCGCAAACCCTGCACTCCATCCGCGCCGCGCGTCACCGACGCGCGGCGCGGTTCGTTTGTGGCGGTGGGCCGCGCGTGCACGCGTAGAATCCAACGCGAAGGGAATCACGATGTATTCGAAGGTATCCATCCTCCTGCTGGCGTTCGCTCCCGTACTTGCATGCAACGAGGCGCCGTCGGCCTCGTCCGCGCCGCAGTCCCGGCCCGCGCCGCCCGTACCCCAGGCGCCGTCCGCCATCCCGCTTCTCGTCGAGCCCCCGGTGGTCGATTTCGGCGTGGTCGCTCCCGGCTCCAAGCATCCTGCGCGCTTCGTGCTGCGCAACGCCGGCTCCGAACCGCTCACCATTGCGCGCGCGCAGCCGAGCTGCAAGTGCACCGACATCTCCGAGATCGCCGGCAAGACCATCCCGCCCGGCGGGCAGCTTGAACTCACCGCGGCGCTCCAGGTGCCGAAGTCGCCGGGCGAGAAGGATGCCAAGGTGATGATCACCGTGGCCGGCAAGCAGGGCATGGTGATCGCCAAGATGGTGGCGGACGTCACGCAGCCCGTACGCGCCACGCCCGCATACGTCGATGCGCTGAAGGGCGTGCAGGAGGGCGTCGTCAAGCTCTCCTCGGTGGACGGCAAGCCCTTCAAGGTGACCATGGCCGGCGGCCGTGCGCCGGTCCTGGTGGGCTTCGACGCTTCCAAGGATGCACCGCGCGCCAGCTACGACCTCCGCTGGCGCACCGCCGACATCGCCGCCGGCCAGCTGCCGCAGTGGTGGGTGGTGGAGACCGACCGCGCCGACTGCCCGCAGATCCCGCTGCGCATCCGCCACGAGACCACCGGTGTGCGGTTCGACCCCGACCAGAACAAGCGCCTGTGGTTCCCGCCCGAGAGCATCGTGCTTGCGGGCGTGGTGAAGCCCGGCCAGGCGGTGGATCTCGCCACCACCATCGAGTACCTGAATCCCGCGGCGCAGGGCGCCATCACCAACGCAGCGTGGGGCGACGTCAAGTCCATCGCCGTCCCCGGCGGCGAGGGCACCGCGCAGCTGGTGGGGGCCACCAAGCGCTCGACGGACTTCGTCGACATCGCGTTCCGCTTCACGCCCGCGGCGGGTCGCACGGGCTCCATGTACGTGCCCGTCTCGATCGAGACACCCACCGGGAAGGGCACCGTCTACGTGGCGGTGACGGTCACCCAGTGACCTTCGATCCGCAGACGGTCTCCATGCAGGACGCTTCCGGCGTCGCCGCGCTCCTTGACGCAGCCGCGGAACGGATGCTCGCCGAACCGCTTCGCCGCGGCTCGTCCGTCTTCCTCCCTGCGCGCGGGCGCATCCTCCTCACCGGCGACCTCCACGACAATCCCGTGCACTTCCGGCTGGTGCAGGAGCTGGCGCGCCTGGATCGCTCGCCGGACAACCACGTGGTGCTGCACGAACTCATCCACGGCGACCGCCTGGTGAACGGCGTGGACCTGAGCTACCGCATGCTCTGCCGCGTGGCGCAGCTCCTCCTGGCGAAGCCCGGGCAGGTGCACGTGGTGCTTGCCAACCACGAGCTTGCGCAGGTCTTCCGCCATCCCGTATCCAAGGGCGCGGGCGACAACCTCGAGCTCTTCGATGCCGGCCTCGACTGGGCCTTCGGCGACGACGCAACGCTGGTGGACGAGGCGATCGGGCGCTTCGTCCGCGCCATGCCGCTCGCCATCCGCTGCGAGAACGGCCTGATGCTCAGCCACTCGCTGCCCGCGCCGTTCGAGCGTGCCGGGTTCGATGCCGGCATCCTGGACCGGCGGCTCGTGGACGCCGACTACGCGCTGCGCACCGGCGACGCGTGGAAGATGGTCTGGGGCAGGGGATGGACGCAGGAACTCCTGGCCGACCTCGGCGCAACCTGGGGCGTGAAGCTCTTCGTCCTCGGCCACGCGCTCGTCGAGCATGGCGCCGACGCACCGTTCGACAACCTGCTTCTCCTCAACACCGACCACGAGCGCGCGCGCGTGGTCGCAGTGAATCTGTCGGAACCGGCGCACAACGCGCACGACCTGGTCTCGGCCTCGGTTCCCCTCTCGGCCTACGGAACCGTCGATGCGTGAGTCGATCCTCGCCATCGAGCTCTCGCAGCGCGCCGGCAGCATTGCGCTGCGGCCGCGCGTGGATGCGGACGTGGTCGAGATGGCCGTTCCGCCGTCCGACGACGCCAACGACCATCTGATGGCAGCCATCGACGAACTCTGCCGCGCGCAGCGCGTGGCGCCGCACGACCTTGCCGCCATCGCCGTGAGCTGCGGCCCGGGCGGGTTCACCGGTCTCCGCGTGGCCTGTGCCACCGCCAAGGCCATTGCCGACGTGACCGGCTGCGCCGTCATCGCCGTGCCCAGCGCCCTGTCCGCGGCGCGCGCCGCATTCCGCGCGGGCGAGGTGCCCGACTCCGGCTGCACGGTGGCGCTTGCCTGCAAGGAGCAGGATGCGTGGTGCACGGAGATCGCCTTCGACGGCGGTGCGCCCCGCATCGTCTCGGCGCGGCTTGTGGGCGCCGGCGATGAAGCCGGCCTGCGCTGGCCCTTGGTTGCGGACAAGCACCTGACCCCCGCGCTCGTCCAGGCAGCAGCCGCGCATGGCGGCGCGGAGGCCGCACGCTGGTCCGCGGCGGCATGCCTGGAGGCGGGCGAGTCCCTCCTGGCACGCGGCGAGCGCACGGACCCGCTTGCGCTCGGGCCCATCTATCCGCGCCCTGCGGAGGCCGTCACCCTCTGGGAAGCCCGCCATGGCGGGGATTCGCCAGGCACGGGCGGGCGGTAACTGCCTGCAGAGGCTGTCTCGGTTCGGCGGCTGGGACACCTGTTCCGTCTGCGCCGGGTTCCCCGGCACTGGGCTGGCGCAATTGGCGGTGCAGCCATCAAGGCCGGCCTCCCGCCCGCCGATGCCCGGGGTGCCATGTCAAGCCGCCGCCCCCGATCGACTTCCACCCGCACCTCCGCCACGGAACTCCGTCAGCGCTGCGAGCGCCTCGAGTTGCTCCTGAAGCGGACCCTTGACAGCCGCGCCCGCGCGCGTGCCGAGCTCGACCACGCGCGCAGCCGCCTGCGCACCGCGGGTGACGATTTCGTGGTGGCGTTCGAAGCCATCGATGCGCGGACCGATGCCGCCGTCGCCGGCGCCGAGCTGCGCGGCCTCCTCGGCCATGACCTCGACGTGGACACCACGCTCACGATTGCCACCGAACACCTGCTGGCGCGCTTCCGTCCCAGCAACGCCGCCATCTTCCTCTGCAACGGCCGTGGCGACCATGCGGTTGCCGCCTATGGCACCAACGACATCTCCCGCGTCCGCGCGGAGTCGTCGCTCGGCATCATTGCGCGCGAGACGTGCCCGCTCCTGGGCACCGAGCCCGTGGCGCACGTGTTCGAGAGCGGCCTGGAGATGGTCACCGTGCCGCCGCCGGGAGGCGGCGTCCTGGTCGGCCGTCGCGCCATCCTCTGCAACATGACCCATCGCGGCGAGCGCTTCGGCGCCATCCTCCTGCTGCAGGACGAGTCCGCTCCGTGGCATCCGAATGCGGCCGAAGTGGCCTCTGCCATCGGCTCGGTGCTCGGCGAGCAGATCGACCGGATCACGCGCATCGTGGTGCAGCGCAGCTCGCAGTGGCCGGGCGGAGCCTCCGACGCGGAGTGAGCGCGCACAGCCGACGTCAGCCGCGGTTCAGCCGCGGGGCTCCGTGTGCATGCCGCTTCGGAGCGGGGTTCACTTGGGCGAATTGAGCGTCGCCAGGATCGTCACCCCGCCGGTGACGCGCTGGCCCACGGAGACGTGCGCCTGGACGTCCGCGGGGCGCGGCAGGATCAGCTCGGTGGTCGAGCCGAACTTGATCATCCCGTACCGATGACCACGCTTGGCCTTCGTGCCGAAGCTCACCGGGCAGACGATGCGCCGGGCGATCGCGCCCGAGATCTGGCGCACGCCGATGCGTTCGCCGCTCGCGGTCGTCAGGACCATCATCGTGTTCTCGTTCACCTTGGCGCTCTCGGCAGTGCGCGCATCGAGGTAGCGGCCGGGCGTGTTGACCACGCTCTGCACCACGCCGTCGCAGGGGAAGCGGTTGACGTGCACGTCGAGCACGCTCAGGAAGATGCGGATCACCTTCGCGGGTCCGCCGATCGCCTCATGGTGCTCCACGTCGAACACCGCGGAGACCTTGCCGTCCGCGGGGCTGACCATGTCGTTGGGGGCGCTTGTCGCGGGGCGGCGTCCGAGCGGGTCGCGGAAGAAGGCGACGCCGGCGAGCCACAGGATGCCTGCAGCAGCCACGCCCCACCACCACTGCATCCACCAACAGCCGCCCGCAGCCGCAACGGCCACGACGGACATGATGAACCACTCCTTGAACCCATAGCGGGTGAGCGTCATGCGCGTTCCACTCCGAAATTCAGTTGCGTCCGGTTCAGGCGGTTGCCTTGCCGATGCCGAGGCCGATGCCGCCGATGACCAGGACGCCGCCGGCGAGGCCGCCGAGGACGTACATCCAGTTCTCCGCCACGAGCTTGGCCACATCGGTGTAGTTGCCGACGGCCATCTCTGCGACGGCCCAGCCAGCAGCCACCAGCGCAACGGCTGCCACGACCATCGCTCCGCCGGTGAAGCCGGAGAACTTGGGGTCGTGCGCCTCTGCCAGGGTGGCGGCGCCGAACGTCACGCCGGTCGTGCCGGCGGTGACGGGGGCGGCTTCCTCGGTCGCGGCTGCCTCGCCGCCGCCAAAGATGTCGCCGGCGTTCTCGGGGATCGATGCGGCATCGTCGCCGCCCATGCTCTCCTCGATCATCTGCGCGCCGAAGAAGCTCTCGTCGCTCGAGATGTCCAGGAGGCCGCTGCCGGAGCCGACGGCTTCCAGCTGCGTCTGGCCGGGGTTGAGCGCCATGGAGTCGTCCATGCCGCCGCCCTTGGCTGCCGAGGCCGGAGCGTCCATCATCATGCTCTCGGCGTTGCTGTCGGCGAGGCCGAGGCCGCCCATCGCGCTGCCGCCGCTGCTCGCCGCCGGGGAGCGGGTCGGTGCCGCGGCGCGTGCTGCCGGTGCCGGCGCGGGCGTCGGTGCCGGCGCATCGTCGTCGGCGAGCATCAGGTCGTCGAGGCCCATCGAGTCATCGGCGCCGCTCGCCGCGATCGGCGCGGGGCCGTCATCGAGGCGGAGTTCGTCTTCGAGGTTGAGGTCATCGCCCAGCCCGCCGCCCAGCCCGCCACCCAGCCCACCGCCCATCGCCGGTGCAGTGCCCGGGGTGCTGTCGTCGAGGCGGAGCTCGTCCAGTCCGCCGCCCATCGCGGGTGCGGCACCGGGGGTGCTGTCGTCGAGGCGCAGCTCATCCATGCCGCCGACCGAACTGCCGCCGAGCTGCAGGCTGCTGCCGCCGCCGCTCGAGAGGTCGAGGCCGTCGAGGTTGATGTCGCTGCCCATGTCCGCGTCACCTGCCAGCTGGTCGATGGCGGAACGGCGGAAGAGGACCTGGTCCTTGTCGCGGAGCTCGACGAGCTGCCCGGCGCGGGCCATGCTCATCACCTCGTCCGTGGACTTGCGGAGCTTCTGGGCGGCTTCCTCGAGCGTGTAGAACAACTTGGCCATGGGGGGTCTTCCAAAGGTGTCTACCCGCCTCTCGGCGGGGGATGACCGTCCGAGACGGCCAAGAGGGTCGTACGCTACATCCGGCCACGATCCGACTGCAAGCGAACCGACCGGCGCATGACCATCCGCAGGACCACAAATTCAGGTTCCATCCGGCTTGCAAAGGCGGCTTCCGGGCCGGATTTGGGTGATCCAAAGGCCCTTTCCGGCCTGTTGGAGGCATGGTTTCCCCGAGCGGCCCGCATCCTGCCTTGGCGGGAGCGCCGGACCGGCTACGGGGCCCTGGTCAGCGAGTTGATGCTCCAGCAGACCCAGGTTTCCCGGGTGGTGGACGCCTTTGCCCGGTTCATGGCCCGCTTCCCCTCGGTGGTCGCGCTGGCCGATGCCGACGAGGGCGAGGTCCTCGCCGCCTGGCAGGGCCTTGGGTACTACCGCCGGGCGCGGCTCCTCCACCGCGCAGCGCGCGCCATCCGCGATTCCCACGGCGGCACGGTTCCGGCCGATGCCGAGGCCCTGACCACGCTCCCCGGGATCGGCCGCTACACGGCCGGCGCCATCGCCAGCATCGTGTTCGGCGAGCGCACCCCCATCGTGGACGGCAACGTGCTGCGGGTGCTCTCGCGGCTTGCGGACCATCCGACGCGCATGGGCGACCCCGCCGCGGAACGATGGGCGTGGGTGCAGGCCGAGCGCCTGGTGCAGGTCTCCATCTCGCCGGCCGTGTGCAACGAGGCGCTGATGGAGCTGGGCGCCACCGTCTGCACGCCCGCCGCGCCGCGCTGCGGATCCTGCCCGCTCGCCGGCCTGTGCGCCGCCCGTGCCTCCGGCCGTGCTGCCGAGATCCCCGCGCCGCGCAAGGCCGCCGCGCGTCGGACGCTCCACTGGCATGCGCTGGTCGATGTCTCGCCTGATGGCCTCCTCATCGCTGAGCGTCCCGCCACCGGCCTCTGGGCGCGCATGCACCAGCCGCCAACGGTGGAGTCGGCGCAGCCGCTCGACGAAGCCGCGCTCGCCGATCAGTGGGGCACTGCGGTCCGCCGCGTCGGTGCCTTCACGCACGTCACCAGCCACCGCGACGTCGAGTTCGCGGTGTTCGTGGCCCACCGCGCCGGATCGCCCACCGTGGAAGGCGCGCGCCGCGTGCCGCTCGATTCGCTGGAATCCGTTGCCTTCTCGAATGCAGCCTGGCGCGTGCTCGAGTGCGCCGGCGTCCCGGTCAGGACGCCACCCTCGGCATCGGCTGGTCGCCGCGCTGTTCGCGCTGGTCGGAGCGCGCCGACGGATAGCTGATGCGTCCGTGGTAGATGGCGTTGAGGCTCTTGATCACCGAGTCCTCCACCGAACGCAGCTCGCGCAGCGTCAGCGGGCTGTCGTCGAACTGGCCGTCCACCAGCCGCTTGTGGCTGAGGTCGCGCACCAGCTGCTCGATGCGCGCGGGCGTTGGCTCGCTCAGCGTGCGGCTCGCGCTCTCCACGCAGTCGCAGAGCATCATCACCGCGGCCTCGCGCGTGCATGGCTTCGGTCCGGGATAGCGGAAGTCCGCCTCGTTCAGCTCGTCGTCGCCGGCCTTGCGCTGCGCCGCGTGGAAGAAGTACTCCATCAGCGTGGTGCCGTGGTGGCTCTCGATGAAGTGGCGCACGCTGCGCGGCAGCCGGTACTCGGCCGCGAGCTCCATGCCGTCCTTCACGTGTCCCACGATCACCAGCAGGCTCATTGCGGGCGACAGGCGTTCGTGGCGGTTGATGCCGGTCTGGTTCTCCACGAAGTACTCGGGCTTGTTCACCTTGCCGATGTCGTGGTAGAGGGCGCCCACGTAGGTGAGCAGGCCGTCCGCGCCGATCGACTCCGCCGCGGCCTCGGCGATGTTCGCCACCTGCAGCGAGTGGTTCCACGTGCCCGGCGCGCGCCGCTGCAGCTCGCGCAGGAGCGGCTGCTTCGGGTCGCGCAGCTCGCCGAGCGTCAGGCCCGTGGTCACCGAGAAGGTCCGCTCGATGGTCGAGAGCAGGCCGATCACCAGGAAGCCGACGAAGAACGCGGTGACCACCGAGACCAGCGCGTCGCCGAGCATCGGGACGATCGATTCGCCGTTCGCCGCGCCGTTGGCGATGCCCGCCAGGACCACGGCGAGGCCCGCCGACGCGCCGGAGGCAAGCGCCGCGGTCACGAGGGTCGAGCGGTGCCGCACATCGCGCAGCGCGATCGCGAACGCGACCGACGAGGCGAGCGTTGCGAGGAACACGCCCGCGGGCGGGTGCAGCGCGAAGATCGCCAGCACGCCCTGCAGCAGGATGGCAAGGAGCGAGACGCGAAGCCCGAAGACGATGGTGATCACGCCCGTGGCCAGGAGGCCGCTGCCCACCAGGCAGAAGAGGAGTGCGCGCGGGAAGATGCTCGACACCGGCGCGGTCATCGCCAGCGGCAGGAGCGCGATGGCAAGGAGCGCCGCCAGCCGCTGCCAGTTGCGGAAGAGCGCGGGCTCGTGCTCGGCCAGGTAGACGGAGAGGAGGAGCGCCAGCGCCAGCGTGAGCGCCGCGGCTTCCGCGAGCGAGCCGAGGTAGCCGGTGGTGCCGCGGGCCTCGGAGTTGCGGTGCTGCTCGTCGGCGGCCATCGTCACCTGCTCGGCGGTGAGCGTGTCGCCGGGCGTGAACACCGTCTCGCCACGCGCGTGGATGCGCACCGTGGGTTCCACGGCGTCGGCCGCGTCATCTGCGGCAATCTTCGTGGCGCCGGAGTCGAAGACCACCGTGGCACGCGCTTCCGCCAGGATCGGTCCCACCGAGACGCGCGCGAGTTCCACCGGGAATCCGGACTCGGTGGCTTCGGCGACCAGCCGTGCACGCATCGGGGCAGGCTCGTCGCTGCGCAGTTCTATCGCGCCGCGGCCCAGGGTGCTGCTGCGGGCGCGGTCGCCCGGGAGATCGGCGCGGGGCGGGATCACCACCATGCGGCGAGCGGCGGTGGAATACGCCTCGAACTCGGCAGGAGCCACCAGCGGGACTCCGGTGGTGAGGTTCGCCACCAAGCGATCGGTCCAGCGCTTCCACTGGTCCAGTTCGTCGGCCTGGTCCAGTTCCTTGAGCGCGCGGAAGTTCGCCTCGTTGAGGCCGTACCGCTCGACCACCGTTGCAGGGACTTCGGCCAGCGTCAGCTTGTCGCGCAGCAGGAGCGGCAATGCCTCGATCTCGCCGCGCATGCGATCCAGGTAGTCGGTGTTGGCGGTGTAGACCAGCGGCGCGGCCTTGCGTGCCTCGTCGCGGCGCTCGCGGGTGGCGATCTCGTCGACGTCCCGGTACTCGAGGCGGTTCACGCGGCTGACGTCCACGCGCTGGCCGACGAATTCGCGGGGCAGCTGGCTGCTCCACGAAACCATCGTGGCTGCCAACGCCACGAACGCGCCCATGACCAGCACCGCGCTCATGTTGCGCTCATCGCGCAGCCACGTCAGGATCGGCGAGGTCTGCCGAGGCAGCTTTCGCCGAAGACGGATCCGCCGACCGGAGCGGCCTGGGCGGGAAGGTTGTTGTCCGAAGACCATGGGGGTGGTTGCTGGCGCGACCGGCGTCCCGAGAGGGATACCCAGAAAAGTCTATCGGTCACCGCACGGGATCCGCCGCATCGATGGGTACCATCACGGCTGATGAAGGAATTCGCCGCCTCAATCACACGCTCCGGGCCCTTTTATCGGTGCGCCTCGATCGGCGTGGCTGCGTCGCTCGTCGCCTTGGCCGGATGCGGCAGCCCGGACGCTGCATCCACCAATGCCCGCTGGGAAGGCGACCAGTTCGCGCCTGCCGTGGTGCTTTCCGGTGCGTCTGCCGACGCTGCCGTCAGCGGCATGCGTGCGCCCTCGGCGGGCTACCAGGCGCGGCCGCTGGTTCCGGCCGCGGACGGCGTCCGCTGGTCGGACGTCAAGATGGCCATCCTCAACGTGGCGGAGCGGAGCTTCCTCGGCGTGCCGTCCATCAAGGTCACCGACGCGCTTGTCACGGCGGTGATCGTCTCGGCCGATGGACAGCGCGGCTCGGTCCGCGTGACGAAGGGTGCCGCCGGCGAGATCGTCGCCGAGGTCCAGCTGGGTACCTTCGCGGATCCGAAGGCCGACGGCGCGTTCATCCAGGAATTCGATCGCGAAATGCGCCGCCTCGGCGCGATCGCCCGCCCGCAGGCGTGATCCCCGAGCCGGTCGCACTCACGCGTGGATCGCCGGCGAGTGCGCCGACGTCCGCGACGCCAGCGCGCGCTCGAGCATCCGCGCCGCACGCAGCAGCCGGTCTTCCTCGAATGCATTCGCCTGCAGCTGCACGCCCACGGGGAGCGCCTTGCCGTCGCGCATCGCGAAGCCCGCAGGAATGCTGATCCCGCAGATGCCCGCGATGTTGGTGTTCACGGTGTAGACGTCGCAGAGGTACATCGCCAGCGGGTCGGAATTGGCGCCGAAGCCGAACGCGGGCGTTGCGGCGGTGGGGCCGAGGAGCACGTCGCAGGCCGTGAATGCACGGTCGAATTCCTCCTTGATGCGCCGGCGCACCTGGAGCGCGCGCTTGTAGAACGCGTCGTAGTAGCCGCTGGAGAGCATGTAGGTTCCCAGCATGATGCGGCGCTGCACCTCGGGGCCGAAGCCCTCCGAGCGGCTGCGCGCATAGAGCGTGAAGAGGTCCTCGCCCGGCTTGAGCTGCGCACGGTGCCCGTAGCGGATGCCGTCGTAGCGGGCCAGGTTGCTCGAGGCCTCTGCGGGCGCGATCACGTAGTAGGTGCTGATGCCCACGTCGGTGAGCGGCAGTTCCACGTCCACGATGGTCGCTCCCATGGCGCGGTACGCATCGGCGGCGGCCTGCACGGCGGCGTTGACCTCGGGGTCGTTGGCATCGCTCACGTACTGGCGCGGGATGCCCACGCGGAGGCCTTCCCACGGCTCCTCCACGGTGGTCGCCAGTCGCGTCGGCGGTCGGTCGGCGGTGGTGCTGTCGCGCTCGTCGACGCCGCTCATGACGTCGAGCAGCAGTGCCGCATCGCGCACGCTGCGCGTCATCGGGCCCACCTGGTCGAGGCTCGATCCGAACGCCACCAGGCCCCAGCGGCTGATGCGTCCGTACGTTGGCTTCAGGCCGACGATTCCGCAGAGCGAGGCGGGCTGGCGGATCGATCCGCCGGTATCGCTGCCGAGCGCCGCGGCGCAGAGCCCGGCGGCCACCGCCGCGGCGCTCCCGGCGCTGCTCCCGCCCGGCACGCGCGATGCGTCCCAGGGGTTGCGCACGGGCCCCCACTTGCAGTGTTCGCCCGACGAACCCATGGCGAATTCATCCAGGTTGGTCTTGCCGGTGACGATCGCGCCCGCGTGGAGCAGGCGCTCCACGCAGGCCGCATCGAACGGCGACCGGTAGTTCTCCAGCATCCGGCTCGAGCACGTGGTGCGCCCGAGCACGGTGGCCAGGTTGTCCTTCACCGCGATCGGCATGCCGGCAAGCGGCGGGAGCGGGCGCCCGGCGCGCGCATCGGCGTCCACCTTGCGCGCGGCTTCCATCGCCTGCTCCTCGAACACCTCGTGGTACGCGTTGAGCTGCGGATTGTGCGTGCGTGCGCCGGCCATCATGGTGGCGCAGATCGACTCCGCGGTCACGGAGCCGTTCGCCACCGCGTCGCGCATGGCGGTCATGTCCGTGGCTGGTCGGTTGTTCGTGGCGGGGGCGCTGTTCATTTCAGTCTCCCTCCGCAAGCACCTTGGGGACCGCCAGGAACCGGCCTTCGACGGCCGGCGCGTTCATGAGCACGGCCTCGATGGGCAGTCCATCCACCGGCACGTCCTCTGCCAGCCGGTTGTGGCTCTCGAACGGATGTGCCATCGGCTCCACGCCCGCCAGGTCCACGGCGTCGAGTTGCGCAATGTGCCCGAGCACCGCGGCCAGCTGCATGCGGTACTGCTCGATTCGTTCCGGGGCCACCTCGAGCCGCGCAAGCTTGGCCACATGCGTGACCTGCGCGGCCGTCAGTGCCACCTGTGTGTCGGCCTTGGGTTCTGGCATGGCGTGGAAGTGTACGAAGACCCGCTATCTTGGCGCGCTCCATGGCAAAGAGCGAACTCGCGATCGGCATCGACCTCGGTGGCACCAACATGAGCGTGGGAGTGGTCGACCGCCGCGGCCGCATCACCGGGCGTGCCAAGAAGAAGACCAAGGCGCACGAGGGCAAGGACACCGTTGTCGAGCGGCTGGTGGTTGCCATGGAGGCCGCCTGCGAGGATGCCAAGGTCAAGCTC
>JBIIJH010000100.1:0-9453 GCA_044233905.1 Phycisphaerales bacterium
CCTGGTGAGCGCGGACCCCAGCCCGCTGGTCGCGGTGCTCAACGGAATCTTCTACGCCAACGCTCCGTCCAAGCCCATTGCGTGGGCGAAGTACCAGCAGATCCGCAACGGGTTCCCCTACCAGTGGGCCATCCCCACGCAGCAAGGCGACAGCTATCGCGGATTCCCGACAATGGCCACCAGCACCGACTTCTTCTCGAAGTTCGAGCCGACGGCAGGCGAGCCGTGGAAGCTGGCCGACGGGCGGTTCTTCGAACGCTCGTTCGAGATCGTGCTCGGCGCTGCAGCGGCCAAGGGCTCCGGGCTGCGCATGGGGCAGCAGGTGTTCCTGACCCATGGGTCGGGCGCGAGCCGCGAAGGCGGCGAGCCTGACGAACACGCGGGCCACGTCCACGCCGAATTCCCGTTCAAGGTGGTCGGCATTTTGGAACCCACCGGCAGCGCCCACGACCGTGCGCTCTTCGTCGATCTGGAGTCAAGCTGGATCCTCCACGCATACGACCGCCGCGAGCGTGCGGGCATCGGTGGCACCACCACGGCAGCCGACCTGACGGACGAGGATCGCAAGGTGACGGGCATCCTGCTGCGCCTTCCCACGCGCGCGGGCAGCGATGCCAGCGCCGCCATGCAGCAGCAGTTCGACACGCTTCGACGCGACACCGCCATCGTGGTGGCGCAGCCGGCGCAGCAGATCGAGAAGCTCTTCGAGATCGTCTCGAACGTGGACGGCATCTTCATCGGCATGGCGGTGGTGGTGCTCTTCTCCAGTGCGATCAGCACCATGCTGGCCCTCTACAACTCCATGGCGGCGCGCACCCGGCAGATCGCGGTGCTCCGCGTCCTGGGCGCAAGCCGCGGGCGCGTGTTCGGCCTGGTGCTGACTGAGAGCCTGATGATCACCATGGCGGGCGCCGCGGCAGGCGTGGCGCTTGCGCTCTTCGGCGGCATCGCCGCGAGCGCGTGGCTGAAGGCGTCCATCGGGCTGGTCATCGATCCGTCGCTCGACCCGCGCAGCACCATCATCGTCCTCGGCGGCGCGGTGGCACTCGGTGCGCTCGCCGGCATCCTGCCCGCGTGGCGCGCGTACCAGGTTCCCGTGGCGGACAACCTCCGCCCCGCAGCATGAGGCACACCACATGAGCACCGTGCGCATCGTCTGGCTCGTCGGAATCCTGCTTGCGGGAGGGGCGCTGTACCTGGTGCTCTCGGGTTCGCCCGCGAAGCCCGCCCGGGTGCCCGCGACGGTCATGCCTGCAGACGCGGCGCCGGCACCTGCGGCGCCGAGCACACCCGCGGCACCGACTACCCCTGCGCAGCCGCCATCCCCCCCGACGCCGCCCGCGGCGGAACCCGCACCCGCACCGTCGGCCCCCGTCGTCCGGGCTGCCGATGCGGTCAACCTCGGCCTCGACCACCCGGTGAAGGAAGCGAAGGTCGTCGCCGGCAACATCGTCCCGCGCAAGGACGGGAAGACCGGCGAGATGCTCCTCTACGCCGACGGCAAGTACGAGATCCGCGGCGAGGGCACCGCCGCCAAGCCCTACCGCGTGAGCTGGGAGTGCCTGGCAAGCGCCTCGGAGACCTACGTTCCCCGATTGCAGCAGCGCGAGATCCCGCAGCGCATCGCCATGCTCGACGGCAAGGTGGTGGAGGTGGAGGGCTACCTGGCCTTCCCGCTGATGGTGAGCGAGACCAAGGAACTCCTCGTCATGCTCAACCAGTGGGACGGGTGCTGCATCGGCGTTCCGCCCACGCCCTACGACGCCATCGAGGTGAAGCTCACCGAGCCCGCAAAGCGCGGTGGCAAGCATGCATCGTTCAACTTCGGCGGCGTGCGCGGCACGCTGAAGGTCGACCCCTACCTCGTGGAGAACTGGCTCGTGGGCCTCTACGTGATGGAGAACGCGCAGATGGTGGAAGGCGCCAAGCCAGAGCTCTGATCCTGCATCCCGCAGGCACGCAACGACGGAACACCCATGAAGACCCTGCTCCTCGCACTTGCACTGTCCGCACAGACGGCCACGCCTCCGCAGGCGCCCGCCGCACCAACCGCTCCGCCTGCCGCCGAGCCGGCCACCCCGACCGCCATCTCCCCGGTCGAGCGCCGCGACACCGCCTCCCTCGCCGCGGCGATCGAGGCGCTCCGGACCCGCTACCCGGAGAAGGTCGTCGTGTCCGACCTGGCGTACTCCCCGCGCAAGCGCGCCATCCAGATGCTGACGCTCTCTGCGGACGGCGCGGACCAGCAGCGCCCGGCCATCCTGGTGCTTGCCGGCATGGACGGTCCCCGCTGGTCCGGCACCGAGGCCGTGCTGGTGGCAGCGGAATCCATCCTCCGGGACCGCCCGGAACTCCTGAAGGAGATCACCGTCTACGTGATCGCCCGCGGCAACCCCGATGCGGCCGAAGGTTTCGCGCGCGGCCCGCGGCGCAACTACTCCGGCGACGGCGTGGCGCACGACAACGACCGCGACGGCATCACCGAGGAGGACGCGCCCCGCGACCTCAACGGCGACGGGCTCATCACGCAGATGCGTGCGCCCGGCACCATGCCGCCGTTCCTCACGCCCACGGTCCTGGCCGACCCCGCGGAGCCGCGCCTCATGCGCGCCCCCGATGCGAAGGCCGGCGAGGTTCCGGTCTTCACCGTGTGGACCGAGGCCATCGACACGGACGGCGACGGCCGTCTTGGCGAGGACTGGCCCGGCGGCATCGACCCGGAACGCAACTTCCCGCACCGCTGGCCGGAGTTCGAGGACGAGGCCGGCGCGTATCCGCTGCTCGCCCCGGAGAGCAAGGCGATCGCCGATTTCGTGGTCAGCCACCCGAACATCTTTGCGTCGCTCGTCCTGGGTCGCCACGACACGGTGATCAATGTCCCGAGCGGCAAGGAACGCACCAGTGGCGGCATGCCCATGATGATCGACGAGGCCGACGCTGGCTCGTACGCCGAGGTGGCGAAGGCGTGGCGCGACACGGTTGGCCAGAAGCGGACCGAAGCGCGCGATCCGGCCGGCAGCTTCGTTGCATGGATGAATGCCCAGCGCGGCATCCCGACCGTCGCCTCCACGCTGTGGGGGCGACCGGACCTGCAGGAAGGCGACATTGATCCGAAGAAGGACAAGGATCCCAAGAAGGACAACGACCAAAAGAAGGACAAGGACTCGGACAAGAAGAAGGACAGCAAGGACGCATCCAAGCCCTCGGACGAGGAAGCCGCGGCCTGGCTCGCCTACAGCGACACCGTGCGTGGCGGCACCGGCTTCGTGCCGTGGACGCGCACCGAGCATCCGCAGATCAGGGACGTCGAGGTGGGTGGCTGGGTGCCCGGCTTCAAGGAGAATCCCCCGCTGGCCGACGTGGCTCCGCTGGGTGCGAAGACCGCCGAGTTCCTTGCGAAGCTGGCCGATAGCCGGCCACGCGTGACCCTGGCCAAGCCAACGATCACCGCCACTGGACCTTCGCTCTGGAAGATCGACACCGTGCTCTCGAACACCGGTCGCCTGCCCACCGTGATGCGCGGCGGCCGCGCGGATGCGGTGGCTCCGAGCTACTCGGTGCGGATCTCCACGCCGTTCGAGCAGCTGAAGTCCGGACGCCGCAACGACGTGGTGCGCGGCATCGACCCGGGCGAGATGCGCCAGGTGTCGTGGCTGGTGGTTGCGCCGCCCGACGAGACGGTGGTCGTGGAGCTGGCGTACGGCGGAATGCCGCTCCAGCGCTGGGCGTTCCGTGACGGCATGCCGGTCGAGGCGCCGGCCGCATCCGCCCCGGCGACCGTGAAGGGAGCCCAGCCGTGAAGCGCGCACTCCTCGCACTGACGCTCGCGCTCGGCTGCACCGGCCTTGCAGGCGCGCAGCAGCAGATCTCGTCGAAGGTGGACATCTCGTTCAACCGCTTCGCTGACGTCCAAGGCATCAACGACCAGATGTTCAAGCTGGCCGAGGCCTATCCCGAGCTCTGCCGCGTGGAGCGGATCGGCACCACGGCGCTCGGGCGACCCTTCCTGGCGATGGTGATCAACAACCGGCGCACCGGCGACGAGGGATCCAAGCCCGCCATGTACATCGACGGCGCCATCCACGCCAACGAGATCCAGGCGGGCGAGACCGTGCTCTACACCGCGTGGTACCTGCTCTCGGCGTACGGGAACGTGGGCAAGATCACCGACATCGTGGACCGCAGCACGTTCTACCTGCTGCCCTTGGTCAATCCGGACGGCCGCGCGGAGTGGTTCTCCAACGCCAACACGCCGAATTCGGCCCGCACCGGGCAGAAGCCGGTCGACAACGACGGCGACGGCGTGGCCGACGAGGATGGCCCCGACGACCTCGACGGCGACGGCCACATCACGCAGATGTGGCGGCCGGATCCGTTCGGAACGCACAAGCGCGATCCGCGCGACGCGGACCGGATGATCCCGGTGCCGGCAGAGCCGAAGGCCGACGGCACGCGCGAGTACGGCCAATGGACGCCCGCCGGACAGGAAGGCGTCGACAACGACGGCGACGGACGCGTCAACGAGGACGGCCCCGGCGGTTACGACATGAACCGCAACTTCCCCACGGGGTGGGAGCCGGAGAACATCCAGGGCGGCGCCGGCACGTATCCGCTCTGCTGGCCGGAGACCCGCGCGATGGCCGACTGGGTGCTTTCCAAGCCGCAGATCGCCGCGGCGCAGGCGTACCACAACGCCGGCGGAATGGTCCTGCGCGGTCCCGGCGCTCCGTGGCGCGAGGGCGACTATCCCGCCGCGGACGTGGCGGTGTACGACCGGATCCAGTCGACGGGCGAGAAGATGCTGCCGTTCTACCGCTCGATGGTGATCCACAAGGACCTCTACACCGTGCATGGCGGCCTGGTGAACTGGTTCGCCGAGGGGTTGGGCATCATCGCCCTCACCAATGAGCTCTGGACCGACAAGCGAATCATGCAGGACGGCCAGGAACCGAGCGAGGACGAGCGCCGCACCTGGAACGAGCGCATGCTCTTCGGGCAGACGCGCGTGCCGCTCCATGAGGTGAAGCATCCCGAGTACGGCAACGTGCTCGTGGGCGGTGGCACCAAGTTCTCCTCGCGCATCCCGCCGCCGTTCATGATGGAGGAGGAGCTGCACCGCAACTTCGCCTTCACCATGTTCCATGCCGACCAGATGCCGCTCCTGCGCTTCGAGAGCGTGGAGACGAAGGAAGCGACGCCCGGCCTGTGGGAAGTGACGGTCACCGTCGCCAACGATCGCTTGATCCCGACGCGCACCGCGCGCGCCGCCGACAAGGGCATCGGGCTCGCCGACACGCTGGCGCTCACGGGCGCCGACGTCTCCGCGGCCGGCAGGCTTGCCAACCGCACCGACCGCACCATGGATCTCCAGGCGTTCCGCCCCGCCACGCTGCGGTTCGAGCGTGGCGTTCCCGGCAACGGGCGCGCGGCGGCACGGTTCCTGGTGAAGGGAACGGCCGGCACGCCCATCACGCTCACCTGGACCGCGCAGAAGGCGAAGCAGGTCGCCGCCACCGTCAAGCTCGGTGAGTCGCTGCCCGGCACGGCGGAAGCGGCGAAGTGACCGGCGCGGGCGCCGAGGCTCCGCGTCGCACGGACGTCGCCATCGTGGGCGCCGGTGCGGCGGGACTGTTCGCCGGCATCTGGGCCGGCCGCGCAGCGCAGGAGGCGGGCGCAGCGCTGCGCGTCGAGGCCTTCGACGGCGCACGCCGGCTCGGCGCCAAGATCCTGGTGGCCGGCGGCGGCCGCTGCAACGTCACGCACTGGCGCGTGGACGATGCGGACTACGCCGGAAGCACGCCCCCGGCCATCCGCAAGGTGCTCCGCCGCTTCGGCGTGGACGAGACAGTGCGGTTCTTCGCCGACCTCGGCGTGGAGCTGAAGCAGGAGGACACGGGGAAGCTGTTTCCCGTCTCCGACGACGCACACTCCGTGCTGCACGCCCTGCTCGACGCGGCCCGCGCTTGCGGCGTGCGGCTCACGCATCCGGACCGCGTGGAAGGAATCGAGCGCACCAGCGAAGGCTTCCTGGTGCGCGCCACGAGCGGTCACGTCCTGGCCCGCCGGGTGATCCTCTGCACGGGCGGCAAGGCGCTCCCCAAGTCCGGTTCCGACGGCGCAGGCCTGGAATTCGCGCGTGCGCTCGGCCACTCCATCACCGACCACCTGATTCCGGCGCTGGTGCCCCTGCGCCTGCCGGAGCGCCACTGGATCACCGAGCTGAGCGGCCTCACGGTGCCGGCGGAGCTTGTCCTGCGGTCCGGCACGGGCAAGAAGCTGGTGTCCTTCACGGACAGCACGCTGTGCACGCACTTCGGGCTCTCCGGGCCGAGCGTCCTCAACATCAGCAGGCACTGGACGATGGTGCGATTCGAGGACCCCGGCGCGCGGCTTGAACTCTCGTGGGCCCCCGGCACGGTTGTGGAAGCCGTCGACCGAGCGCTCGTCGACGCGAAGGGTCGCGGGGTGGGAAGCGTCCTGCGGGCATGGCTCCCGGAGCGCCTGATGCGCGCGGTCTGTGCTGCGGCGGACGCGGACCCGGCGGCCACTGCACAGCAGCTTCCGCGCGAACGCAGACGCGCGCTGGCGCAGCTGGTGGCGGGTACGCCGCTTCCCGTCACCGGCGACCGTGGCTACACCTTCGCCGAAGCGATGGCCGGCGGCGTGCCGCTTGCCGAGATCCGGCTCGAGACCATGGAAAGCCGGATCGTGCCGGGGCTTTACCTCGCTGGCGAGGTCTGCGACGTCGACGGCCGCATCGGCGGCTTCAATTTCCAGTGGGCCTGGGCGAGCGGGCACGTGGCCGGCTCGAGCGCGGCCCGTGCGCTGCTGGCTTCGCCGGCTGGATGAGCCCGGCAAGCGTCCCGGCAGCACGCAGGACGATGGCACGCAGCACCGCCAACCCGCTCGGCGGAGCAGGTGCGCGACGCACCTTCCTGCGCGGCGCGCGGCGCACCACCGGCGTGAGTTGCGCAAACGCCTCCGGCGCGTGGCGACGGATGAACTCGATCTCGTTCTCCGTGGTCTCCACCTCGCTGAAGGAGCGGCGCGCGTGGCCGCAGGCACCGTGCTGCAGCGCGTGCGTGAACTCGTGCACGAGCACGGCCTTCGCCAGGAGCATTGCATCCAGCTCGATGCCGCCGGACGGCGTCGAGAATCGAGCCCGTGCACGGCGGTAGGTGTGCCACTTGCCGACCGCTGCCGGCGCCACGCGCAGCAGGATGTGTGGGCCATCGAAGCCGCGCGCCGCGCGCTGGTAGTACGCGCTGCCTCCTCGGCTGCGGCGCCAGCGGATGGGGATGGATGCCAGTTGCTCGCGCTGCGCAGGGGTGAGCTCGTAGCGCTCCACCACGAAATCGAGCGCTGCACCGTGGATCTCGCCACGCAGGCGCTCCGTCAGGCGCGGGCCTGCAGGCGCGCGCTTCACCGCAGCGCGTGACGAGGAGTTGGGACTTCGAGCGGCATCCATGCCGGTTGCAGCGTACGGACGCCGTTCACGCAGCGCCAGCATGGCGCGCAGGAATCGGTTCAGTTCAGCCGATCGGCGCAGCCACCAGTGCGGAGCGCAACCGTCGGACGAAGTCGGCGACCGCCGCCGGATCTGCCGCCGGCCGCTCACCGCGCTCGACCGCGCGGTACCAGTCCGCCACGTTCCAGGCGCGCGTGCCCTCCTCGGCGTCGAAGCGCGGGACCAGGTGCACGTGGAGGTGGGGCGCGCCCTGCCCGAAGGCGATGGCATAGACCCGGTCGCAGCCGGTGATCGAACGGACCGCCGCGGAAACCGAGCGCATCGCACGGCCGAAGCCGTCGGCCTCGGCATCCGTGAAATCCGCCGGCCCCTGCACGTGGCGCACCGCGCACAGGAACGTCCAGCCGACCAGCGGCGAGGGCAGCGGATGATGGCGAACCAGCCAGTGAGCGCCGCGGTGGCACTCCAGGTCGCCGTACCGGGCGGCATCGCCATGGATCCGGCAGATGTCGCACGCGGGCACGACGGCCGGCGCGTTCACTTGGTCCCCTTCGGCCCACCGTCCGTCATGTACTTGGCTCGGATCGCCTGCTCAAGATCGACGCCGGAGATGTTCGCCAAGGTGGTGAGCCACGCCAGGACGTCGGCAAACTCCTCCTCCAGGTTGGCGCGGTCGGGCTTGCCCTTCTCCAGGTTGCCGAGCGCGTGGGCAAGTTCGCCCACCTCCTCGGAGAACCAGAGGAAGGTCTTGCCCGCGCCACGCGCGCTGTCGGTGGCGTAGTAGCGCTCGTGGATCATCCGCTGGAAGTCGCGGATGGTCATCGGCGTCGGGGATCCGGGATGCGTGGCGTCTGTCATGGCGGGCCCACGCATGTGCGGGGAGAAGCGTCCTCGGCGGGGGTCGAACCCACAACCTCCGCCTTCGGAGGGCGGCGCTCTATCCAATTGAGCTACAAGGACATGTCCGGACATACTTCGCGTCCGATCGGGCAGTGTAGGCCTCCCGCGGGGGCCCGCGCAACCATGCCGGACCCTGCCCTATCCTGCGCGTTCGTGCCCGCCTCCGCAACACAGCTGCCCGCGAACGCCCAGGCCTCCGCGGAAGGAGGCGTCGCTCCCCGCTGGGCGGTGCTGACGGTCACCTGGGCCAATTCGCTCGCCAGCGGCATCCTCTGGTCGGGCGTGCCGTTCGTCACCGAGCGTCAGTACGGATTCACGAAGACGCAGAATCTGGCACTGGCGCTGGCCGAGGCGGCGGTCTACGTGGTGGTGGCGTTCTTCTCGGGCTCGCTCCTGCGCAAGCTCGGCACCCGCGGCGGGCTCACGCCGCGCGGATGGCTGGCCGGCGTCTTCGTGGTGCAGGTGGCCGCGTCGTTCGTGGCGCTCACCGGAGTCTGGGGACTGATCGCCGCGTCGTGCATCCTGAGCGCGGTGGGTGCGTCGCTCTGGCCGGTGATGGAGAGCTACGTCTCGAGCGGCCAGCACGGCGGCAACATGCGCCGCTCGCTCGGGTACTTCAACGTGACGTGGATGTCGGCCACGGGCGCCTCGCTCCTCCTCATGGCGCCGCTCATGGCCGTCGGAGAGGCGCAGTACAGCCTGCTCGCCATGCTGCCGGTGTCCGCGCTTTCACTTGTCCTCCTGCGCTGGTTCCCGGCGTGCCCGGCGCCCCACCCGCCGGAACACGCACACACGCACATTGCGCCGCAGTACCCGTACCTCCTGAAGGCCACGAGGTTCATCATCCCGGCGAGCTACGTCTTCATCAGCGTGATCGGCCCGGTGCTTCCGTTCCTGCTGCGCGACCTGGCACTCGATGACGGCATGAAGACGCCGCTCGCGTCCGTGTGGATGTTCGCGCGCACGTTCGTGGTGATGGCGCTTTCGCAGGTCACGTTCTGGCACGCGCGCTGGTCCACGCTGGCCGTGGCGGTGGCGCTCCTGGCCGGTGGATTCGCCCTGACCATCATGGCCACCAGCGCCAC
>JBIIJH010000101.1:0-9402 GCA_044233905.1 Phycisphaerales bacterium
GCAACGCCGACCTCGACAACCTCACCCCGATGCAGGCCTTCGACCTGCTCCGCAAGCTCAATCACGAGTCCAAGGAACCGCCCCATGACTGACCCCGCCACCTGGCAGGCCGCGCACTCCGCCGGCGTGCACTGGAACGAGTACCTGGCCGCCCACACCGGCCGCACCGCTGGCTGGACGGCGCACATCGCCGCGGCGAAGATCACGCCCGCGCAGCATGCGCTGCTCTCCTCGTTCGTGCGGCGCATGAACGTCATCGTCATCACCGGCGCCTGGTGCGGCGACTGCGCAGTCCAGTGCCCGATGCTTGGCGCGATCGCCGCCGCCTGCCCGGTGGCCGACGTCCGCTTCCTGGAGCAGGCCGACCACATGCAGCTCGCCGAGCGCATGCGCATCAACGGCGGCACGCGCGTTCCCACCGTCATCTGGTGCGCCGAGGACCACCACTTCTGCTCGATGCTCGGCGACCGCACGCTGGCCCGCTACCGCTCGATCGCCGCCAAGCAGCTCGGTGCCTCCTGCCCCCTGCCCTGGGCCAAGGTGGAAGCCAACGAGGCCGCCGCCACCATGCAAGGCTGGATCGACGAGTTCGAGCGTGTCCAGCTGATGCTCCGCGTCTCGCCGCGCCTGCGGCAGATCCACGGCGACTGAACCATGGCACCCTCCGCCGCCAGCCTCGCAACCGCCGCATTGTGCTGCGCGGTCGCGTTGGTTGCCGCGGCGGCGCCGCCTGCAGGGCAAGCAGGCGCAGACGGCACGCAGCCCCCGGCAAAGGCGCCCGCCGCCCCCGGCGCCGGCGACACCAAAGCCCCCGACGCCGAGGAAATCGACCGTCGCGGCCGGGCCGCCAGCGAGGAGGCGCTGAAATCGCTTTCCACGCACGGCACGTGGCTGCGCCGCATGGTCTGCGCCATGCGCCTCGAGCGTCCCGGTGCCAACGGCGCACGCGAACGGCTGATCGCCTTCGCCTTCGACCCCGATCCACGCGTCCGGAGTGCGGCGGTGCTGGCACTCGCACGCACCGGTGCACCACCACTCGAGAAGCTGGCATCCACCGAGGAAGACCCCCGCGTGGTACGCACCATGCTGCGCTGCGGCTGGCCGGTGCCGGCCGAGCGCGTGGAACGCGGCGCACGCACCCTCGCCAAGAGCCAGGACAGCTCTGACCGCCTGCTCGGCGTCGAACTCGTGGGCGCGCTCGATGCGCAGGGGCGGTCGGAGAAGCGACTCAACGAGTTCGCGAAGGACACGCTGGCGTCCGTCATCGCCCGACTCGACAACGACGACGGCGGCGCCCTCAGTCCCCGCATCGCGGCCCTCACCGGCGCACGTGACAGCCGCCAGGACTGGAAGTGGCGTTCGTGGCTCGACCGCAACCGGGCAAGCATGCGGATCGACGGCGGTGCGCTGATCGGCCCGAAGCAGGATGCCGAGCAGAACCCGGTGGCCAAGCTCGATGACGCCGCCTTCGTCAAGTTCACCGGCGCGCTCGACGAGCTGTTCCGGAAGCCGATCGACCTCGGCGTGGCCATCGACTGCACGGCCAGCATGTCTGCGCAGATCGCTGCGGCGCAGGCGGGCGTCGATGACCTGATGCGCTTCGTGAACGCGGTGGCGGGTGGCATGCGCGTCGCCATCGTCGGATTCCGCGACCAGCAGGACGACTTCAAGACCCTCGGCTGGGACTTCACCGCCGATCCGGCCGAGGCGCGCGCCCGCCTCTGGAAGCTCTCCGCCGAAGGTGGCGGCGACGAGCCGGAGATGGTCTTCGAAGCCATGAAGCTCGCCTATGGCAGGTTCTCGTGGCGGCGCGAGGCACAGGACGTGATGGTCCTCATCGGCGACGCACCGCCCCATCCGGGCTTCGGCGGGAAGACCGTCGACATGGCCAGGGCAGCACAGGCGCGCGGCATCACCACCTATGTCCTGAGCGCGCGCGGCATCACCAAGACCGAGGAAGTGAAGCACTTCCCGGAGATCGCCCGCATGGGCGGCGGCCGCGTGATCCGCCTGAGCGCCCGCAATGATCTCGTGGCCGAACTGGCCGGTATCGCACTCAGCGACACCTGGCACGATCAGATCGTGGCGGTGTTCGAGCGTTACCTGCTGCTGTGCAGGTAGGCGCGCTCACTTCTCGGCAAGCTTCCAGGCCGCCTCGAGCATCGGGCGCACGCCGTCGCCGGTGGCACCGGAGATCGCGAGGGGCCGCTCGCCCTTCTTCATGCCGATCTCGCCAGCAAAACGCTCGATGCGGGCCGCGCGCTCCTCGGGATCGATGAGGTCGATCTTGTTGAGGACGATCAGCTCCGGCTTCTCCGCAAGCTCCGCGGAGAACTCCAGGAGCTCCCGGCGGATCATGCGGTAGTTCTCCACCGGGTCGCTGTTGTCGAGCGGTGCCAGGTCGATGAGGTGGACGATTGCGCGGGTGCGTTCCACGTGCTTCAGGAAGTCGTGGCCAAGACCGGCGCCCTGTGCGGCGCCCTCGATGAGTCCGGGAAGGTCGGCGAACACCAGGCGACGCTCCATGTCGAGCTCGGCGATGCCGAGCTGCGGGCTGAGCGTGGTGAACGGATAGGCACCCACCTTCGCATTGGCGCGGCTGATGGCGCGCAGGAGCGTGCTCTTGCCGGCGTTCGGCAGTCCCACGAGACCGACGTCGGCGATGAGCTTGAGCTCGATCAGGAGGCGCCGCTCGACGGCGGGCACGCCCGGGGTCGACTCCAGCGGCGTCTGCTTCAGCGGGCCCTTGAAGTGCTCGTTTCCGAGGCCACCCGCCCCGCCAGGCGCCACCACCGCGCGCTGACCGGGCTCGATCAGGTCCACGAGCTGCTCGCCGGTGTCGGCGTCACTGACCACGGAGCCGATCGGCAGGCGAATCTCCACGCCCTCGCCGTCCGCGCCGTGGCAGCTCTTGCCCATGCCGCGCTCGCCGTCCTTCGCGAAGAAGTGGGCGCGGTACGAGAACTCGATCAGCGTGTCGAGGTGCGAATCGGCCACCACCGTGACGTCGCCGCCGTGGCCGCCGTCGCCGCCATCGGGGCCACCCTTGGGGCGGTCCTTCTCCTGGCGCAGGTGCGAGCAACCGTCGCCTCCCTTGCCGGAGCGGACGGTGATGACGGCGGTATCGACGAAGACGTTCATGGTGGGCTCCGTGCGGGCCGCTGGGCCGGCAGCCGGGGATTCGGGCAAAGAAAACCGCGCAGATCGGACGACCTGCGCGGTTCGGTGTTCAGTTCGGTCCGCGTCAGACGCGGTCGATTGCCATGCGCGGCGTGGCCGGGTCTGCCGGGATCACGTCCACGAAGCGGCCACGGAAGCGCACCGTGCCAGGCTCGAGGGCCATCAGCGAGTGATCGCTGCACAGCTTCACGAGATAGCCGGGCTTCCAGCGCGTTCCGCACTGGCGGATGATGATCGAGCCGCTCTTCGCGGACTCGCCGCCATAGAGCTTGACGCCACGGAACTGCGGATTCGAATCGCGTCCGTTCTGGGTCGAGCCCTGTCCCTTCTTGTGTGCCACGGCAAATTCTCCTGCTAAGGTCAATCAGTCAAACGAGTCCCGAAGTGTAGCGAGTCCCGGCGGGAGCCTCAAGGGCCAAGGCGCCGGGAACACCTGCGCGAATCGGAATTCATACCGCCGAGCGCCATTATCAGGACGTGGCCCCACCAGCTCTCGACCCGCGTGCCGTCGGCACGCAGCCATCAGCCCGTCAGCGCATGAGCCAGGCGTCCTTCAGGGGGTCGAACGACGCCTCCTGCGAGAGCCGCGGATCGGCAACACCGGGGGCGGTGTAGTGGCGCGACCACGAGCGACGGACGATGACGTCCTTGCCCGTGGCCGGGTCGGTGCGGCGATCGAACGAGGAACTCATGCCGGTCACGAAGAGCGTGATGTCCTTGGCGTCGCCCTTGGCGGGCCAAATGACGAAACCCTCGCGAGCGTTCGCCTCCCCGTCGAGGATGTCACCCATGATCTGGAACTGGTCGACGGCCTGCGCGGAGGCTGCTGCGCGCTGCACACGGCGGGCTGCATCCACGGGGACGTCCTTGCCGGCGGACAGAATGACGCCGTCGCCCATGAGAAGCTCGAAACGCGGCGAGAACCGCTGCGTCTTCCCGGTCTTGTTCGCGATGGTGTAGCTGAACACCCAGAATCGCTGGCCGCTCTCCGCATCGGTCACGACCGAAAGCGAGCCCGGTCGGAACTCCAGGTCGTTGGCGGAGGCCGGCTTGACCTTCGGAATCAGGTCCTTGCCAGACGAATCCTTGCCCGCGCCATCGGCCGGCGGCGCGCCGGCACCCACCGGAGCGGCGGCGAGCACCCCGCCGAGCAGCGCCGAGGCGGCAGCAAAGGAGGCGATGCGGGAAACGGTCTTCTGGGCAGCGAACATGGCCGGGATTCTACGGCTCCGCCCGTCCAGCGGTTACGCTCACCCCGTGCCTTTTCGACGACTCTTTGGGCGCGCCGGAGGCGCTCCCCGCCCGATCGACTGCGCGCGGGCCACGCCCGCAGACCGCGCGGCGGCGCTGTCGTCGGTCTTCGGCGCCAATGTGGCGTCTGCGCCCACCTTCGAGCGACGGGCAGCCGCGAACGGCGTGGACCTCTCCCATCTCTGGACCGCCTCCACCGACGGTGCCATGATCGGCGCGGCGATCCTGGTCCCGCATCCGGGGCGAACCGCCCTGGTGATGGCGTCCGCCCCCCGCGACCACGCCCACGCCGCCGAACTCGGGCAGCTGATCGCCACGGTCCTGTCGGAGAGCGCCTCGATGCCGGAAGTCCGGCTCGTCCAGGCCCTGTCCTCGCCGGGCGAGACGCTGCGCAGCACCGCATGGGTGGCGGGCGGAATGCGCCACCTCGCATCGCTCGATTACATGGAACGGCCCATCAACGGGACTCCCCTGCCCCAGGCCTCGCTGCCCGAAGGGATGGAACTCGCCGCGTGGGAGCCCGCGGACCGCGCGATGCTGGAGACGCTGCTCGTCGAGACCTACGTCGAGACGCTCGATTGCCCCGGGCTCGCGCAGATGCGCACCCCGGCCGACATCGTCGACGGCCATCTTGCCGCCGGGGAACACGATCCCTCCCTCTGGACCATCGCACGATTGCATGGGCGGCCAGTGGGCGCGCTCCTCCTCGCGCCATCGCCGCCGACGGACTCGGTGGAGGTGATCTACCTGGGAATCGCGGCCGAGGCGCGGGGGCGCGGACTGGGACGGGCACTGCTTGCACACGGACTCGGACTGGTGACCGATCGGCCGGAACGCATGATGGCGCTTGCCGTCGACGCGCGGAACACGCCTGCCACCGCGCTCTACGCGCGCACCGGTTTCCGCACGCTGCGACGGCGCGAGGCGTTCGTCGCGCACCTCGATGCATGACCGCCGGCCGCGCGCGCCCTAACGACGCCCGCGAGTCACTGTCAAGTGACGCCACTTGTCCACAATGCGCAACCACGGCCACGCCACCCCGGTGGATGAATTAATTCTCGGCGCAGGAATTGCCATGCGAATCGGCACTTACGCGCGCGCGCCGTCCGGGTGCGGACACTCGCCCCTTGCGCATCGATCGAACGCCGCTACTCTTCGCGCTGCTCCGCAGGATGTGGGGCATTTGACGGCGCCGCCCGTGTGGCGCCCCACTGGCGCCGGCGTGGCAAGAAGCCCGTTGGCCGCCGCGTGGGCGGACCGTCGAACGCCGCAGGGTGAGCCCAGGCCAACAGCCTCGGCAACGAACCTGCGGTACGGACAGGGAAGATCCTCAAATCAGTCGGCATGCGCGCAACGTCCCTCGGACGGTGCCTGGCGGTCTGTTCGTTCCGCCGCATGCCGTGTCTCCTTCCGCTGCCTCGGCAGCTTCACGGCGCTTCGGCGCCAACAGACGCAGGATCACGATGACCTTGACGCAGGCCCTGAACACGTCTGGCTCCGCCCCGGGAGCACTCGCAGCAGGACCAAGCGACCACGCGTCGGCGCGTGAACTTCCCACCTCCGCCTCCATCGAACGCCGCCTGGCGGCACGCATCGGCGCCGCCCGCTACCGCATGTGGTTCTCCGAGCCCGCGCAGCTGACGATCGACGGCCAGGAACTCCTCGTCTCGGCACCCAGCCGGTTCGCCGCGGACTGGATCGACCGCCATTTCCGCGAAGACCTTGCCGCGGTGGCCGCGGACGTGGACCTGCAGACGGTGCGCGTCCTGGTGCACGAGGCCCCGGGCATCGTCTCCCCGCCGCTGGAGGTCGACGCCGTCCCGGCGCAGCTCGCCGCGGCACGTCGCAACCAGCCGCGCTGGCGCCGCCTGGACGACTTCGTGGTGGGCGAGTCCAACCGCATCGCCTTCGAGGCCGCGCGGCGCCTCGCGGACGACAACCTGGGCGGCATCCGCAGCATCCTCCTCCACGGCGGCTGCGGCGTCGGCAAGACGCACCTCCTGCAGGGGCTCTGCGCCGGCCGCCGCGCGCGGTTCCCGGCCGAGCGCATCCGCTACACCACCGGCGAGCAGTTCACCAACGACTACATCCAGGCCGTTCGCGGCGGCAGCATCGAGGCATTCCGCGAGAAGGTGCGCAAGCTCGACCTGCTGGCGATCGACGACGTGCACTTCCTCTCGAACAAGGGCGCGACGCAGGCCGAGTTCCTGCACACGATCGATGCCATCGGACTGGCGGGCGCACGCATCGCGATCGTCACCGACGCCCACCCGCGCGCGCTGCGCGCCTTCAGCGAGGCGCTCGTCAGCCGCATGCTTGCCGGAATGGTGGTCCAGGTGGAAGCCCCCGACCGCGGAACGCGCGAATCGCTCGTGACGCGGCTGGCCGCGGAGCGCGGCATCGCGCTCGAACCCGCCGCCGCGCGCGCCGTCTGCGACCGCTCCATCGGGAGCGTGCGCGAGATCGAGGGTGCCCTGGCCCGGATCGCCGCTGCCCTGCTCCTCGAGGACATGGGCGGCATCGCCACCCTGAGCATCGTGGAACGCGCGCTGGGGATCGGTGAAGCAGGCGTCCGCGGCGTGCCGCCCCGCATTGCTTCCATCGTCGATGCCACGTGCGACGAGCTCGGCGTCAGCCGCGACGACCTCGCCGCCACCGGCCGCCACAAGCGCGTGGTGCTCGCCCGCGGCGTGGTGGTGCACCTGGCACGCGAGATGACCACGCTGAGCTTCCCGGAGATCGCGCGCCACCTCGGACGGACCGCACACTCGAGCGCGCACGCCGCCGCTCGGCGCGTGCGGGACATGCTCGACCGGGGCGACGAGCTGCCGCCGGACGATCGCGCTGCCGACAGCCGCAGCGTGCGCGAACTGGTGGAAACCGTGCGACGCGGCGTGGAACGGCGAAGCCGAGCCACCCGATAGACTTCGGGACATGCTCCCCCTGAGGCTTTCCGTCGACATCCGCCGACACGCCATCGCAGCGTTCGCGGCGGTCGCCTGCATCGCCACCCCGGCCTTCGCGCAGTTCTACGAGAAGGTGGACCTTGCCAAGGCTTCCGAGAGCACGCTCGTCGAGGCGCTCACCGTCCCCGGCAACAACTTCGGCGGCCGCGTCGCCACGTTCGCGGGCGCCGGCGACCCCTCCATGTCGGTGCTCTTCCGCGCCATGACCAAGAGCGGTGATCCGCGCGTGCGCGTCTACGGCGTGCTCGGCGCGGCGCTGAACAGCGACAAGGGGATCGACCCCGAACTGATGACCGGCCTCCAGTCCGAGGACGAGCGAGGGGCGGTCATCCGCGAAGCCAACGTCAGCGGCATCATCCGCAAGTCCCCGGCATCGGCGATCCTGGCGCAGGGCAAGTTCACCGACGCCGGCATCCTGGCGCTCGTGGGCGAGATCGATCGCCGCGGCGAGTCCTGGGATCCCGCGCTGGTCCTGCCGATCACCACCTCCAAGGATGCCATCGCCGCCGGCTTCGCATCGCTCCTCCTCCGCGATGGCAACGGGAAGGACCCCGCCAATGCGGCCCCCTGGGACGCATTCCGCGCCCGGCTCACGGCCATGTCCCAGGCAGAGCGCGACATGGTGCTGCGCGCCCTCATCGAAGCGGTCACCATGTTCGAGCTCCGCTCGGCGACAACGCCGCTCATGGAGCTGGCCAGCGCCCCCGAATGCCGCGAGGAAGTCCGTGTCAGTTCGGTCGGCATGTGCCTGCGGCTCGATACCCCCAAGGGCGTCGCGGCGTGGCAGGAGCGCGTGACCGCCAACCGCTCGCAGCTTGCACTCATGCGCGCCGGCATGCAGCTCCTGGCCTCCTACGACCGCGGCGTGCCGCCGACCGCGTTCGACGCGATCCGCAACGGTACCCCCATCCTCGACGGCATCGCCGACGCAGGCAACGCGCTGGCGTCCGGGAAGGACGCAGCCCCGGCACTGATCGGCCTCCTCGAACTCGGCAATCCCACCTGCGCCGAGTGGGCGCTGGTGCGCGCCTCGGAGCTACCCGTCGACCGCGCTGCTCCCGTCTGGAAGCACATCCTCGCGAAGCTCGACGAGGCCGATGCCTCGAAGCGTCCTCCGGCCTCGCTGGTGACCGGCGTGGCGCGCGAACTGATGAAGAGCGAGCCGGCCACCGTGAAGGCCATGCTCGACGGCTTCAAGGACCAGCCGGACCTGCAGCTTGCCGCCATGGTCGGCATCGCCGACAGCCGCGTCCCAGCCGCCGTGGACATTGCCCGGGCCCACCGCGGTCACCTGCCCCGCGCCGCCGAGGGCATCGCCGCCCTGATCCTGGCACGCAACGGCGCCACCCTGAACGAGGACGATCTCCGGGTCCTCGGGCGCGCAGCGGCCGGCGGCGGCGACATGGACCCGGAGCGGGGCCTGCAAGCCGCCTGGTACTGCATCCGCGCCGGCAAGAAGGATGAGGAAGTGGCCAACCGCATCGCCAGTTCCACGGCCCGTTCGGCCGATGCAGGAACCAGGTGAACAATGCCTGACCGCGCCAGCAATCCCGTGATCCCCCTCAACAAGCCCGAGATCCTGGACGAGGACATCGACCTGGTGGCAAAGACCCTGCGCCGCGGCACCCTCAGCATGGGTTCGCGCCTGCTCGAGTTCGAGCAGCTGGTCGCCGAGCGTACGCGCCGCCCGTTCGGCATCGGCGTCGCCTCCGGCGCCATCGCCATCGAGATCGCGCTCCGCGCCCTCGGCATCGGCCCGGGCGACGAGGTGCTTGTCCCCGCCTTCGGCTACAGCGGCATGCCCCACAGCGTGCTCAACGTGGGCGCGCGACCGGTGTTCGTCGACGTGGATCCCATGAGCCTCAACATGGATCCCGCGGCGGCGGCCCGCCTCATCGGCAAGAAGACCAAGGCGATGCTCGCCTCGCTCACGTTCGGCAACCCGGCCATGATGCCGGAGCTCATCGCCCTGTGCTCGCGCATGGAGATCCCCATGATCGAGAAC
>JBIIJH010000222.1:0-3007 GCA_044233905.1 Phycisphaerales bacterium
CACCTCGCCGAGGAGCGCGGCGCTCGCGGTGGCGACGCGCTTGGTGAGCGTCCAGGCCGTGTCGTCGGCCAGGATCTCGACGCGCTTCTGCCCGACGATGTCGCCGGCGTCGGCCTTGTCCACCATGTAGTGCACGGTGACGCCGGTCTCCTTCTCGCCCTTGACCAGCACCCAGTTGATCGGGCAGCGGCCGCGGTACTTGGGGAGCAGCGCCGAATGCAGGTTGAGGCAGCCCGCGGGGAACAGCTCGCGAACCTTCGGACCCACCATGTTGCGGTAGTGGAAGGAGAGCAGGAGCTCCGGCTTCATGTCCTTGATGCGCTCGATCCAGATGGGGTGGTCGATCTTCTCCGGCGCGAACACCGGGATGCCGTGCTCGGCGGCCACGCGTGCCACGGACGCGAACCACGAGCCCTCGTTCGGGTTGTCGCGGTGGGTGAAGACGGCCACCACCTCGAGGCCGTTGTCGATGGCGGCCTTCAGGCTGGCGGCACCGATCTCGTGGTAGGCAAGGACGACGGTACGCATGGTTGGGACCTCAGTTGCCGCTGGAGCGCGCGGCGTGCGCGGTTGCATGTCCGCATTCGTGGGCGCCGCGGCGTTCGCCGAGCGTCTCGCCGACCACGCGGTCGACGATGTAGCGCGGGCGTTCGCGCACGTCGGCGTGGATGCGCCCGATGTACTCGCCCATGAGCCCGAAGGCCACGAACTGCGCGCCGATGAAGAAGAAGAGGATGGCGAAGAGCGTGAAGACGCCCGCCGCGGCCCATTCCGGGCCGTAGACCAGGCGCAGCACCAGGAGCAGCGCGCCGAAGCCGATGGCGAGCGCCGAGATGCAGATTCCCACCCACGTCACGATGCGCAGCGGCGCCGCGGTCATGCAGGTGAGGAGGTCGAACTGCAGGTTGACGAGCGTGAGCACCGAGTACTTGCTGGTGCCGCGGGCGCGCTCGGCGTGGGCGACCGGGACCTCGGTGACGCGCTTGGCGAAGAGGTTGGCGAGCACCGGGATGAAGGTGTGCCGCTCCTTGCACTCGAGCATCGCCTCCACCACGCGACGGCGGTAGGCGCGGAGCATGCAGCCGTAGTCGTGGAGCTTGACGCCCGTGGTGCGGCGCACCATCAGGTTCACCGCGCCGCTGAACACCTTGCGGAAGAGCGCGTCCTGGCGGTCCTGGCGGACCGAGCCGACCACGTCGAAGCCCTCGTCGATCTTGGCGACGAGCTTGCCGATCTCCTCGGGCGGGTTCTGCAGGTCGGCATCGAGGGTGACCATGATGTCGCCCTGCGCAGCGCCGAAGCCGCAGAGGATGGCGTTGTGCTGGCCGCAGTTGCGGTAGAGGAGGACGGCCTTCACCTCGCCGGCGTGCGCGCGCGCCGCCTCGGCGAGGATGTCGGAGGAGCCGTCGCGGCTGCCGTCGTCGACGAACACCAGCTCCCACGGCCGGCCAAGGCCACGGCACGCCTTCAGCGTGCGCTCGAGGAGCTCGGGAAGGTTGTCCTTCTCGTTGTAGACAGGGATCACCACGCTGACGGACATGCGGTCGCTCACGCGATGCCTCCTGCCACGGTGCTGCGTGCACCGGCGAGCGTTTCCTTGATGGCGTCCACCACGCCGTGCGCGTCGGCATCGGTCATGTCGGGGAAGCACGGGATGGTGCAGATGCGGGCCGAGTTCCACTCCGTGGACGGCAGGTTGCCCTGCCACTGCGGGCGGTGGTCGCGGTACCAGCGGTGCATGTGCGACGCCAGGAAATGGACGCCGGTGCCGATGTTCCGCGCCTTCAGGCCTTCCATGAAGGCTGCGCGATCCATGCCGCAGGCGCGCTCGTCGACCCGCACCACGAAGAGGTGGCGCGCGTGGCGGTGTTCCCAGACGGGGTCGGCCAGCGGCAGGATCCCGTCGACTTCCGCGAGACGCTCGCGGTAGATGCGGGTGATCTCGTCGCGGCGTGCGATGAACGCATCGAGGCGCGGCAGCTGCCGCACCGCAAGGATGGCGTTCATGTCGGGCATGTTCTGCTTGTAGCCGGGCTCCTGCACCTCGGCCAGCGGCGAGCGGCCCTGCTGCTTGCGCTGGTGGGCGTCCACTTCCAGGCCATGGAAGCGCAGCCGGCGCACCTTCTGCGCAAGCGCGTCGTCGTTGGTGGTGAGCACGCCGCCTTCGCCGGAGGTGATGTTCTTGATCGGGTGCAGCGAGAAGATGGCGGTGTCCAGCCCGCCGACCTCGCGACCCTTGTAGTGCGTGCCGATGGCGTGTGCGGCATCCTCGAGGATGGGCACGCCGCGGCGCGCGCAGACGGCGCGGATGGCGTCGATGTCGACGGGCGCGCCCGCGTAGTGGACGGGGATGACGAGCTTGGTGCGCGGCGTGATGGCGGCGTCGATCGCGTCGGCGGATGCGAGCAGCGTCTCGCGGTCCACGTCCACGAAGACGTTGGTCCCGCCGAGGAGCTCGACCATGTTCGGCGTGGAGACCCACGTCATCGATGGGCCGACAACCTCGTCGCCCGGACCGATGCCCATGGCCTGGAGCGCCAGGTGCATGAGCGCGGTACCGCTGGTGGCGGCAATGGCATGCTTGGCGCCCGTGCGCGCAGCAACCATGTCCTCGAGTTCGTTGACCTTGGGACCGGTGGTGATCCAACCGCTCCGGAGGACATCACCGATGGCGGCGATGTCCTCTTCGGTGATGGATGGACGGCAGAAAGGCAGGAACGTGGCCCGCATCGGCGCATCATATGCGGACTTTGCCGGGGACCGAAACCACAGCGGGTGGGCAAAAAGGGCGAGGGCCGCGCAGCGCGCGGCCCTCGCGGGGTGACTTGGGAATTCGGTCCGATCAGAACACGACCGCGCCGAAGCGGCCGAGGAGTATGCCCATGTCGATGCCGTTGACCTTGCCGTCCTGGTTCAGGTCGCCGAACATCGGGTTGGAGATGCCCCACCAGCCCAGGAGGATGGAGAGGTCCTGGCCGTCGACGATGCCGTTCAGGTTCAGGTCGCC
>JBIIJH010000223.1:0-2999 GCA_044233905.1 Phycisphaerales bacterium
CGCCCGCGTGGGCGCCGAAAATGTCCGCCTGTCATCTAGACTGCGCCCTCTATGCCCATCACCACCGCCTTCAAGACCGAGATCCCCCGCATCTCGATCCTCGACGAGCAGGGGAACTTCGACGAGAAGCTCGGCAAGGGTCTCATCCCCGACGCCGACCTCATCAAGCTCTACGAGGCCATGTACGCGTGCCGCCACCTCGATGGCGTCGCCTTCCGCCTGCAGCGTTCGGGCCGCATGGGCACGTACCCGCAGAACATGGGCCAGGAGGCGACCAGCCTCGGTGCCGCGTACGTCCTGAACAAGAACGACTGGCTGGTCACCTGCTACCGCGAGAACTGCGGCCTGTTCTGGCGCGGCGTGCCGATGGAGTCGATCCTCCTCCACTGGATGGGCGACGAGCGCGGCAACGCCATGCCCCGTCCGCACCACGCCACCCCCATCGCGGTGCCGATCGGCACGCAGATGCTCCACGCCACCGGCCTGGCCTGGGCGGCGAAGTACCGCGGCGACACGCAGATCGCCTGCACGTTCTTCGGCGACGGCGCCACCAGCGAGGGCGACTTCCACGAGGCTGCCAACTTCGCGGCGAACCTCGACATTCCCGTCGTGTTCGTCTGCCAGAACAATTTCTGGGCCATCAGCGTTCCCGGCAGGATCCAGTGCAGCGCGCCCACCGTGGCGCAGCGCGGCATCGCCTACGGCATGCCCTGCATGCAGGTGGACGGCAACGACATCTTCGCCACGGTCTACGCGGTGAAGGTCGCCGCCGAGCGCGCGCGCACCGAGGGCAAGCCGTACTTCATCGAGATGGTGACCTACCGCCTCGGTGACCACACCACCGCCGACGACGCCAGCCGCTACCGCGACAAGGCCGAGGTGGATTCGTGGAAGGCCAAGGATCCCCTGATCCGCGTGCGCAAGCACATGGAGAAGCTGAAGCTCTGGGACGACAAGAAGGAAGCCGCCATGGTGGAGCGCACCGAGAAGCTCATCGCCGAGGCCGTGGCCCGCGCGGAGAACATCGCCGCGCCGCACTCCGCGGACTTCTTCAACAGCATGTACGCCGAGCTGCCCACCGACCTCGCCAGGCAGCGCGACACCATGCAGACCCACTCGCTCGGCCAGGATCCGAGCCAGCTCGCGGACACCTCGCACGTGAACCGCTCCACCGAGAACGCGCACCACTGACCGGTCGGCGCAGTCCACCACCGCCCCCGATTTCGCGAGACACACCATGGCAAACCTCACGATGGTCCAGGCAATCAACCTCGCCCTGATCCAGGAGATGGAGAAGGACGACCGCGTCCTCCTCCTGGGCGAGGACGTCGGCAACAACGGCGGCGTGTTCCGCGTCACCGAGGGTCTGCAGAAGCGCTTCGGCGAGAAGCGCGTGGTCGACACGCCGCTCGCCGAGAGCGGCATCATCGGCACCGCCATCGGCCTCGCCATGGCCGGCCTGCGCCCGGTGCCGGAGATCCAGTTCGAGGGCTTCCTCGGGCCCGCCTACGACCAGATCTGCAGCCACGCCGCGCGCATGCGCACCCGCACCCGCGATGCCTTCACGGTGCCGCTGACGATCCGCGTGCCCGTGGGCGGCGGCATCCATGCGCCCGAGCTGCACAGCGACTCCCCCGAGGCGATCTACGCCCACACCCCCGGCCTGAAGGTGGTGATGCCGAGCTCGCCGTACG
The DNA here is from genome assembly GCA_044233905.1 of Phycisphaerales bacterium. Classification (GTDB taxonomy): domain Bacteria; phylum Planctomycetota; class Phycisphaerae; order Phycisphaerales; family SM1A02; genus UBA966. Next base: position 1,695 of record JBIIJH010000223.1, read on the forward strand.
ACGCCAAGGGCCTCCTGATCGCGGCCATCCGCGACCCGGACCCGGTGATCTACTTCGAGCCCAAGCGCATCTACCGCGCCTTCCGCGAGGAGGTCCCCGAGGACGAGTACGTGCTGCCGATCGGCAAGGCGCGCACCGTGTGCGAGGGCACCGAGCTCACCGTGGTGAGCTGGGGCGCGAGCGTCGTCCAGTGCATGCAGGCGATCGAGAAGAGCGGCAAGTCCATCGAGCTCATCGACCTGCGCACCATCTACCCGTTCGACATCGACGCGGTGGAGGCGAGCGTGAGCAAGACCGGCCGCTGCGTGGTGGTGCACGAGGCACCGCTCACCTGCGGCTTCGGCGCCGAGATCAGCGCGCGCATCATGGAGCGCTGCTTCCTGCACCTCGAGGCCCCCGTGCAGCGTGTGGCGGGCTTCGACACGATCATGCCGTACTACAAGCTGGAACTCGACTACATGCCCGATGCAGCGCGCATCGGCCGTGCGATCGACGACGTGATGGCGTACTGACCGACCGCTGAGGGAACCACCATGGCCGGAATCAAGCAGCCGAGCGACAAGAGCCATTTCCTCCTTCCCGACCTGGGCGAAGGCCTCGCCGAGGCCGAGCTCATCAGCTGGAAGGTGAAGGCCGGCGAGACCGTCAAGGAGAGCCAGACGCTCGCCGAGATGCAGACCGACAAGGCGCTGGTGGAGGTCCCGTCCCCGTGGGCCGGCACCGTCAGCGAGATCTGCGGCAAGCCGGGCGAGATCATCAAGGTCGGCGCGGTGCTCGTGCGCTACGGCACGGCGGGCGCCGCGGCGGCGGCCAAGCCCGCGGCATCCAGCGCGCCCCAGAGCAACGGCTCCGGCGCAGCGTGCCTCTCGAGCCAGGTTGCCGCAGGCGCGGCCGCCGAGGACCAGGGCACCGTGGTCGGCACCATGAGCGGCACGCTCACCGTGAGCGATCGCTTCGCGCGCCGCGCGCCCGAGGCCGCGACCGTGGCCCGTGACGGCAAGGCGCTCGCCACTCCCGCGGTGCGCCGCATCGCGCGCGAGCTCGGCGTCGACATCCAGCGCGTGCCCGGCAGTGGCCGCGGTGGTCGCGTGACGGCATCGGACATCGAGGGCTTCGCCGGTGCGGGTGCGGCGGCCCCGGCGGCAGGCGGCTTCGCGCCGCGTTCCGCCGCGATCGCTCCCGGCAGCGTGTACATCGACCAGCAGGGCGTCACCCAGCGCGTGCCGTTCCGCGGCGTGCGCCGCAAGATCGCCGAGAGCCTCGACCGCAGCGTGCGCACCACCGTGCACTTCACGGTGGTCGACG
>JBIIJH010000011.1:0-30952 GCA_044233905.1 Phycisphaerales bacterium
CTGCTCGACGTCACCCCGCTCTCACTGGGCGTCGAGACGCTCGGCGGCGTGATGACGCGCCTCATCGAGCGCAACAGCACCATCCCGACCTCCAAGAAGGAGATCTTCTCCACCGCGCAGGACAACCAGAACGCCGTGACCATCGTGGTCCTGCAGGGCGAGCGCCAGATGGCCGCGGACAACCGCGTGCTCGGACGCTTCGACCTCACCGGCATCAGCGCCGCACCGCGCGGCGTGCCGCAGGTCGAGGTGGAGTTCTCCATCGACGCCAACGGCATCCTGAACGTCTCCGCCACGGACAAGGCCACCAGCAAGAAGCAGGAGATCAAGATCACCGGCTCGAGCGGCCTCTCCAAGGACGAGGTGGAGCGCATGCGCAAGGACGCCGAGGCACACGAGGCCGAGGACAAGAAGCGCCGCGAGCTCATCGACACGAAGAACCGTGCCGAGCAGGTGGCCTACCAGGTGAAGAAGCAGCTCGAGGAGCTCGGGGCGAAGGTCCCGGCGGAGACCCGCACCAAGATCGAGGGTGCCGTCTCCAACCTCGAGGACAAGCTCAAGGGCGACGACCAGTCGGCCATCGAGGCTGCGCTCAACAACCTGATGAACGCCGCAGGCGAACTGCAGCAGGCGGCGAGCGCGGCAGGTGCCGCGGGCGCCGGAGCAGCTGGCGGCGCCACGGAAGGCGGCGCGAAGAAGGACGACGTCATCGACGCCGAGTACGAGGTGACCGACGACGGGAAGAAGGCGTAAGGCCACCCCCGCCGCAGCGCATCAACGCATGCACGAACCCGCGCGCCCGTCACCGCCCCATGCGGAGACGGGCGCGCGGTCTTATGCGCTTCTGGCGGCGGCCTGCGGATTCCCCTAGCCTGACGCCCTTCGACACCGCTCCGCACGGCCTGACGCGCAACGTCGCGCGCCACGCCGACCCGGGCGCAACGTCGCTCACGCCATGCAACGCATCAAAGGCATCGCCGTCAGCCACGGCATCATCGTCGGGCGCGCATTCCTGGTGGGTTCCGCCGAACAGGTGGTCCCGCACCGCACCATCGACGAATCCGAGGTCACCGCGCAGTACGTGCGGCTGCACGCTGCGCTGGCCGCGGCGGGCGCCGAGATCGCGGAGCTGAGCGAGCGCACCCGCCGCGAGCTCGGCAACGAGCCGGCCAAGATCTTCGAGTTCCACGCCGGCCTGCTGCGCGACAAGGCGCTCGTGGCCGCCATCGAGCGCCGGATCTCGGGGAACTTCGTCACCGCCGAGCAGGCGGTGGCCGACCAGTTCCGCGTGCTCGTCGACCAGTTCAAGCGCATGGGCAACGAGGTCTTCGAGCAGAAGGCCAACGACATCATCGACCTCGAGCGCCGGGTGCTCGGCCACCTCATGGGCGAGGAGAAGAGCCGCCTCGCGCAGCTCGACGCGCCCGCCGTGGTGGTGGCGCACGAACTGACGCCGAGCCAGGCGGCGGCGATGGACCGCTCCAAGGTCATCGCCATCGTCACCGACCTCGGCGGCCGCACCGGGCACACCTCGATCGTGGCGCGCGCGCTCGGCCTGCCCTCGGTGGTCGGCTGCCAGCGCTGCAGCACGGAGGTGGAGGACGGCGACGAGATGATCGTCGACGGCAACGAGGGCGTCGTGATCCTGCGGCCCGATGCCAAGACGCTCGAGGAGTACCGGCGCAAGCAGGAACGTTCGCAGCGCTCGCGCGCGGCGATGCGCGAGCTGAGCGGGCTCGAGGCGGTCACCAAGGACGGCCATCGCATCCAGCTGATGGGCAACATCGAGTTCCCCGAGGAGATCGAGGCCGTGCTCGCCAACGGCGGCGACGGCGTCGGGCTCTACCGCACCGAGTTCCTGTGGCTGACGCGGAAGGATCCGCCCACCGAGCAGGACCACATGGACGCGTACCTCCGCGCCATCAAGCTCCTCAAGGGCAAGCCGCTCACCATCCGCACCTGCGACCTCGGCGCCGACAAGTACACGCAGGCGCAGATGGAGGAGCCGGAGCGCAACCCGTTCCTGGGCCTGCGCTCCATCCGCCACTCGCTGGCCAACCCCGCCGAGTTCAAGAGCCAGCTCCGTGCCATCCTGCGCGCCAGCGCGCAGGGGCCGGTGAAGACCATGTTCCCGCTCGTCTCCAACCTCATGGAGCTGCGGCAGGGCAAGCTCATGATCGCCGACATCGGCGAGGAACTCGAGGACGAGGGCGTGGCATTCGACCGCCAGATGCCGGTCGGCGTCATGATCGAGGTGCCCTCGGCGGCACTCATGGCCCGGACATTCGCGGCCGAATCGAGCTTTTTCTCCATCGGCACCAACGACCTGGTCCAGTACACGCTGGCGGTCGACCGCGGCAACGAACGGGTGGCCCACCTCTACCAGGCAGCCCATCCGGCGGTTGTTTATCTGGCCAAGTCGGTGGTCCGGGCCGCCCGCAGCGCCCAGATCGACTGCAGCCTCTGCGGCGAGATGGCCGGCGAACCGCTCTACTCCATGTTGCTCTTGGGCATGGGTTTGCGTACACTTTCGATGGTTCCCGACCAGATCCCCGTCGTCAAAAGGGTGATACGGTCGGTGACGATGGAACAATGCGAACGATTGGCCCGCCGGGTCGGATCGTTCGACTCTGAGCGCCAGGTCGAGACGGCCTTGCGCGACGAGCTCAGGAAACTCGATCCCGAAGTCTTCGGCCACTGGGTGGCTGAATAACGCGGATCAATGCCCGAGGCGCGTGCCGCGGGCAGAGCAAGGACAACGGTCAGACCGTCGCTCGAGACGACCGGTCCGCCCCACGGTGCGAAGCGGGACGATGCCCTTTCGGCGTCCTCCCCCGACCTGCGGCGAGGCGGACCAGTGCAGCGCTCCACAGACTCCAACGAGGAGCAGGAGCGCACGAGACGGCGGCGACCAGGCGGAACTCACGGTGCACCCCAACGGCCTGTGTCACAAGCATTCGACGGAACGACCGTCGCCCGGAAACGGATCCCACGCGGGACCACCGGGCGCGCTGTCGATCCCGCCGCGCGCACGCTGACGCACGCCCGCACCGAAGGTTCCGCCACGAACCGCCGCTTGAAGCGGCAGAGGATTGAACGTGGCAGAAGCCGAGAACAACCAGCACGAAGAGACCGGGAAGAACGAGCCTGCGCATCATGGCGAGGGTCATGGCGAGGGTCATGGCGAGGGTCATGGTCATGGCGAAGGTCATGGCCATGCCGAGGCGCACGCCTCGCATGACGAGCACGACGACCACGACACGTCCATCGACGCCGCGGCATTCGCCTCGCTCGAGGCGCTCGAGAGCGGCGAGGATGCCCCCATCCTCCCGGTCCGGGCCATCGACGACGAGGAAGACGAGTCCGAGGAAGGCGACGAAGAGGCCGAGAACGCCGAGGAATCCGAGGAAGCCGCGGCCGAGGCCGAGGGCGACGAGGACTCCGAGGACGGCGAAGACGCCGAGGACGAGGCCGACGAGGGCGCCGAGGCGTCCGATGCCGACGACAGCGACGAGGAAGGCGGCCGCAAGCGCCGTCGCCGCCGCGGCGGCCGTGGCCGCAAGAAGGAGACGCAGCAGACCGGCTCCGTGGGCTCCAAGCGCCGCGCGGTGATGGTGGTCAACGACAACCCGGGCGAGGAGTGCCGCATCGCGCTCCTCGAGGACGGGCGCCTCGAGCAGATCTTCGCCGAGCGCGAGAACACCGCCACCAACGTCGGCAACATCTACAAGGGACGCGTGATGAACGTCGAGCCCGCCATCCAGGCGGCGTTCGTCGACTTCGGCGAGGGCCAGAACGGCTTCCTCCACATCTCCGACCTGCACCCGCAGTACTTCCCCGGCGAGGAGCGCACCGAGCGCGTGGGCAAGAAGATCGCCCGCCGCGACCGTCCGCCCATCCAGGAAGCGCTCAAGCGCGGCCAGGAGGTCATCGTGCAGGTGCTCAAGGAAGGCATCGGCACCAAGGGCCCGACCCTCACCAGCTACATCTCCATCCCGGGCCGCCTGCTCGTGATGATGCCGCAGATGGACAAGGTCGGCGTCAGCCGCAAGGTGGACGACGAGGACCAGCGCCGCGAGATGCGCCGCATCCTCGACAGCCTCGAGCTGCCGGAGGGCTTCGGCTTCATCCTGCGCACGGCCGGCTTCGACCGCACCAAGACCGAGCTGCAGCGCGACGCGATCTACCTCCAGCGCCTCTGGGAGGCCATGGAACGCCGCACGAACTCCACGGGCGCGCCCTGCGCGCTCTACACGGAGAGCGACCTCCTGGTCCGCACCATCCGCGACGTGGCCGACGACAGCGTCGAGGCCATCGTGGTGGACAGCGAGAGCGCCTTCACCCGCGCCAAGACCTTCCTGCAGGTGGTGGCGCCGATCAACGCGCCCAAGCTCCTCTTCTACGACCGCGTGGCGCCGATCTTCGACGCCTTCGGCGTGGAGCGCCAGGTGGAGCAGATCCACGCGCGCGAGGTGCCGCTGCCCTCGGGCGGCGCGCTGGTCATCGACCAGACCGAGGCGATGGTGGCCATCGACGTGAACAGCGGCAAGAGCCGCAGCGCACGCGACAGCGAGACCAACGCGTTCAACACCAACAAGGAGGCGGTGGACGAGATCGCCCGCCAGCTCCGCCTGCGCGACCTCGGCGGCATCATCGTCAACGACCTCATCGACATGCGCTCGTCGAAGCACCGGCGCGAGATCGAGGCCCGTCTCGACAACAACCTGCGCCGCGACCGCGCCAAGACCACGACGCTCGAGATCAGCGACTTCGGCATCGTGGAGATGACCCGCCAGCGCATGCGCCCGGGCCTCCACAAGGCGCACTTCATGGACTGCCCGCACTGCCACGGCAGCGGCGAGGTCCGCGTGCCCGAGGCCGTCGCCGCGGACATCCTGCGCAAGATCGCCCTGCTCTTCTGCTCCGAGCGCATTGCGCGCGTCGAGGTGGTGTGCAGCGCACGCGTTGCCGGCAGCTTCCTGAGCACGCGGCGCAACGCGCTGCATGACCTCGAGGAGCGCGCCGACAAGCGCGTCGACATCCGCATCAGCGAGGCGTTCGCGATGGACCGGGTGGACATGTACGCCTACGACGACCGCGGCGCGGACATCGAGGTGGACCGCCTGCCCCGCATCGCCACGCCGCGGCTCTCCGAGCTGCCCGACAGCGTGGTGGTCAGCGACGACGACGGTGACGAGGAGATCGTGGACGAGCGCGGTGGACGCCGTCGTCGCCGTCGCCGCAAACCGGCACCGGCCGACGCGACGGCCATGGCCCTGGCCGGCGGGTTCGACGACCTGCCCACGCCGAGCGCCGACGAGCCGAGCGTCTCCGAGCTGATCCGCCGCGCGGACGCGGAGCGCGAGGTGCGCCGCAAGGAAGACGACGTGCGCCGCCGCGAGGAGGATGCACGCAAGAAGGAAGAGGACGCACGCCGCCGCGAGGCGGAGGCCCGCGTCCGCGAGGAACTCGCGCGCCTGCGCGAGGAGGAATCGCGCCAGCGCCGTGAAGCCGCCGCAGCGCGCGCCGAAGCGCGTGCTGCACGCGATGCCGAGCGCGCCACGCGCACGGAAGCCGGCCAGGACGTTGCCGACCTCGATGCGCTCGATGCCGCGGATGCGGAACTCGACGCGGCCGATGACGCGTTCTTCGCCGCCAACGGCGGAGACGACGACGATCGCGGCGAGCGCGGCGAACAGGGCGAAGGCGGCGGACGCCGCAAGCGCCGGCGCCGTCGTCGCGGCCGCGGTCGCGACCGTGAAGGCGATGGCGATCGTCCCGAAGGCGGACGCGGCGATGGACGCCGCAACGGCGCACCGCGCGCCGAGGGCGCCGAAGCCCCCGCGGGCGATGGCGACTCCGAAGGCTCCGACGAGGGCGACGAGGGTTCCGAGGAAGGATCCCCCAGCGCCGATGGCGGCAGCGAAGGCGGCGAGGGTGGCGAAGGCGGGCGGCGCAAGCGCCGGCGCCGTCGTCGCGGCGGCCGTGGACGGAACAAGGGCGAAGGCAGCACCGGCGAAGGCGCACGGGCCGAAGGCGATCGCGCCGAAGGCTTCGGCGGCGAAGGCTCCGGCGGCGAAGCCGCTGCGCCGCGCAGCGATGCCGACGCACCCCGCGGAGATCGTGGACCGCGCGAACCGCGCGGAGATCGTGGACCGCGAGAGCCCCGTGGCGATCGCGGCCCCCGCGAACCGCGTGGCGACCGCGCACCGCGCGAGCCGCGCGAAGAGTCCGAATCGCGCCAGCCCCGCAACGACGCTCCGGCCGCGCCGGCAGCGCCCAGCAGCACTGGCCCCGCAGAATCCCCGCTCGGGGCAGCCCAGAAGACCATCCGCAGCGTCACCGGCTGGATGCGTCGACTGAAGAAGGCTCCCGGTGGCGGCCGCGACGACCGCTGACGGCCGCACGCATGACACCCGCGCGAACGCACCCACCATGACCCAGGAACGGCGCATCATCGTCCTCGGCTGCACCGGCTCGATCGGTACGGCCACGCTCGAGGTGATCACTCACCTCGCATCGAGCGGCGGACCCACGTACCGCGTGGTCGGCCTGGCGGCGGGTGCCAACGCAGCGCTCCTTGCCGAACAGGCCACCCGCTTCGGCGTGCGTGACGTGGCGCTCGCCGATGCGGGCTCCGCTGCCCTGCTCCCGGCGAACCTCTCCGTGGCCCGCGGGCCGGACGCGGCGCTCGAACTGATCGAGCGCATCGCCCAGCCCGGCGACATGGTGATGGCGGCGATCGTGGGCGTGGCGGGCCTGGCGCCCGTCCTGGCCGCCATCGAGCGCGGCTGCCACATCGCGCTTGCCAACAAGGAGACGCTGGTTGCCGCCGGATCCGTGGTGCGCGAGGCCGTCGCCCGCAAGGGCGTCGAACTGCTGCCCGTGGACAGCGAGCACAGCGCGGTCTTCCAGTGCCTGCGCTCGGGCACGCTGCGCGAGGTGGACCGCCTGGTCCTCACCGCGAGCGGCGGACCGTTCCGCACCTGGAGCGCGGAACGCACCGCCAACGCCACCGTGGCCGAGGCGCTCCGCCACCCCACGTGGCAGATGGGCCGCAAGGTCACCATCGACAGTGCCAGCCTGATGAACAAGGGCCTCGAGGTCATTGAGGCGCACTGGCTCTTTGACCTTCCCAGCGAGCGGATCGACGCCATCGTCCATCCGCAGAGCGTGGTGCATTCCTTCGTGGAGTTCCGCGACGGCAGCACCATTGCCCAGCTCAGCCCGCCGAGCATGAAGCTCCCCATCCAGTACGCACTCACGTGGCCGGAACGGGTGGCGGGCTGCAGCCCCACCATCGCGTGGGACGCGCTCCGCAGCCTCGAGTTCGAGCCGGTGGACCATGCGCGCTTCCCGGCAATCACGCTCGCCAAGCGGGTGATCGATGCAGGCGGCAGCGCGGGTGCCGTCTTCAACGCGGCCAACGAGGTTGCCGTGGAGGCGTTCATCGAGGGTGCGCTCCGGTTCGGGGACATCCCGGCCATCGTGACCGAGGCGCTCGACGGCCTCCAGGCCCATCCGGTGAACACGCTGGCCGAGGTGCTGGCGGCCGACCGCCACGCCCGGCAGTTCGCACGTGACCGCGTTGCCGAACGCGCTGCCGCGGCGCGCTGATTCCGCCGCGCCCTCCCCCGATCGCCTACGCTGCAAGCGGCGCCCCGCGCCGCATGCACCATGGAATTCCTCTCCAACGGCTGGAACGTCCTGCTGATCCTCCTGGGGTTCGGCGCCCTCATCTTCATCCATGAGCTCGGCCACTACATGGCGGCACGCTGGGCGGGAATCCGCTGCGAGGGCTTCGCCGTCGGCATGGGACCGGTGCTGGGCGCGTGGCGCGCCGGCATCGGCTGGCGCGCCGGGTCCACGGATCCGGCCACCATCGCGCGCTTCGGCAAGACGGCGATGGAGATGGACGACGACGAGCTCGCGCGCAACGGGATCGGCGAGACGGAATGGTCGCTCCGCGCGTTGCCGCTCGGCGGCTACGTGAAGATGCTCGGGCAGGACGACCTGGACCCCACCAAGGTCTCGCCCTCGCGCCGCAGCTACCAGCGCGCGCCGGTGTGGAAGCGCATGGTGGTGGTGAGCGCCGGCGTGACGTTCAACCTGGTGCTGGCGGTGGCGCTCTTCGTGCTGGCATTCATGGTGGGCGTGCGTTTCGAGGCCCCCGTGGTGGGTGGTGTGATTCCCGGTTCGCCGGCAGCGGCGGCCGTGCCCATGGACGGCGGCGCCCCCGGACTGCGTGCCGGCGATGCATTGATCTCGATCGATGGATCCTCGGTCCACACGTTCGCCGACATCCAGATCGCGGGCGCCATGGCACGCCCGGGCGAGTCGATCGACATCACCGTGGTGCGCACCGAGGGCAGCAGCGCTCCCCGCGAGATCCACTTCATGGTCACGCCGCGCAAGGATGCCGTGACCGGGCTCCTTGCCATCGGGATCGAGCCGGCGGGCTCCGCCACCGTGGGCGCGGCAGCCCCCGCGGAACGCGAGCTCTTTGATTCAACGATGCACGCCGCGGGGCTTGACCCCGAAGGCAGCGGCGCAACGGCGGCGCGACTCACGGCGCTGGTGGGGATCGGCGGAAGCACCACCCCCGGTGCGCCGCTCGAGGAATACCTCCCCGCCACGGCCGGTGAGCCGCAGGGCGCGACGCTGGCCACCGCAGCGCTCGCCGAGGCCGCGATGCGATCCGGCGGCACGCCGTTCGCCACGCAATGGCGGACGTCGGCCGGTACGACGGTCGAGCGTTCGCTGGTGCCCATCCCCGACCTGCAGACGCTCGCTGTGCCGGCGGCCGGCGGCGAGCCGGCCGAGATCGACCGCGGCATCCTGGGCCTCGTGCCGCTGATGCGCATCCAGAGCGTGGCGGCGGGGTCGCCGAACGCCGATCTCCTTCGCGCGGGCGATGTGATCCTGCGCGTCGAGAACGCCGACGGACCGCGCATGGCGCAATTGCGTGCCGCGCTCGCGCCACGTGCGGGCGGCACGGCCGACGTGGTGGTGCTGCGCGACGGCAAGGAGACGATCGTTGCCGCCCGCGTCGATCGCGCCGGGCGCATGGGCGTCCTGATGGGCCCCGCGCTCGACCTGCCGATCACGGCCTCGCCCATCGAACGCGTGGTGGATGGCGCGGGTGGCACGCAGGCCACCGCCGCTGCCGCACTCGCACTCCTGCCGCGCATGCGGATCGAGGAAGTCGGCGGCACGCCCGTCACCGACTGGGCCTCGCTGCGCGCCGCACTGCGTACCGCCACCAACGATGCAGCAGCGCGGGGCGAGGCGGAATCGGTGCCGGTGGTCGTGAGCGCGCCGACGCCCGGCCGCGAGCGCATCGAGACGGCGCTCGCGCTCTCCCCCGCCGACGTGCGCTCCTTGCAGGCACTCGGATGGCTGTCGCCGGTGCCGCCGGCGATCTTCGAGCCGCTGATGACGCGCCTCACCGCGAACGGGAATCCCGCCACCGCGGTGGCCATGGGCTTCCGCCAGACGAAGACGATGGTCACCATGACCTACATCACGCTCGACCGCATCGTGCGCGGAAGCGTCGGCGTGGAACAGCTGCGTGGCCCGGTGGGCATCGTCCACCTGGGCGCACGCGTCGTGGACCGCGGTGCCATGTACCTGGTCTTCTTCCTGGCGATGATCAGCGTCAACCTGGCGGTGCTGAACTTCCTGCCGCTCCCCATCGTCGACGGCGGACTGTTCCTCTACCTGCTCTACGAGCAGCTGGCCGGCCGCGCGCCTTCGCTGCGGTTCCAGAATGCCGCCACCATGGTGGGCCTGCTCCTCCTGGGAACCCTGTTCCTGTTCACGTTCTACAACGACGTGATGCGGATCTTCACCGGCGGTTGACCCGTCGGAAATCCGGTCGCGCCCCGCGGACAAAGACCACGACATGACCACCTCGAGCCCCGTCACCATCGTCACCGGCGCAGGAAGCGGCATCGGCCGGGCCGTGGCGATCGACCTTACGAGGCGCGGCCACGCGCTCACGCTCGCCGGACGCACCGAGAGCAAGCTGCACGAGACTGCCGCCGCGTGCGTCGCCGCTGGCGGCGAGGCGCCGCTCGTCATGCACGGCGACCTGGCCGACATTGGACTGGCGCACTCGGTGGTGGACCGCACCATCGCGGAGCGCGGACACCTCGACAACCTCATCAACTGCGCAGGCACCGCACCGCTGGTGCGCATCCAGGACACCACCGACGAACTGCTGGAAGAGGTCTTCTTCCACAACGCGTTCGCGCCGGCGTTCCTGATCGTGCGCGCATGGCCGCACTTCATGGAGCGCCGCGCCGGCTGCGTGGTCAACGTCAGCTCGCTGGCGAGCTCGGATCCGTTCAATGGCTTCTTCGCCTATGCGGCGGCCAAGAGCGCGGTGGACAGCTTCGTGCGCAGCATGCACGGCGAGGGCGCACGCCTGGGCATCCGCGCCTTCTGCATCAACCCGGGTGCCATCGAGACGCCCATGCTGCGCCGGAACTTCCCGGTCACGATGCTCCCGGAGGCGAAGACACTGCCGCCCGAGGCGGTGGCGCACGTCATCGCGGACTGCATCGAGGGACGCCGGGAGGCGGACCGCGGCAAGACCATCATCGTTCGCAAGTGAACTGATCGTCCGTCACTTCCGCCGATGCATGGCGCGGTCCATGTCCCGCTTCATCTCGCGAGCGGCGATGGCCTGGCGCTTGTCCGCGGACTTGCGGCCGGTGCCGAGCCCGATCAGGAGCTTGGCGCGCCCGTTCTTGAAATAGATCTTCAGCGGCACGATGGTGAAGCCCTTGCGCTTCACCTCCTCGGCGAACTTCCGGATTTCCTTCCGATGCGCCAGGAGGCGGCGGACCCGCACCGGCTCGTGCTGGACGGCCTTGCCGGCCGGTGGATACTCCGCAATATGTACCGAGTGGAGCGAAAGCCTCGGCGGCTCCCCGGTGGCGCTGACGTAACCCTCTGCCAGGCTGACCTTTCCAGCTCGGACGCTCTTGACCTCGGTTCCCAGGAGCTCAATGCCACATTCCAAGGTCTCGCCGATCTCGTAGTCGTGCCGGGACTGGCGATTCTCGATCGTCGGCTCATTCGGGACATGTGCTGACGAACCGCCGGCCATGGAACGAGTATAGAAGGCGCGGCCCCCTGCGGACCTATCGGACGACATTCCTCCAAAGAACCACGGAATCGGCGGTTGCCCCAGTCCCCGATGCGCGGAATGATTGGGGTGTTCACTTTCAGTTCCCCGGTCGCCCCCCGGCGCCCGGCGGAGTCTGCAGCATGGCGGTACCCCCACTGATCAGGCTGCAGCAGCCGCCTGCTCCCTCCGACAATCTCACGGAACGATACCCATGAAGACCAACACACGAATCCTCGCCCTCGGCACGCTTGCAATCGCCACGTTCGTGCAGCTCCCTGCCTTCGCGCAGGTGGCACCGCTGCTCGGCGTCGAGCCGGCGGACGACACCGTGTTCAAGGAAGCGCACCCCGACAGCGGCGTCCTGCGCCACGGCGACCAGATCGCCCGCGTGTACGGCAACTTCGCGTCCGGCAACTCCCCGTCCGAGAGCGCGCTGCAGTTCATCGACCAGAACGCGCTCAGCCTCTACGGCGTGAACCCGGCCGACCTCGCGCCGATCGGCCCCTTCGGGTCCGGCGAACATGTCGTGCAGCTCATGCCGGATGACTTCGGCAACTTCAAGTTCAGCAGCGTGTACTTCACCCAGCAGATCCAGGGCATCCCCGTCTACAAGGCGGGCCTCATCGTCCTGACCCGCAACGAGGCGGGCTTCCCGGCCGTGCTTGCGTCGAGCACCCTGTGGGACGTGCGCGGCGTCGAAGCGCAGCTGGTGGGCGTCAAGGCCGGCATTCTCCCGAGCGCCAAGCTCTGGACGCGCAAGGCGATCGCCGAGTTCAACCTGCAGCCGGAGTTCAGCCCCGCGCAGTACGTGATCTGGGCTGGAATCGATCGCATCAAGGCCGCGCCGCGTCTGGCGGTGCTTGTCACCGGCGAGGCCGGCGGACCTTCCGACCCGGACAACCACCAGGTCCTCGAGTTCGTGATCGACGCCAAGACCGGCGAGATCCTGCACCAGGAAACCAAGATCTGCAACGCGGTCGCTGGTCGGGTGACCGGCAACGCGACCGCGGGCTACGGCGCCGACGCCTGCGCCAACGAGGTCATCACCGGCATCCCGTACGTGGGGGTTCGCAGCCTAGAAAGCGCAACAACGTACTCGGGCAGCGGAACGAGCGGAACTTCCACCTTTGAGTTCCAGTTCAGGGTGCCCCAGGCAAGCGATCTCGTCGTCAGCAGGACCAACGACAGTACCGGTGTCGAGACAACACTGTTGCCCGTACGGGATTACACCCTCACGCTGAATACCAACCAGAATACCAATCCAGGCGGCAGTATCACGACCGCGATTCCGATTACGGCCGGCAACCGCTTGCGTGTCGCCATCGGAAACGCCGTTACATATGCGGACGCAGATGGCAACTACTCGACTTCTGCCGGTGCTGCGGGTGCTCTCTACAGCACTCTCGTCGGCCGCTGGTTCACCACCACCAACAACAGCGCGGGAGCGCTCACCTTGAGCACCACCGCAAACGACGGCACCAACTGGAGCCCCGTGTTCAACTCGGCGAACACCGTCGAAGCGGAGCGTGCGCAGATCAACGCCTACGTCATGGCGAACAGGTCGCGCGACATGGTGGTGGCCGCCAGCCCCAACTTCCCCACCGTCTCGACCCAGGCGAGCAGCTTCCAGGTGAACTGCAACCTGGCCAACACCTGCAACGCGTACTACACCGGCGACACCATCAACTTCTACCTCGCGGGCGGCGGCTGCAACAACACCGCGTTCGGTGACGTCGTGGGCCACGAGTACGGGCACAATTGCGTCGCCAAGGGCGGCTCCGGCCAGGGCGCGTACGGCGAAGGCATGGGCGACATCTTCGGATTCCTGCTGAGCGACAGCCCCGCCACCGGCGTTGGATTCCAGAACTGCTCCGTCGGCATCCGCACCGCACAGAACACCTGCCAGTTCAGCGCATCCGGCTGCTCGACCGGAACGACCGCGTACGGCGCCACCTGCGGCAGCGCGATCCACTCCTGCGGCCAGCTCATCTCCGGCTGCGTGTGGGACCTTCGCAACCGCTTCGCGGTCACCTACCCGAGCACGTACCGCGCGCTGGTCGCCCGACTGGCAGTGAACTCCATCCCGCTGCACGGCGCGATCAGCACCATCGCCAACGACATCACCATCGACTTCCTGACGCTCGATGACGACGATGCCAACATCAGCAACGGCACGCCGAACTACACGGCGATCAACGACTCGTTCACCCTCCACGGCCTGCCCGGCCCGGCGCTCTCGCTCCTGAACATCTCGTTCCCGGGCGGACAGCCGAGCCTCGCCTCCTCGACGGGCTCCACCGTCCTCACCGTGAAGATCGATCCGATCTCGGCGACGGCCAACGCCTCGACGGCCAAGCTGTTCGCGAAGGCTGGCTCGGCCTCCGCGTACACCGCCTACCCGATGACCCCGGGCGCGTCGAACACCTACACGGTGAACCTGCCCGCAGGCACCTGCCCGTCGTCGCTGGCCTACTACGTGTCCGTGCAGACGACGGCCGGCGGCACGGTGACCTCGCCGAGCAGCGCCCCGGCTGCCTTCTACACGGTGCCGGTGGCCAATTCCTCGACCAACGTCGGCTTCGACGAGTTCGAGGGAACGGGTACCTGGACCTCGGGCGCCGCGGGCGACACCGCCACCACCGGCCGGTGGGTGCAGGCCGATCCGGTCGGAACCACCGCGCAGCCGGAAGATGACCACACGGCCGCCCCCGGCGTGAAGTGCTGGTTCACCGGCCAGGGCACGGCCGGTGGCGCCATCGGCGCAGCCGACGTCGATGGCGGCGTGACCACGCTTGTCTCGCCCACCTTCAACTGCACCGGCTACTCGGAAGTCCAGGTCAGCTACTGGCGCTGGTACTCCAACAACGCGGGCAGCAACCCCGCCACCAACACGTTCCCGATCGACGTCTCGGCCGACAACGGCGTGACGTGGGTGAACCTGGAGACCGTCAGCCAGGTTGCCGGCGAGACCGCCGCATGGGTGCAGAAGTCGTTCAAGCTGAACGGGCTGATCACGCCGTCGGCGCAGGTGAAGTTCCGCTTCCGCGCCAACGACGCCACGGGCGCTGTCGTGGAGGCCGCCATCGACGACTTCCGCCTCATCGGCCTGACCTGCCCGGCGGTTCGTGTCGCGGACCTGAACGGCGACGGCATCGTCAACGGCGCCGACCTCGGCAGCCTCCTGTCCGGCTGGGGCCAGCCCGGCCCCACGGACCTCAACGGCAACGGCATCACCGAAGGCGCCGACCTCGGCATGATGCTCGCCGACTGGGGTTGATCGCTCGCGGGCCGACCCGCGGCCACAGCCGCTTCCTTGGTGTTATCACCTTCGACCCCCGCCATCCGATGGCGGGGGTCGTTTGCTATACTCTTCCTCCCTTCCCCCGGAGCCATCTCCGCGGACGGGAGCCTGCCCAGGTGGCGGAATTGGCAGACGCGCCAGCTTGAGGTGCTGGTGGGAGCAATCCCTTGGAGGTTCGAGTCCTCTTCTGGGCATTCGCGGGAGGCGCCGACGGCGCCTCCCGCTGCATTTTTGCGGGTTGCCCGTACCTTGCGCAGAGCGCCATGCAGACGAACCCGCTCCAGCACCTGATGCCCACGTGCCACGGCGCCAAGGCGGCCGCGGCGGGGTCGGTGCTCGGCGCCACCAAGCCATCCGCGGAGGGCGACGTCCTTGCCGGCACCCTGCGCCTCAACGAGATCTTCCACTCGATCCAGGGCGAGAGCACCTGGGCCGGCGCGCCGTGCGTCTTCGTGCGCCTCACCGGCTGCCCGCTCCGCTGCACGTATTGCGACACGGAGTACGCCTTCCGCGAGGGGCGCACCGCCACCATCGGCGAGATCGTGGACGCCGTGGCCGCCACCGGCTGCCCGCTGGTGGAACTGACGGGCGGCGAGCCGCTTACCCAGAAGCGCTCCTTCGACCTGGTGCGCGTCCTCTGCGAGCGTGGCCTGACGGTGCTGATCGAGACCTCCGGCGCGGTGGACATTGCGCCCTGCGACCCGCGCGCCATCCGGATCCTCGACATCAAGACCCCCGGCAGCGGCGAGTCGGAGCGCAACCTCTGGCAGAACCTCGGCGACCTGCGCGCGCGTGACGAGGTGAAGTTCGTCCTCACCGACCGCGCCGACTACGACTGGGCCAAGGCGAAGATCGCCGAGCACCACCTGACGGAGCGCGTACGCGAGGGGCGCCTGGGCGTCATCCTCCTGAGCGCCGCATGGGCGCAGCCAAAGGGCACCGAGATCGCGGGCTGCGCGGGACTCTCGCCCCGCTCGCTCGCGGAGTGGATCGTGGCCGACCGCCTGCCCGTGCGCATGCAGACGCAGCTCCACAAGATCATCTGGGAACCACAGACGCGCGGGGTGTGAGCGGTCATGGAACAGCAGCCAGACCTGAACGACCCCGAGCGCCGGCGTGCCTTCGCCGAACTGGTGAGCCAGCACTACGCGCAGCTGAAGGACATTGCACAGCGCACGCTGCGCGCAGAGCATGAGACCGCGGGCTTCGGCGCGGCGGCACTCGCCCCCACGTCGCTGGTGACCGAGACGGTGATCCGCCTCATGGACCAGCGTGACCTCCCTGCCACCGATTCACACCTGCGCGGCCTGGCGAGCGTCTTCATGACGCGCGTCATCGCCGACCGACGCAGGAACCGGCTGGCTGCAAAGCGTGACGTGCGGTTGACGCAGCGGCTCGACACCCAGGCAGAGGACGAACTGCACGACACGCCGCCGGACGGGGCCGGCACGCCGCGCGCGGATCTCGAGCTCCTGGAGCGCGCCATGATCGAACAGGCCGCCACCCACCCGCGGCAGATGGAGGTGGTGACGCTTCATTCCGTGGCGGGAATTCCCATGGATCGCGTCGCCGCGATGGTGGGGATCAGCCCCGCGACGGCGCACCGCGACTTCGCCGAGGGCCGGGAGCTTCTGGCGCGTCGGCTGCGGTCGCTCCGCGACGGTTGAACCGGATGCGGGCGCGCCCGGTCACTTCGGGCGGTTGGTGTTGGCGAGGGCAATCACCTTCGCCGATGCACCCGTACCCTGGAACACCGCCATGAACGGCGCCGGATCGGCCGGGAGGGACTCCATGCCGACCTTCTGCGCCATGGACAGGTTGCAGGTCACCACGGTGATGGCACCCGAGCGGGTGGCGCGGGCATCCACGATGGACGGGGCCTCGCACGTGGCGTACTTGGCGCCCTTGATCATGTCCGCGCGCAGCTTCTGGCCCTTGAAGTTCACCACCTGCACACCCTCGGTGAGCATCGCGTCGAACGCGTCGAGCTCCTTGCGGTGCTGGGCACCCAGGAACCGCGAGATCATCTCGGCGCCTTCCTTGTTCAGCGCCTCGTCACCCGCAAAGCGCGGCTTGCCAGGCACCGGGCGAACAGCCGGCATGTTGAGCGCGGCCCACGCAACCATGCGCCACGCACCGTCGGACCATTGCCAGACGCCCAGACGCGAGGCCGCGGACTTGGGGAGCTTCTGCCCATCGCGCGTGGAGTCGGCCTGCACCTGGCAGGTGACCACCAGCGCATCACCGGCCCGCGTGGCGTGCAATTCGGTGACATTGGCCGCGGTGAGACCGAGTTCCTTGAGCGACTCGAGGTTGGTGGCGCGGTCGAAGGCCCCTTCGAAGCCGATGCGCTGCAGGCCCGGCAGGCTGGCAGCATCGATCGCCGCCCAGTCCTTGGCCACGATGCGGCGGAAGAAATCCTCCACCAGCTTCGCGCCGAGCGAATCGAGCGCTGCCGCGTCCTTGGGCCACGGGGCGGGTTCGGCGGCCTTCGCTGCGGGCGGTGCCGCGGCAGGCGCGCCCTGCGCGAGGCACTGCGATGCGAGGGCGAGCGAGAAGAGCGAGGCGATGGCGAGGGCGGCGGTGCGCATGGGAATCTCCTGCGAGGGGTGTACCACGGGCACAGCCGACCCGCCCCGGCACGCACGCCGAATCACCACTGTTCGAGACACTCGAGGACGCGCTGCACGTTGAAGCGCCGCTCCACTTCCTGGGCGCCCGCTTCGTCACCCCACACGGCCAATACCCCGGCAAGCACGCGGGCGGAGAGCTGGCAGACACCGCCCGTGGCGGAACCGCCCGCATCGATCTCGTCGGCAAGCTGCGTGAGAGCGCAGGCGTAGGCGGTGTCGTAGTCGGCCACCATGAAGGCGATGGGCGCGAAGTACGCCAGGTACCACGCACGGAGGCCATCGGAGGGCACCTGGCGGCGGTACTCCGGCCACAGGTGATCGATGTAGGCGTCGTAGCCATCCTTGACGAAGCCCTGGTTCACGCACGAGTATGCGAGGTTCCACCGCGCGTTAACGGTGCGGGGCGAGAACTCCCCGAATGCGAGTGCCGCACGGGCGCAATGAAGCATCATGCCTTGCAGTGAATGCTGGGATCCAAGGCCCTCGATGTCCATCATGATGCCCACCTGGACCTCGGCCATGATGAGCCCATGGTCGTCCGCCGGCCGGTGGGTACGGAGGTACTCGAGCGCGGCGAACATCTCCGTCGCCCGGCCCGGCAGGTGGTCGCCGCGGATGTACGAGAAGATGCGCGCCTGGGCATTGACACACGCCGATTCGATCGGGTCCGGGATTGCCGAGGCGTACCACTGAGAGGCGGCGAGGCGCAACTCGATGGGAGATCCCTCCTGGAAGAAGGGCCACGGCTGGCGCTCGGTGAGCGAGCCGATGAAGAGCACGCGGCCCTCCGGGGAGAACAGCCTGCCTTCGGACGCAAGCGTCCCGAAGATGGCGGAGCCAAACTTGGACGCCGCCGGTCGGTCGTACTTCAGCGACATCTGGTAGACGTCCGGAGCCAGGTCGCGGTACGCCTGCGATTGGCCCGTCGGATCCACTGCCAGCACACGGTCGAAGGAGCGGCGCGCCAGCGCGTAGGCGCTGCTGTGCTCCCACGCCTGCTGGTGCCCCTTGATGACGATGGCCGCCAGGCGGCCCGCGGTCAACGGGTCGTCCGCGGCCACCTGGTCCACCATGCGGTCGACGCGCTGGAACGTGGCCTTGCCTGCCATCAGGTCATTGCTCGTCCGCAGCTGCTGCACCATGTCCTCGATCATGGAGCGTGCCAGTTCGAAGGTCTGCTGCGACTGCCGCTGCGCGACGTTGACGAGGTCGCGCTCGCGACGCGACTCGGCAATGCTGGCGGTCCACACCACGATCACGGCCACCAGTGCCACCGCGGCAACCGCCGCCAGCGATGCCGCCACGCGATGGCGCCGGACCCATCGCCACGCACGCTCCCACGGGCCGAGGAGCCGCGCGGCCACCGCGCGCCCTTCGAGCCAGCGTCGCAGGTCGTCCGCCAGGGCCGCTGCGGTCGGGTAGCGGTCGTCCGGATGCGCAGCCGTGGCGCGGCGCACGATGGCATCCAGGTCGCCGCGGACAGCCTCGGTGAGCTCGTCGACGGCCATGCCGCGCGCGGCGGCGGTGGCGGCAACGATGGCCGGGTCGCGTGCGCCCACTTCCGCGAGCCATGCCAACGGCGGCACCACCTCGGGTACCTCAAGCGGCGTACGCGGCAGCCGGGTGGGCGGGCCGCCGACGAGGAGCTCGCCGAGTACCGCGCCCAGTGCGTAGACGTCGCTGCGCGCGTCGGCGATGCCGGCGCCATGCATCCACTGTTCGGGAGGCATGTACTGCGGTGTGCCCAGTCGCTGGCCCTCGGCGGTGCGCAGGCTCGCGGCGTCGGACGGGTCGCACGCCTTCGCCACGCCGAAATCGATCACCTTGGGCACCGGGCGCTCCGTGTCGCGCGTCACCAGGATGTTCCCCGGCTTCAGGTCGCGGTGGATCACGCCCTTCTGGTGCGCGTGCTGCACGCCGTCGCAGACCGCCGCGAACAGCTGGACGCGCTGGCGGGGACGCAGGCGCTGCTCGTCGCAGAGGACATTGATGGGCAGGCCGTCGATGAACGGCATGACGAACCACGGGCGGCCGTCGTCGGTGACGCCGGCATCGAGCACCGTGGCCACGTTCGGATGGTCCATGCGCGCGAGCGTCTGGCGCTCGTTCTGGAAGCGCGCCAGCACCATGCGCGAGTTGGGATCGCGGCGCAGGAGTTTCAGCGCCACCAGGCGGCGGACCGGTTCCTCCTGCGAGGCCAGCCAGACCGTGCCGAAGCCGCCCTCGCCGACTGCGGTCACCAGGGTGTAGCGGCCGATGCGGGCCACGCCCTCGTCCATGCCGCGCTGCACTTCGGTGGCGGCGCGGGCAAGCAGCGCGTCGAGCTCGGCCATGGTGGCCGAGCCGGGATTGCCGCCCACCGAAGGAGGGGAACTACCGCCGTCCGACGGCATCACCCTGGATTCATCGATGCCGTCCGAAAGCATGGTCGGAATGCTAATCGGGGGGCACAGATCCGCAAAGACCGCCGTCAAGTCACTTGCAAATCAGTACACCCAGCCCTCGACGCGCCCCACCGCCGGCACCACCGCCGCGAACGGCGGCGTGGCCAGGATGATGGCGTCGAGGAGGTCGCCTTCCTCGTCGCGCGTGGCTTCCTCGGCCATGGCCGGGGGCACCACGACGCCCCATTCGCCGAGCTGGCGAAGGAGCTGAGCACGCAGCGCGCGCGGCGGTTCGCCGGCGCCCTTGTAACCGCGCTTGGGCCAGCCGCGGGCGTTCAGCACCGAGGCCGGGCAGCCTTCGCAGATCACCACGGCGTTGGAGGTTCCCGCCACGCACGGCTCGATGCGGACGCCTTCCTCCGCCAGGGGCAGGAGCACCTCGCAGATGAAGGTCCACGTCTGCTTGAAGACGCGCAGGTTGAGGGGCGACATCGGCGTGGACATCGCGGCATCGCAGGCGCGGCGCGGTTCGCGACGCGTCAATCCGCGGACCACGGTTCGCCACATGCGCGGCGAGCCCTGCTCCTGCATCCAGCGCGCCACCGCCATCCAGTCCTCGGCGAGGCCGAATTCGCGGGCGATCTCCGCAGGGATCGAGAGCGGCGCATCGACGCGCCACAGGTGGTTGCGGCCGTCGGCGCGCGACGCCAGCACCGCGCGCACCAGGGCACGGCGGTCGAGACGACCCATCGAGACGACGGGCGCGCGCAGGTCGGACATGTCGCGGGTGACGACGCGGATCTTGGCGGCGCCGCCGGAGTCCGCGCCGGAGAAGTCGACGCCATGGATCACCAGGCCCTGCGGCTGCAAGGCTTCGTCCGTGGATGGCTGTGGGCGGGGATACACGGGGTCAGCCGTTCCCGCACTGGCTCTGGGGCTTGCCGCACGGGCAGCAGGAACCCGTGTGCACGTGCGCCTGGCCAACCGGCGAACCGGCGACACCGAAGACGCTGTGCTTGCGGGTGAAGCGGCGGCCCTTGCCCGCGGGGTCATCCACGGGGGCATCGGCGTCGCGCATGGGGCGCAGGAGGGTGATCACTTCGCCATCATCCTCGCACATGTATTCGTACTGGGGCATCAGCGGGTCCTCGACTTCTTGCCCGCGCTGCGGGGGGCACCGCCGCGCGAACCACCGCGGGCGGGCCCGCGCGATGCTCCGCGCGAATCACCGCGGCCAGCCGCGCGCGAACCTCCACGGGCTCCGGCGCGCGGCGACTTGCCGCCGCGGTCCGCGGACTTTCCATGGTAGCCCGCACCGGCGCCGGATCGCGACGCGCGGCCGCCGGCGCTTGATTCCTCACCGCGACGCGTGCGTGCGGGGCGTCCGCCACTCGGTCGCGGGGTGCGGCCGCCGGTGCTCGATTCCTCGCTTCGACGCGTGCGTACCGGGCGTCCGGCGGGCGACGCAGCCTTGCGTGCCGCGGGCGCGGCGGCCGCACGGCGCGGGGCGCGCTCGGTGGACGTGTCGCGCAGGCGCGGCTTCCGCGGCGCAGCCACGGGCTCGTCGCGGCGCGCGGCACGTTCCTGCGGCGTGGCGAACGCATGCTCGCGCAGCACGGCAAGTTCCTTGGGCGTCAGCTCCCGCCACTCACCCGCCTGCAGCGACTTGAGCTGCAGCGGTCCCATGCGCACGCGGCGCAGCTTCTTGATCGGGTGCCCGAGGGCCGCCAGCACGTTGCGAATGTCGCGGTTGCGGCTCTCGCGCAGCTCCATGTAGAGGAGCGTGCGACCGGTGTCGCGCTTCAGGATCACCAGCTTGCCGCCGGCGCGCGCGCCCTCGCCCGCCTGCTTGCCGGGCACGAAGATGCCGCGCTCCAGGCGCTCGACGTCTTCGTCGTTGACGCGGCCGTTCACCATCACTTCGTAGCCCTTGGCCATCTCGAAGCGCGGGTGCGTGAGGCGGTTGGCGAGTGCGCCGTCGTTGGTCATGAGGAGGAGGCCCGAGCTCTCGGCGTCGAGGCGTCCCACCGGGAAGAGCCGCGCGTGCGACGGATGCTGCACCAGGTCCACCGCGAGCGCACGCCCCTCGGGGTCGCTGTTGGTGCTCAGGTAGCCCTTGGGCTTGAAGAGCATCACGTAGACGTCGCGCTCGGTCGGCTTGATGCGGCGGCCATCCATGCGGATGTCGTCCTCGGCGGCATTCACCCATGCCGGCAGGCCGTCGATGCGGTGGCCGTTGACGGTGACGCGCCCTTCCTCCACGGCGGTCTCGCAGTTGCGGCGCGAGCCCATGCCGGCGTCGGCAAGCACCTTCTGGATGCGCGGCCCGCGAGTGTCGTCCTGGTACGGATGGGTCGGCGAGGTCAGGCGGCGCATCGTGCCATGGTAGCCGCAGCCGCGGTATGTTTCGCCGCATGTCGATCGTTGCCGCCGCCGTGCTCCTGGTCGCCTCCGGTTCCGGCCCCGCAGGCTGTTGGGGAGCGCCGGCCGAACTCCTGCCGCTCGACGCACGCACGCCCATCGGCGAGACCATCGCCGAGGCGGGCCGCCAGGAGGACGTGCGCCGCCTTGCCACGCTCTTTGCCGCCACCCCGCGGCAGTTTCCGGTGCGCGGCCTGTTGGGCGCCGTGCGCATCGGGTTTGCGCAGCCGTTCGCCTTGCCCGAGGTGGCGCGCGCCGTGACGCAGCCGGCGGCCGAGGGTGCGGACCGGCCGTACCGCGCGGTGGCGCGGTTCGCCGCACGCGCATTCGGCATCGAGTGCGGCATTGCCGACGAACGAAGCACGCTCGAGGTGAGCACTCCGCAGCGCGCGGCGTTTGCCGTGGACTTCCTGCTCAACGAGTCGAACCTCATCGTCGCCAAGGCGCTCACCGCCTGCCTGCCGGCCGAGGGGCGCGACAAGGTGGCGCGCGCGGCGATCAACAATGCGGCCTCCAGCACCGGCCGTCGCGGGCAGGTGCCCGAAACCCTCGCGACCGCCATGAAGGCGTCGGCAACCATCGACCGCGAAGCCCTGGTGCGCACGGCGGCCCACTTCGACACCGCGCTCAGCGTGCAGGGCGACTGGAAGACGTTCGAGGCCGAGGAGCTTCCGCCGGAACTGGCGGGCGCCGTGGACGGCACGGTGCTGACCACGCAGCGCGTGGACGAGCTGGGCTGGATCGTGATCGGCGGCCCCGGCACCAACCGCTACGACATGACGAAGATCGCCGCCGTGTTCGACCCCGCCGGCGACGATCGCTACGAATGGGGAACGGGCGTCGTGGGCAGCCGACTGGTGGTGGACGTTGCGGGCGACGACGTGCACGCCTCGTCGCGCGGCGCGGATGGATCCCAACCGCTCGCCGGCCCTGCCGGCGCAGCGTGCGGGGTCTGCGTGATCGACGACTTCGCCGGAAACGACCGCTACGAGTGCGCGCAGAACGGCCTGGGAGCCGCCGCGTTCGGCGTGGGCATGCTGGTGGACCGCGCAGGCGACGACACGTACGCCGGAGGCGCGTGGACCGTGGGCGCGGCGTTCGCGGGGATCGGCGCCGTGTGCGACCTCGGCGGCGGCGACCTCTACGTCTCCGAGATGTTCTCGCAGGGCTGCGGCGGCCCGGGCGGCGCGGCGCTCCTCCTGGACGCCACCGGTGGCGACCGCTACCGAGCCGACGGCACCGCACCGAGCGCGTACGCGACCCCCACGGTGCACTGCTCCTTCTCGCAGGGCGTGGGCTTCGGCTACCGCGCGGGAGCAGTGGGCGGCGTGGGCGCGCTGGTGGACCTCGCCGGCGACGATCGCTACGAAGGCGGCGAGTTCGCGCAGGGCTGCGGGTACTTCCTCTCGATGGGCATCCTGCGCGATTCTGCCGGCCGCGACCTCTACTACGGAAACCGCTACGCGCAGGGCACCGCGGCGCACCAGGCGTTCGGCGCACTTCTCGATGATGCGGGCGACGACATCTACTGGAGCATGACCGCCGCCGGCCAGGGCGCCGCGTGGGACGTCTCGGTGGCGGTGCTCGTGGACCGCGCGGGCGATGACCGCTACCAGGCGGACGGCCTCTCGCAGGGCGCGGCGGCGATGCAGGCGATCGGCTTCCTCTCCGACCGCGCGGGGCATGACGACTACCGCGCCGCGGGCGCGAGCCAGGGATCCGCGGACGACAACCGCTACCACTGGGACGCCACGCAGTGCACCAGCCTCGGCGTGCTGCAGGACCGCGACGGGCCCAACCGGTTCAACGCCGGCCGCGCCGATGGCGAGCGTCGCATGACGGGCGACGCTGCCGGCATCAGCGGCCAGACGCAGTGGGGCGCCTTCGTGACGCGCTGATGCGGCTCGTACACTGCGCAGCATGACGAACGCCGCCATGGGAGGAAAGATCGACGCTGCCGGCCGCCGGCCCTCGCTCGGCTCCGTCCCGCTGCGCCTCCTCCGCATCTCCTCGCTCCTGCACCGGCGCGCCATTGCCGACGACGTGCCGGGCATGGCCTCCGCGCTTGCCTACAAGACGCTGCTGGGGCTGGTGCCGATCCTGGTGGTGGTGACGCTGGTGGCGAAGACCCTGATGGGCGCGCAATTCGCGCCGTTCGTGGCGGGATTCATCGGATCGCTCGGCCTCGACAGCATGAAGATCGTGCCGCCCGCGGATGCCGGCAGCACCGCCGGCGCCGTGGAGCTCGGCTCGTGGGTGGAAACACTCGTCAAGCAGGCGTCGGAGATCGACCTCAGCGCGCTCGGCTGGGTGGGCGTCGTGGTCACGGTGGCCAGCGCGCTGTGGCTGATGGTGAACATCGAGATGAGCTTCAATCGCATCTACCGCGCGCGGCAGGGCCGCACCTGGGTGCGACGCATCATCCTCTACTGGTTCGTGCTGACGGCAAGCCCGCTCCTCATCGGCGCCATCCCGCTCCTCTCCTCGCTGCTCCATGGCGCGCGCGACACGCCGGGCATCGGCTGGGTGGTGGCGCTCGTCTCCACGGTGTGGAACGTGGCGGTGCTGTGGGCGCTCCTCCTCATCGTCTACCTGGTGGTGCCCGCGGCGCGCGTGCGCGTCCAGAGCGCGGCCATCGGCGCGTTCGTCGCGAGCGTTGCCATCATCGCGCTCAAGGGAGCGCTCGCCGCGTACTTCGAGCACGCCTTCGGCATGAGCAGGCTCTATGGCTCGCTCGGCCTGGTGCCGGTCTTCATGTTCTGGATGTGGGTGGTGTGGAGCGCGGTGCTCGGCGGACTGGAAGTCAGCGCCTTCGCGCAGACCATCCGCGTGCGCGGCCTGGATGCCGGAAGCGGCGCGGACGACGACGCCGCCGCCGACCCGATGCTGGTGGTGGCGGTGATGGAGCAGGCGGCCACGTTCTGGCGCGCCGGGCGCGCCGTTTCCCGCGACACCATCGCCGCAGAACTCTGCATCGACGACCGCCTGGCCGGCGAGCTCCTCGAGGAACTGGTGCGCGGCGGATTCCTGCAGCACACGGTCTCCGACGCCTACGTGCCCATGCGCCCGCCGGAGTCGATCGACGCCGCCGAGGTGCTCCGCGCCATGCTCTCGCACTGCGCCGGCGAGGAGGGCATCGAACGCTCGCGCATTGCCACCGCCATCCGCGATGCCCAGCTCGGATGCGCTGCCCGGCTGCGTATCGGCGGGGATGGCGGCAGCAGCACGCCCCGCTAGACTGCACGGTCCATGGCAATGAATGACGCCCCGCAGGACTTCGTCCAGTTCTCCCACCCCGGCGGCCACCTGGTCGCCAAGGTGGTGGTGCCGAGCATCGGCCAGAACGAGGCGCCGATGATCCGCGAGCAGGTCGTCGAGAAGATGGCAGGCATCGCGCGCGGCCGCAGCTTCGTGCTGGACCTCTCGCAGGTGTCGCTGGTCTCGAGCATGGGGCTCGGCACCTGCGTCGACCTGCGCAACTGCGCAGAGAAGGCGGGCCTGCAGCCCACCGTCTACGGCATGAACCGCCACCTGACGGACCTCTTCCACCTGATGCGCATCGAGCGGCTCTTCAACATCCTGAAGACCAGCCACGAGCTGGACAAGGTCCTGGCGAGCTGAACATGGCTTCACGACGCCTCCCATCGCCGCTGCACCTCCCGTCTCCCCTGGCCTGGACCGCCCTCGGATGCGTCCTCGCCTGCGCGACGCTCGGCGGGTGCTACCGCCACGTGGTGGGCGTCAAGGGGAACGGACCCAACAACTACGATGTCCACGAGGCGAACATCAAGGACGGCGAGGGCTTCTGGCAGCCGACCAAGCCGCGGGTGGTGGGCGAGGACGGCTACGTCGGCCCCAACCCGGGCGCCTTCCCGACCGGCACGCCCAAGGCGCTGCAGGACAACTGAAACGCCCGCAACCTGCCGCTTCGGCGACGCCGCGGAGCCGCCTCCCGCCCTATCATTCGGGACCCATGGGCCTCGAAACCGCACTTCCCGTCGACAGCGTCCTCACCACCCAGCTCCAGCGCGTCGTCAACTGGGCGCGCCGCTCCAGCGTGTGGCCGATGCCCTTCGCCACCGCCTGCTGCGGCATCGAGCTGATGGCCACCGCCTGCAGCCGCTACGACCTGGCCCGCTTCGGCGCCGAGGTCATGCGTTTCAGCCCCCGCCAGTGCGACCTGATGATCGTGGCCGGCCGCGTGAGCGTGAAGACGCTCCCCGTCCTCCAGCGCATCTACATGCAGATGGCCGAGCCCAAGTGGGTCATCTCGATGGGCGCCTGCGCCAGCACCGGCGGCGTGTTCGACACCTACGCCGTGGTCCAGGGCGTCGACCAGTACATCCCGGTGGACGTCTACATCCCCGGCTGCCCGCCGCGTCCCGAGATGCTCATCGAGGGCATCATGGCGATCCAGAAGGTGATCGACAACGACCACATCCCGCGCGACCCCACGGGCAAGCGCCTGCCACTCCAGATTGCGCTCGAGCCGAACTACCGTCCCCGCGTCCAGCCGGCACCGGTGACGATCGGCGCAAGCTGACGCGATGCTGAACCCCCGGGCGCGGTCATGCGCTGCCCGGAATGCCGAACAACCGACAGCCATACAGGCCGCGCGCGAGGATCAGACCGCGCGGGAACGATCCTCGCGCTCGCGCTGCCGTTCGCGCAGCCGCGCCACCAGTGCGCACCAGCGCTGGCGCAGCGCGTCTTCCGAAACACCCATGAGCCCGGAGATCTCGCGCCACTTGCGGCCGCGCAGGCGGTGCTGGATGAGCGCCGCATCCTGCGGGCGCGTGCGCGCCACGTCGTTCATGATGCCTACCAGTTCTGCGCGGTGATCAGGCTCCACGGCCTCGAACCAAGGCTCCTTGCCTTGCGCGGAGTGGGCCACCGCCGCGGCGAATCGTGCCGCCCGGCGCCGGTGGCGCTGCACCGCGCGCTCCACCACGCGTGCCACGAAGCTCCACGCCTCGGGCACGCTGCGCATCTGGAATGACCCGTGCGCCGCCGCGTAGTCCACCCGCCGGAGCGTGGTCGAGAACACGTCGTCGGCATCCACGCCCGGCGACTTCCCCACCTCCGCGCCGATGCGGCGCCGGAGCGCGTCCTCGTGCGAAAGCATGAAGTGTGCGATCTCTTCGCGCCCGTTCCCGCCGTCGATGGATTGAACTTCTTCCATGCACCGAGCGTGCGATGCACGGGCCCGGCGCTCAAGCCTTGGGCGGCACGGAATCGGTCCCGGATTTCTTATCGGCCGGGTGTCGACGGAGCTGCAGGATCATCATGACCACCACCACCTGGAGCACCGCCGTTCCCAGCGTGGTGATCAGGATCTGCGGCCGCAGCCATTCGCCGATGGTCAGGTAGAGGCAGACGTTGGCAACCGCAAACAGGCCCCACGTGATGGCCGAGACGCCATCCGCCTTTCGGCGCCGGGTCAATACGAAGAGCTGCGAGACCGTGGCCGCCGGGAACACCACGGCGGGGACCCAGCCGATCACGTTGAGGAGATCGCTGATCGCCGAGGGATCTTCCGCCGTCATCGCAGCGCCGCCGTGAACTCCGCGATGCGTGTCATGCCCTTGCGGAGCGTGGCCTCGTCGGTGGCGAAGGTGATGCGGATGTGGTCGGCGGCGCAGGCGCCGAAGTCGCCGCCGGGCACGACGGCCACGTGGGCTTCCAGGAGGAGCGCCTCCGCGAAGGTCTGTGCATCCTCGATCCGGCGGCCGCCGGGCGACGTCAAGCCCTTGCATGCCGCGATGGAAGGGAACGAATAGAACGCGCCGTTGGGGCGCACGGAGCGGAAGCGCGGGATGGCGCGCACCAGTTCATCCACCACCGCCGCGCGCCGCGCGAAGGCCACGCGCATGGCCTCCACCTGCGGAGCGCTGCGCGGCGAGAACGCCTCGACGATGGCCGGCATGAAGAACGCCGGGATGTTGTTGGTCATCTGGCCCTGGAGCTTGATGAGCTCCTGCATGAACTTCCCGTTGCCGCCCGGGGCGCACACGTAGCCGATGCGCCAGCCGGTCATCGCGAACGCCTTGCTCAGGCCGTTGAGCGTGATGGTGCGCTCGGCCATCGCCGGGATGCTGCCCGGCGAGAAGTGCCGCAGGCCGGGATCCACCTCGGGGTAGACGAGCTTCTCGTAGATCTCGTCGCTGATCAGGACGGCGCGCGGGTGCGCAGTGATCACCTCGCACAGCGCCCGGATCTCCGCCTCGGTGTAGGCGATGCCGCAGGGGTTCGATGGGCTGTTCAGGATCACCGCCACGGTGCGCGGCGTCATCGCCGCAGCGATCTGCGCCGGCGTGACCTTGAAGCCGTGCTCCATGGCTCCCGGGACCTCGATGCAGCGGCCGCCCGCGAGCTCGATGAGCGGCCGGTAGCTCACCCAGGCCGGCGTGGGGAGCACCACGTCGTCGCCCGCATCGATGAGGGTCTGCAGCGTCAGGTAGAGCGCATGCTTGCCGCCCGCGGTGATGGCCACGTGCTCGGGCTTGCAGGCGATGCCGTTCTCGCCGTGGAGCTTGGCGGCCACGGCGGCGCGCGCCTCCACGGTGCCGGGCGTGGCCACGTACTTGGTCTGTCCGGCGCGGAGGGCGCGCTCGGCGGCTTCCTTGATGTTGTTGGGCGTGTCGAAATCGGGTTCGCCGGTGCCGAAGGCCACCACGTCCGCGCCCTCCTTCTTCAGCGCCGCCGCACGGGCAGCAACCGCGAGGGTGGAACTTTCCTTCATGCGCTGGACGCGTTCGGAGACCTTCATGGGGAACGAAGTCTATATCCCTGCGGAACGGGTGGCTTGCTGCCCGTACACTCCCCGCATGCATTACGACGCGCACCAGCCGGTGCTCAACGACCTCGAGGCGCGGATCACAACCATCCGCGACTCTCTTTAACTACCCGCAAAAGGTCCAGGAGCGCGAACGACTGACGGCGCGGATGGAATCGCCCGATTTCTGGAACGACCAGCGCGGCGCCCAGAAGGTGATCGACGAGCTGAAGGTGGTCCGGGCGCAGATCGAGCCGCTCGAGGCCGCCATGAAGGCCTTCGAGGACGCGCAGGTCGGCTACCAGATGGCCAAGGAGGCCAACGACCAGGACATCCTGGCCGAGGTTGACCAGACGCTCTTCCAGCTGGTGCTCGACATGGAGAAGGTCGAGGCGCAGAGCCTCCTCTCCGGCAAGCACGACCACCGCAACTGCTTCGTCACCATCCAGGCCGGCGTGGGCGGCACCGAGGCCAACGACTGGGCCGAGATGCTCGAGCGCATGTACCTCTACTGGTGGCGCGAGATGGGCTTCAAGGTGGAGGAGATGAACCGCCTCTACGGCACCGAGGTCGGCATCGCCGAAGTCGGCTACCGCCTGAGCGGCCCCTTCGTCTACGGCTACATGAACTGCGAGCGCGGCACGCACCGCCTCGCGCGCGTCAGCCCGTTCAATGCCGAAGCCAAGCGGCAGACCAGCTTCGCCACCGTGGACGTCACGCCCGAGTTCGAGGACAACGGCCTGGTGATCCCCGACAAGGACCTCGAGATCGTGGCCTTCGTGCGCGCCAGCGGCCCCGGCGGGCAGAACGTCAACAAGGTGGCGAGCGCC
Source organism: Phycisphaerales bacterium (assembly GCA_044233905.1). Taxonomy (GTDB): domain Bacteria; phylum Planctomycetota; class Phycisphaerae; order Phycisphaerales; family SM1A02; genus UBA966. The sequence continues at coordinate 29,482 of JBIIJH010000011.1, forward strand.
ATCCGCGTGACCCACTTGCCCACCGGCCTGCAGGTGGTGGCCAGCACCTACCGTGACCAGCTGCAGAACAAGTCCCAGGCACTGTCGGTGATGCGCTCCAAGCTCGAGGCGCTCGAGGAAGAGCGCCGGCAGGCGGAGCTCGACGCCGCCACCGGCGGCAAGGTGGACCGCGGCTGGGGCACGCAGATCCGCTCGTACGTGATCTACGACAACCGCGTGAAGGACCACCGCACCGGCTACGAGGTGATGAACCCGCAGAAGGTGCTCGACGGCGGCGTGGGGCCGTTCATCGACTCGGAACTCAAGCGCCGGCGCGCCGAACGCGAGGTCGTCAAGGCGTGAGCGCAGCGCGATCCCAGCCGCCGACTGCATCGCACCTGCCGGGGGACGGCTGGCGATGGACGGTGTCAGGGATCACGAGCGGTTTGATGGTCGGATTGGCGGCCATCCTGCTGGCACGTCCGGCGCAGGCGCTCCTGGACTATCCGCGCGTCGACGCCCTGCTCCGCGTCGGGACGCCGATCGCGCTCGCCCTGCTGGTTGCGGGCGCCCCGCTGGCGCTGGTGACGGGCACGATGGCTGCGCGATCGCGCGGCGGGCTCCGCGCATTCGTCGCCGGAATCGCGGGTCCCGCCTGCCTCAGCGTCACTGCCATCTTCTGGGCGCACGGCGAGGCCGCTGAGAGCGCCACCCAACGCACCGACATCATGGAGAAGCAGGAACTGCTCGGCGCCATGCTGTCGGCAGCGCTCGACGGCCGCCGCGCCGCCGCTGCTCAGCTGGCGGCGCGCACGGGCAGCGCAGTGAACGAGGAGTGGCTCGGCAGCGCGCGGCAGCTCCTGGTGGACTTCACCGGCTCGCGCGCGGTGACGCTGGTGGGCCCGGACGGCAGCCAGCTGCCCGGCTTCGGCGTGCCACCCGGCGTCGCGTTGAGGGTGCTTGCCGGCTGCACGCTTCCCACGGACATGATCCGCCTGGGCCAGCAGTGGGCGATCAACACCGACGACTCGTTCGTGATGGGCGTGGCGGCGCCGGGCAACCGGTCGCTCATCCTGGTGATCGATCCGGCGGAACTCGCCGCGCGCCTGCAGAAGGGCGTGGCGGAGGGCTTCACCGTGTTCGTCGGGCGCGGCACCGGGCTGGGCGGCATGCAGCGCGACATCATCCTGCCGGGTGCCGGCACGCCCGCGCCTGCCCCCAACCTGCCGCAGTTCCAGTTCGCAAACACCGGTCTCGAGTGGCGAGTCCTCCTGCAGCCCACGCAGGAGTGGTTCGACGGACATCACCACCGGGCCAACACGTTCGTCCTCATGCTCGGGACCATCACCGCAGCGGCCTGCGTTGCGTGGATCCGTGCGGGCGCGCGCGTGCGTGCCGCGGGCACGCGCTCTCCCGATGCATCGGCGGCCCGCGCGCGCATTGCGGTGCATGCGCGCGAGGCGCTTTCGCAGGAAGCAAGCCACGTCATCCG
>JBIIJH010000102.1:0-8929 GCA_044233905.1 Phycisphaerales bacterium
CGACGCTGGTGGCCGAGTCGCGGGGCGTCTCGCCCAGGGCGAACATCTCGGCGCCGTCGACCAGGCCGGTGGCCTCACCGTCGACGTCGCACTGCAGGCGGCCCTGAACGGCCTTGATGGCGTCGCCACCGATGCGGAGCACGCGCTCGATGCGCGCCAGCGGGAACGCATACGGCTCGTCCGCCACTTCCACCAGGGCCGCCCGGAGCACGCTCAGCGTGACCGGGAGCTGCAGCGAGAACGTGGTGCCGATGCCGATCTTGCTGTCCACGCGCACCGTGCCGGAGGTGGACGTCACCATCTGGTGCACCACGTCGAGGCCGACGCCGCGGCCCGAGATCTCGGTGACCTGCTTGGCCGTGCTGAAGCCGGGGAGGAAGAGGAAGTCGAAGAGCTCGCGCTCGTTGAGCCGGCTGGCCAGGTCGGCGGGCTGCATCCCGCGCTCCACCACCTTGCGGCGGATGGACTCGGCGTCGATGCCGCGGCCGTCGTCGACGACGCGCACCAGCAGCTGCCCGGCATGGTGCCGTGCCTCCACGACGATCCGCGCCTGCTCGGGCTTGCCTTGCTGGCGACGGACCTCGGGGGTCTCCAGCCCGTGGTCGCAGGCGTTGCGGATGATGTGGTTGAGCGGGGCTTCCAGGCGCGCCAGGATGTCGCGGTCCACCGGCACGTCCGCGCCGATGATGTCGAGGCGGACGCTCTTGCCGAGCTGCTTGGCCACGTCGCGCACCATGCGGGGGAAGCCGGAGACGCCTTCGCCGAAGGGGCGCATGCGGCTGCCGATCACCTCGTGGTACAGGGAGGTGGAGACCTCCTCGGTGCGGCGGAAGAAGTTCTCCAGTTCGGTGATCCGCGCGGTGAGCGAGGTCTCGGCGCGCATCACCGCATCGCGGGCCTGGGCGATGCGAGCCGGGTCGCCGCGGCGCATCGCGCCCTCGAGCGCCTCGCGGGCGCGCGTGAGCTCGCTCCGCACGGCAGCAAGCGAGCGTCGGAGTGCCGGCGAGCGGCGCCCTTCCACCATGGATTCGCCGGCAAGCTGCATCATCCGGTCGAGGTTGTCTGCGTTGACGCGCACGGCGCGCGACTCGCTGTGTGCGGCGTTGGCGGCGGGCTGCACCTCGGCGGTGGGCGTGGGGCGCTGCACCACGGAGTCGACGCGCTTGGTGGCAACGGCGGGAACTGCGGCAGCAGGCGTCGCATCGGGCGGAGCGGGTGCGGCAGTGGCAGGTGCAGGCGCAGCGGCTGGTGCGGCGGGCGCCGCCGCAACGGGCGCTGGCGCCGCCGCAGCGGGCGTGGCTTCCGCCGTCGGCCATGCCGGCATTGCCTTTGCCTGCGGCGCTTCCGGCGCAGCCGGCGCCGGTGCGGGCGCCGCCTCCGCGGCCTTCGGCGCAGGGGCGGCGCCGGCCGGGGCCGACAGCGCGATGGTCATCGCGTTGATCTCGGCGGCGTGCTGCGCGCTCCACTCGGGAAGGTCCTTCTCTTCCTGCTGCGCGATCCGCTGCAGGAAGTCGGTGCCTTCCAGCAGCTGGTCGATGCGCGCCTGCGTGGTCTTCTCCTGGCCCTTCTGGATCTGGACCAGCACATCCTCCATGTGGTGCGCCACGGTCACGGCGGCATCGATGCCGACGATGCGTGCCGCACCCTTGATGGAGTGCGCCGCGCGCATGATGGGCACGATGATGCCGATGTCGTCCGGTGCGCTCTCCAGGCGGAGCAGGCCGTCGCTGAGCGCCGCGCAGTGGGTGTCCACCTCCGCGCGGAAGAGTTCGTACATCGAGAATCCGCCGAGGTCGCTCATGCCGTGGCTCCCCTGAAGATCGAGAACAGGCTGTGGATGTCCAGGACGACGGCTTCGCCCTCGTCGATGGTGGCCAAGGCGCGCGCGCAGCCGCTGCGGGCGGAGGAAAGCGTCATCGGCGGGGCGCGCATCGCGCGTTCGTCCACGTCCACGACGCCGACCACGGAGTCGACGATGAACGCCCATCGCTCGCGGTTGTGCTCGGCCACCACCAGCACGCAGTGCGTGCGCTCGGCGGGTTCCGGCAGGCCGAGTGCGGCCTCGATGGACATGCAGAGCAGCAATTCGCCGTCGTGGTTGCTCAGGCCGCGGAACACCTTGTTGCTGCGGTGGGGCACGCGGTGGATGGTGGAAAGCGGCACCACCTTTGCCGATTCGCTTGCCAGGATGGCCAGGATCTCGCCACCGGCTCGCACCGCCAGCAGGCTGCAGCGCGAGCTGGATCGTTCGTCGAGCGGGGCGGCGAGCGCTGCGGTGGCGCGGTCGAGGTCCTCCTCGGTGAGCGGCCGCGTCAGCAGCTGCTCCAGGCCGGCGATGGCGCGTGAGGCTGGTTCGGTGGCCGGTCCCGTGGACGTGGCCAGTTCGCGAGACTTGCTCATGAGGCTCCCTTGGCGGCGCGCTGCCGGTATCGGAGTGCGAGGGCGCCGTCGCCGCGGCGTTCGGCGAGGACTGCCAGGTGGAGGAGGGCCTCCACGTTGCCTGGATCGAGGTAGACGACCTGGCGCAGCACGTTCTCCGCGCGCGGTGCATCACCCATCGCCATGAAGATGGCGCCTTGCAGTTCCATCAGCGCCAGCGAGCGGTCGCCGGCGGCGTGGAGGTCTTCGGTGAGTTCGGCTGCGCGGGCAAGGTTGCCCGCATCGGCGGCGGCGCGTGCGGACAGCAGCTGGCTGTTGGCGGTCGGGGCGATCGCCGCGGACGCCGGCACCGCGTGGGTGTTCGCCACTGCCACGGGGGTCGGTGCGGAGTTCGGAACGGCACGCGAGGGTGCGGGCGCCGTTGCAGCCGCACGGGGCGGGGCATACGACTCCCACGGCGTGCCCTGCGGCTGGAGATCGAATGCCGCCAGCACCGGCTTCGTGGGCGCCGGCGTGCTGCGACGGCTGAATGCGAACGAGCCGCCCACGGCGGGGGCGGCGGTTTCGAAGGTGGCCTCGAGCCCGAACAGCGCCGGGCGCTCGGCGTGCCCGAGGAAGAGCATGCCGTCCGGCTTCAGCAGCGCAGCGAGCCGTTCGCCGATGACGCGTCGGCCGGACTCGCCGAGGTAGATGGCCAGGTTGCGGCAGAACACCGCGTCGAACGTCCCTGCAGGGAGGTCGATCAGCGCCCCCGGGGCCATGCCCTCGCGGAATTCGCAGCAGGCGCGCACCGCGGGATCGATCCGTGCGATGCCGTTCCTCGATTCGATCCACGGCGCGGCCCATGACGGCAGCTCGCCGCGCACGGCCATGCGTCCGAGCTCGGCGCGGCGCGCGGAGGCGAGGGCAGCAGGGTTCGGGTCGATGCCGATCACCGACACCTGGTCCGGGAGCAGTCCCGCGGAGAGCGCGGTGGCGGCAATCGAGAAGGGCTCGGCGCCGGTGGCGCAGGCCACCGACAGCACGCGGAACGGGCTCGACGGGCTGGTGGACATCCGGTACTGGAGCGCCTCGAACGACCCCGGGTAGCGGAACAGCCACGTCTCCGGCACGGCGATCTGCTCGCGCAGGCGCGCGATCTCGTCGGCGGATCGGGCGGCAAGTTCCGCGTAGGCGTCCACGCTGGAGACGCCGGTGGCACGCAGGCGCTCGTCGACGATCGATCGGATCGCCTCCGGCGCGGTCAGTGCGCCGTCGAGGTGCACTGCGCGGAGCAGTTCGCCGATGCGTTCCAGGGCGCTCATGGCGCTCATCGGGAATCCTTGGATGACGAGTCCTTGAATGTCGAATCCTTGACCGCAAGCGGGAGACTCGTCGCGGAAAGCTGCGGATGCGCAGCGGCCAGGAGGCGCGCATCGAGCTTCTGTGCCGCGTGTCCCTTGTGCTGCAGGATGGCGCCGAGCCACGGCACCGTCTGCGCGCCGCTGTTCCAGCCGCCTTCCTCCTCCAGGTCGACGGCATCGTCGATGCTGTCCACGGCCAGCGCAAAGCGCGCGCGGGCCCCGTCGCCCGGGCCGGTGTCCAGGAGCAGGACGCGCGCGCCCAGCGTGCGCTGCACGCCCGTTGCGCCCGCCAGCAGCACGGTGGCGTCGACGAGCGGCACGAACTCGCCGTGTACGTCGATGACGCCGGTCAGCCATGTCGGCGCGCCCGGCACGGTGCGCGCGCGGACCAAGGGGTGCACCGCCTGCACGCACGAGGCGTCGATGGCGTAGCGGTGACCGGCGGCGACGAAGACGAAGGTTCGCATGGGAGGGGTGGTCAGGAGCGGAGCATGAAGACGGCGATTGCTTCCTTGAGCACGCAGATCGAGCGGTTGAGGGTGTCGGTGGCACGCGAGAATTCGCGCACCGCCTCGCCGGAGGACTTGGCGTTGCTGCTGAGCGTGGTCATCGCCTCCGCGATCTGCGCCGCGCCGGTCGCCTGGCTCTGCATGCCCTCGCGCACGGTGCCGAAGCTGCGGTTCGCCTCGTCGACGCTTCCGATGATCTCCGACATGCTGCGGTTGATGTTGCGGGTGTCGCCCACGTTGCGGCGCACCTGGTCGCTGAAGCGGTCCATCTCCATCACGCCGGTGGAGACTGCGCCCTGCATCTCCTCCACCATGCGCTCGATGTCCAGGGTGGCCTGCGCGGTCTGGTCGGCCAGGCGGCGGATCTCGCGTGCCACCACCAGGAAGCCGCGGCCGTACTCGCCGGCCTTCTCGGCCTCGATGGCTGCGTTCACCGAGAGCAGGTTGGTCTGCTCGGCCACCTTGGTGATGGTGGTGACCACGCTGCCGATGATCACCGCCTTCTCGTTGATGGCCGCCAGCCGCTCCGCCACGTTGGCGGTGGCGGTGTCGAGCGACTTCATCGCGGCTTCCATGGACTCGAGCTGCCCGCGTCCCTCGCCCGCGAGCCTCGCCGTGGCGCTGGCGATGGCATTCACGTGCTCCATCTCGCGGGAGAGTTCCTGGCCGGTCAGGGTGATCTCGCGAACGGCGGCTGCCACCTCCGCGCTGCTTGCGCCGAACGAGGCGACCACTTCCTCCTGCACCTGGCTGGTGGTGGCCAGCTCGGTGGACGTGCTGCTCAGGTCCATGCTGGCCGCGCGCACCTGCCCGACGAGCGAGTTCAGGTCGGCGTTCATGCTGTCGAGCGCCCGGAGGAGGTCGCCGGCCTCGTTGGGGAGCTCGCTCCGTATCGGCGCACCCGTCAGGTCGCCCGCCGCCACCTTCTGGGCGGCGGAGGCTGCGAGCGTGATCCGTGCGCTCAGCCGCTTGGTGGGGAAGAAGATGACCACGGAGATGAGTGCGATGCCGACCATCGCCACGCCGGCGGTCTCCGCCGTCTGCCTCCAGAGCGGGCCGGTGACGCTCGACTCCGCCACGGCCACGACGACGGTCCAGCCTCCTACGCCGACGGGTGCCGATGCGAAGAACGATCGGCCGCCGATGGCCGGATCGTCCAGTTCGTGGATCACGTCGTTCTCGCGCTCGCTGATCAGCAGTCCCAGCATCTCGGCGCTCTCGGTGTCCTCGATGCGCTTGGTGCGCCACGTCTCCGGCTTGTTGCGGAACGGGCGATGGGTGCCTTCGCTCGCCACCACGATCCGGCCCTGCGCGGACACCACGTAGACGTCGACCTCCACGGCCTTCGCCTCGTGGTCAACCTCGCGCTGCAGGTCGGACAGCGCGCGATCCACGGTGATCACGCCCACGAACTTGCCGTCGATGACGATGGCCGCGGCGTGCTCCACCATGGGGCGCCCTTCGTATTCGTAGGGCTCGGTCATCATCGCCGTCTCGTCGCGCTGGGTCTCCCACTTCTTCTTCGGACCCTGGTAGAAGAGGCTGTCGTCCATTCCGGAGGTGGCCTTGAAGGCGATGCGCTCCCCGTTCTTCCAGTCGCGGAACCAGTAGGGCAGGAATCGTCCCTTGGAATCGGTGGCATCGTTGCCGTCGGCGTTCGGCTCGTAGGACACGCTGATGCCGGTGATGTCCGGGTTCAGCTCGAGCGCCTTCCGCATGGTGCGGATCGTCAGTTCACGCTTGCCGAAGAGCCCGCCTTCCTGGCCGGCCGCCAGCATCTCGGCGGTGTTCAGGCCCTCACGGTTGCGGCCGTCGAGCCAGTCGGCGATCGACTTGGCGTTGCCCTGGAGGACGACCTTCTGCTCATCGAGCGCCGTGCCGTAACTGCGGTACGCGCCGAAGGCGACGATGGCCGCCATCACGAGGGCGGCCGGCACCACGGTGGTCAGGGTCATCTGTCCCAGCAGGCTCTCGGTGAAGGCGCGACGACGCTCGGTCTTCTGCATTCGGACAGGATACACGGCGACGCTGTTCTCGGACGCATGATTCGCGGGTGCGATCGCGTTCGGCAGTCGTCTCCGTCGCTCGGTCGTTCGTGATTCAATCACCCATGTGCGCTGAGCGCACCGCGCGAACCTCGTCGAGCCGGGCGAACAGGATGTCGACGAGCTCCGGGTCGAAGTGCCGCCCGCTCTCGGAGCGCACGTACTCGAGCACCTGGTCCTCGCCCCACGCGTCCTTGTACGCGCGGCGGCTCGAGAGCGCATCGAACACGTCGGCGAGGCCGACGATGCGCGCGAACAGCGGGATGTCCTCGCCGCGCTTGCCGCCCGCGCGGGGCAGGCCGGTGGCCGGATCGACGATCGGCCGGCCGTCCAGGTCCACGTACCCGGGATAGCCGGCCCCGTCCCAGCGCTCGTGGTGGTTGAGCACCACGTCGCGTGCGGTCTCGTCGAACTGCGTCGGGCTGTCGGCGAAGAGCCGCGCACCGATCACGGTGTGCTGCTGCATCTGCCGCACCTCGTCCGGATCCAGCCGGCCCGGCTTCTTGAGGATGGCATCGCTGATGCCGATCTTGCCCACGTCGTGGAGCTTGGCGGCGATGCGCAGGCGGTCGCGCTGGCGCTCGAAACCCGGGCCCTCGAAGCCGCGGCGGCGCGCCCATTCGTCGAAGATCACCAGCGAGTAGCCGGCGACGCGCTCGATGTGCTGCCCGGTCTCGGCCGGGTCACGCACTTCCGCCATGCGGATCATGCGCAGGATGACGCTTTCGGTGAGCTGCGCGCGCTCGATGACCACCGTTGCCATGGAAGCGAAGTGCTCCACCAACCGCTCGTCCTCGTGCGAGAAGTTCGAGGTGCCGTCGGGCGACGCGCGGTTCGAGTTGAGGAGCTGCAGCACGCCGAGCACCACGTCGGAGGCGTTGCGCAGCGGCATCGCGATCACCGAGCGCGTGCGGTAGCCGGTGACGGCGTCGTAGCTCTGGTCGAAGCGGAAGGGCACGGACGGGTCAAGCTGGTACGCGTCCGGGACGTTGACCATCTCGCCGCTCATCGCGCACCAGCCCGCGATCGAACGTGCGCTGACCGGCACCACCAGGCTCGAGAAGCGCGTGCTCGAGTGGCGGCCGGGCTGTTCGAGCGACTCGTTCTGGCTGAACGCGAAGCGGAGGGCGTCACCCTCGCGCGTGTAGATGGTCCCGGCGTCGGCGCCGACCAGCGCGCGTGCCTCGCTCAGGATGCGCTCCATGAGCAGGTGAAAGTCATGGATGCGGCTCAGTTCGACGCCCAGGCGGGTGAGTGCCTCGATCTTGCTGCGGGAGCGGACCGCATCGTTGCCCGCCGCCGACGGGTCGCTGCCGCGGAGCCTGGCTTCCTCCGCCTCGCGCGTGGCGTCACGGAGCTGGCGCTGCAGGCGCCCGACCGCGGCGATTGCATCGTTGCGCTCGGCGCGTGCGTGGAACGCCTCCGAGTGCGTCTTCACGCGGGCGCGCAGCTCGATGGGATCGGGAAGCTTCTCGATGTAGTCGGCGGCGCCCGCATCGAACACCGCGGCCCGCAATTGCGTCTCTTCCGCGTTGCCCAGGACGACGACGGGCAGGTTGGCGGTCTCGGCGCGCCCGCGCAGGCGGCGCAGGAGGTCGAGCGCCGGCGTGCGGCCGCGCAGGTCGAGGTCGAGGAGCACCACCGTGGGATGGATCTCGAGCGCCTCGATCTCGGCATCGCCGATCGACTGCGACGCGTGCAGCGTGATGGTCCGGTCCGGCGAAAGCATGGCGCGCACGCGGCTGGCGAGCGTCTCGTCCGAGGTCACCAGGAGGACGATCGCGGTGGGATTCGGAAGCGCGGGCTTTGGCTGCTCGGGAGGCGACATGAACCGTTGAGGCTACACGCGACGCCGCTCACGCCTGCACGGAATCCAGGCGGACGAACCCCTCGATGGCCTCGTATTCGGCGAGTCCGAGGGCGTCGTACGCAGCCGCGGTGGCGCGGTTGCGGTCCTCGGCGCGTTGCCAGAATTCGCGGGAATCGCTCGCTCCCGGAAAGACCGGCGTGTCCTTCTGGCTCTCGTGCTTGAAGATCGCGAATCGCTTGCGCACCACCTCGTCGGGCGAGAGCGGCACCGCCATCTCGATCTCCTCGGGCGCCCACTCCTGCCACGCGCCGCGGTAGAGCCACGGCTCGCAATTCTCCAGCCACCCGCGCTCGGCCGGCTCGGCGCGCAGTGCCGCCAGCGCCTGAGTGACTGCGGCCAGGCAGGTGCGGTGCGTGCCGTGCGGGTCGCTCAGGTCGCCCGCGGCGTACACCTGGTGCGGCTGCACGCGGCGCAGCAGCTCGCAGGTGATGCGGATGTCCTCCGCGCCCAGCGGCTTCTTGCGCACGCGTCCCGTCTCGTAGAAGGGCAGGTCGAGGAAGTGGATGTTCTCCGGCCGCACGCCGCTCCAACGAGCGCCCGCGCGTGCCTCGCTGCGGCGGATCAGCGCCTTCACGCGCTGCAGTTCCTCGCTGTCGACCACGCCCGGCGTCTTGGTGGCGACGAACCGCTCGATGTTCGCCTCGAGGCGCTCCGCAAACTCGCGCCCGAGCTGCGGGAACGCTCCCGCGAACTCGCGCACGAAGTCCATGTGCCGCAGCGCGCTGTCGTCCCACACGGCGATGTTGCCGGAGGTCTGGTACGCGACGTGCACCTCGTGGCCCT
>JBIIJH010000224.1:0-2908 GCA_044233905.1 Phycisphaerales bacterium
CTTGGTGAGCTCGCCCTCCAGGAGGTGCGGGTGCTCGGCGAAGAGGTGCGTGCACACGATGAAGCCCAGGACGGAATCGCCCAGGAACTCGAGCCGCTCGTTGGAGTTGATGCGCCCATCGGCGGCCGATGCGTGGATGAGCGCGGTACCGAGCAGCGCGTGATCCGCGAAGCGGTGCCCCGTCACCTCCTCGATCGCCTCGATGGTTCCGGGCCGCAACGTCACCGCCACATGAACACCATTTCGATGGCCCGCACGGTGCATGCAAGCGCCAGCCCGCCGAAGCCGCCGACGGCGAACCAGAAGGCCGTCTCGAGGCGCTCGCGCCGGCGGCGCGCGGCAGGCTTGCGTGCGTCGTCGGCCGATGCGGCCGTCACGCGGGAGGAATGCGTGCCCGTTGCGCCGGCCACCGGCGTGGCCAGGGCGGAAAGCGCGGACCCGTGGTGACCGAGCGCCTCGGCCGGCGTGGGCCACAGGCAATCCAGGTCCTCGCGCATCTGCGAATAGGCATCGGACGCAAGCACCCACGTCGCATCGCCGGGCTCGAGGAGCGCAGCGCGCGCCTCGCCCCAGCATGGATCCAGGTGGGTGTGCCCTGCGCGACCGGCGACCGCCATCTCCGCGGCCACCGCGTTGCGTGCGGCCATCGCCGCGCGGCGCGCCGGGTGCTGGAAGGGGCGATCGTCTTCGAATTCGTCCACGCGCTGCCGTATGTTCGCTTGAGGGTGGCCCAGGGTTCCGGTCGTTTCGACCGCGCATGACCCCAACGGTCAGCGCGGCCAGCAGCAAGACCGCGCATCGATGCGGCGCATCAGGCGCTCGCGATCTTCGGCGGAGGGGAACGTCGTGAACTGCACTGCCATGCGGCGCGGACCCGGGTCATCGTCATGGGCGAAGACGCGCACGACGACGCCGTTCATCCGGATCGGATTCGTTTCCGCGGGCGGATAGAGAGCAATCGAGACCTCGGTGCCGGCGGCAAGCTCGTCATCGAGCTCGAAGCGCATGCCGGTGGTCGAGATGTCGTAACCATGGCCCTCCAGGCCGCCGTCCGGCGTGCCGAGGCCATCGTCGAATCCGGTGAGATCGAGTTCCGCGCCGTCCATGTCGACGAACGTGCGGGATCGCGAAGCGGCAACGGAGTCAAGCGACGGCACCACCACCACCCTGGTGTAGGCGGGGCTGAACCGGAAGCGATCGTCCGATCGCTGGTTCGGTGCGTCGACAGTGACCATTCCAGCAGCTCCTTGGCCGAGCGTTCCGTGGCCGTGCGTAGCGTTGAGTGTCGGGTACCTCATTGGCAAACGTCCTTGCTTGTCCATAGGTTCGGCGATTCCTGCCCAGGGGCTTGAAATCGAAGATCTCGGACTTTCAGCCGGGTACGCAAGCCTTGGCCCTGAATCCACGCCGCCGTGGGCAGCCGCAACACTGCGGCACACAACCCATCGACTCTTTACAGTCTGCAATTCCGAACATGCCGGTCATGTAATCTGTGCCTTCTTTCTTGCATATTCGTTTCCGCAGCACCCGGAACCCCATAGGAAATCCGCCTTGAAGCCTGTCGAACTCTTTGTGGAATCAGGCTTTACGCCCACCGCCCTGGCGAGCAGGAACGTTGCCCTCATCGGCTATGGAAACCAGGGGCGGGCACATGCGCTGAACCTGCGGGAGTCCGGTATCGCGGTCCGGGTGGCCGGACGGCCCAATTCGGCGGCCCGACAACGCGCCGCGCGGGATGGATTTGCCACGCTGGACACCGCAAAGGCAGTGCCCGGCGCGGACCTGGTGATCGTGGCGCTCCCCGACGAAGTGCATGCCGAGGCGTGGCGGCGTGACATCGCCCCAGTGATCCAGCCCGGCCAGACGGTCGGCTTCGTCCATGGCTCGAGCGTCCACTTCGGGCTGGTGCAGGTACCTGCCGGCGTCGGCGTCGTGCTCGTTGCTCCCAAGGGGCCGGGCACCACGCTCCGCGAGCGCTTCACGATGGGACAAGGCATCCCTGCCCTACTCGCGGTGCATCAGGAGCGAGATGCCGCGCACGGCGGGCCGAGCTCGCTCGAGATCGCGCGCGCATGGGCGGCCGGCATCGGCTGCGCGCGTGCGGCCGTGGTGCATACCACCTTCGGCGACGAGGCCGAGACCGACCTCTTCGGCGAGCAGGCCGTCCTTTGCGGCGGCATGCTCGGCCTGGCGCAGGCTGCGTTCGAGACGCTCGTGGAGGCGGGATACCCGCCGCTGCTCGCGTACACCGAGTGCATCCACGAGATCAAGCAGGTGGCGGACCTCCTCTACGCGCGCGGTCCCGCGGCCATGCGCGCGGCCATCAGCAACACCGCGGAGTTCGGGGCGTACAGCGCGGCGCCGCGGATGGTCGATGAGCGCACCAAGGCAGCCATGCGTGCGCTGCTTGCGGAGATCAGGAGCGGCGCCTTCACGCGCGGCATGCAGGCAGACCACGATGCCGGCGCGCCGTGGTTCCGCGCCGAGCGCGCGAAGGCGGACGCGCATCCCATGGAGGATGCCGGCGCCGCAGTGCGCGCACTGATGCCGTGGCTTGCGGAAGAGGCGGCGCGCGGCGCAGCCCAAGGCGACAGCAAGGAGCAGGCGAAGCCATGACACCGTTCGACGCATGGATCCTCGGCATGGTGGAGGGGATCACGGAATACCTGCCGGTCTCGAGCACCGGGCACCTGATCATCACCTCGTGGCTCCTGGGCCTCGACAAGACGGCCGAGCAGCGCGATGCGGTCGGCGACTTCGAGATCATCATCCAGGGCGGCGCCATCCTGGCGGTGCTCGGCCTCTATCGCGCGCGCATCGGGCAGATGGTGCGCGGCACGGTGAGCCGACTGGGCGTCGGCGGGCTGGGCCCGACGGACCGCATGCAGGCGGGATGGAAGATCGCGCG
>JBIIJH010000225.1:0-2877 GCA_044233905.1 Phycisphaerales bacterium
GTCGCTTCGGGTCATGACCACCTCGGCGCCCATGGCCCGCAGGTGGCTGATCTTCTCGTCGCTCATCTTGTCGGGCACCACGACGCTCAGCGTGTAGCCCTTCTGGGCGGCCACCAGCGCCAGCGCCAGGCCGGTGTTGCCGGCGGTGGCCTCCACGATGTGTCCGCCCGGCTTCAGGCGTCCGTCCTTCTCCGCGGCCTCGATCATCTCGACCGCGATACGGTCCTTGATGGAGTTCCCCGGGTTCAGGGACTCCATCTTGACGAACAGCCGGCACTTCCCGGTGTCCATGCGCTTGAGTTCGAGCATCGGCGTGTTGCCGATCATCTCGAGGACGTTGCCGAAGACAGGTGCGCGCTGCATGGGGGTGGAGTCTACGGGGCCGCCGGACGCCCCGGCGCGGTAGAACACGTGCCATGCAGTGGGAACCGCCTGCCGATCCGAGCGCGCTGGTCGTCGAGGAACACCTCGGCGTCCTGGAATTGCGTGGGCCCGGCGACCGGCCCGGCACGGGCGCGCGCGTCGACCTCGGCGCCGCGGTGGCGCGCGGGTTCCGGCAGCTGCCGCTGGTGCGGGCCATGGGCGAACGCGCCGAGACCGTGGCCGACGCCACGGCTGGCCTCCTGGGCGACGCGTGGCTCCTGGCGCTTGCCGGATTCCGTGTCACGGCGTTCGAACGCTCGCCGCTGGTGGCGCGCCTGGCGCGCGATGGCCTTGCCCGCGCTGCGCGCGACCCGCGCGTGGACGCGGCGGCCCTCGCGCGGCTCACGTTCGTGGAGGGCGATGCGGCGGCGATCCTCGGCGAGCAGTCCTTCGATGCCGTGCTCGTGGACCCGATGTTCCCGCCCAAGCGCAAGTCGAGTGCGCTTGCGCGCAAGGACGTGCGGCTCCTGCGCGCGGCGGTCGGCGATGATCCGGACGCCGACCGGCTGTTCGCGGCCGCGCGACGCGCCGCGCGCATCCGCGTGGCGGTCAAGCGTGCCGATGACTCGCCTGACATTGCCGGCGCCGCCGCGCCCGACCTTCGATTCGAGGGCCGCACCGCGCGCTTCGACGTCTATCTTTCGCACCGGAGTGCCCCATGAGCATGCCTTGGTTCCACGCATCCCGCCTGCCCGCCGTCGGTGACGTGGTCGTGCTCGACCGCGACGAGGCCAAGCATGCCGTCGGCGTGCGGCGCCTCGGTTCCGGCGACGGCGTCACGATCTTCGACGGCATCGGCGGCACCGCGCAGGCCGCACTCACCGGCGAGCGGGACCGCGATGGCGGCGTGCTGGCGCGCGTGGGCGCCGTGAGCCGCGTGGAACGCAGCGGCGTTGACGTGGTTGCCGGCATCGCGCCGCCGAAGGGCGACCGCTGGTCGACGGTGCTCGACATGCTCGGCCAGCTCGGCGTCTCGTCGGTGGTTCCGCTGATCACCGCGCATGGCGTGGTGGATGCCGCGGACATCAACCGTCCGCGTGCGGAGCGAATCCTGCTGGAAGCGTGCAAGCAGAGCAGGGGGGCGTGGCTTCCGCGTCTTGCGTCCGCGGCGACGCTCGCGGACTTCGTGCGCCAGTCCCGCGCGGATGGGCGCACGGTGATGCTTGCGCATCCGGGCGGCGTGTCGATGGCAACGTGCGAGGCTCCGAGCGTGGCGATCGCCATCGGCCCGGAGGGCGGGTTCAGCGCGCAGGAGGTGGAGTCCGCAGTGGCAGCTGGTGCGGTGACCGTGGACCTTGGTCCGACGATCCTCCGCGTCGAGACCGCGGCGGTCTCGATGGCCGCGGCGTTGCGCGCGCGGCCGGCCGGGTGAATGGAGCGCACCGGGGTCGAACCGGTAACCCCCGCCTTGCAAAGGCGGTGCTCTTCCAATTGAGCTAGCGCCCCGGGACGGCGCAGTATAGGGCGAAGCGGGGCCGCCGCCGATGCACTTGGGAACAGACCGACGGCGGAAATCGGTCGAAGGCTGCAAAATGACGGGAGGCTGGAAAAAGCCCGAAGGCCCGCACGGGGCGGGCCTTCGGATGCTGTTTGGAAAGTTCCCGTCCTGGCCGACTCAGGGAGTCGCGCCGCGTGCCGGAGTGAAGTCCTCCGGGCAGAGGGCGGATTCCGGCGAGGGCGCTTCGGGGGCGGTGGTCGCCGGCACGAACTTGCCGGCTTCCTCCACGGGACGCGTCGCCTCGGTCTTCGTCACCTGCGGCGTGTCGCGCTGGGTGAGGATGTCGATCGAGAGCGGCGAGATCACGGTGAGACGCAGCGCGGGATCGAACTGCTTGCCGCCCTTGACGCCCACCAGCGTGCCGATCATCGGTGCCATCGCGATGTCCGCGTTGGGTTCGACGTAGGCAATCGTGGCACTCGTCATCGGGTCGCAGATGCGATACAGCTCGGGCAGGCGCTGGCCGTCGTACACGGCACTCGCGTTGAGGATCCCGATCGCCGTGAAGTCGGCGCGGCGCTGGATGTTGAGGATCAGGTCGGCGATCCCCTTCTTGTTGGTGTCGAGGCTCGCCTTGGTGCGCTCGAGCTTCTGCACCTCCGACTGCGTCTCCAGGAGGAGCGTCAGCTGCTGCGCGCGGGCCCCGGCAACGCCCTTGACGCTGCCAGCGGAGCCGTCCTGTGCGGCCAGGTCCTCGTACTTCGCCTTGAGCGCTTCGAACTCGGCACCTGCATCGGGCTGCGAACGGACGGCCTTGAACTGCTGTTCGAGGTCGTCGAACGTGGCGCGGCTCGACACCCACTTCGGCGTGTTGGTGTTCGGCGTGTTGGTGCGCGTGGTCGTCACCGTGGTCGTGACCACCGTGCCGGGGGCAGTCGTGCCCTCGGTGGTGGAGGCATTCACGGGCTTCGGACCGAGCAGCGGCGGAATCGCGGGCGATCCGGCCGAGCTGGTGG
>JBIIJH010000226.1:0-2862 GCA_044233905.1 Phycisphaerales bacterium
GCGCGCCCGCATCGAGATGCGCGAGCTCCTCAAGGAGCTGCGGCGCATGGGGAAGACGATCATCATCTCGAGCCACATCCTGCACGAGCTGGCGGACATCTGCAACATGGTGGCCATCATCGAGCGTGGCGAGCTCATCTACGCCGGCGGCGTGCGCGACATCATGCAGAAGGTGGGCAGCGGCGCCGTGGTGCAGGTCTCCGTGGAGGACCGCCACAAGGAAGCCGCGGAGCTCCTGGCCGCCGTCAAGGGCGTGGCCAAGGCCACCGTGGTGGAGCGCGAAGGCATGAAGCCGCGTATCGACGTGATCCTGGATGCGCAGGCGCCGGTGGCGGTGAGCGACCTGCCCGCGCGACTGGTGACGGCCGGATTCCGGCTCCTTTCCATGACCGAGGAACCCGTCAACCTGGAGACCGCGTTCATGCGCCTGACGAAGGGAATGGTGGCCTGATGCGAGCAGTGCTCCTGAGCGCCCGCGCACGCGCCGGTACCGGCGAGGTGCTGTCCGCCGTGCGCGCCATCGTGTCGCGCCACGCGACCGTGGTGGGCGAGTTCGACGTCAACGATGCGATCCCCGCCGCACTGCAGCCGGACCGCGCCGTGGCGGTGGGCGGCGACGGCACCATCATGGCCGCGCTGCGGCAGTTCATCGACCGCGGCGTGCCGGTGGTGGGGATCAACATCGGTCGCCTCGGCTTCCTCGCCGAGTTCCACACGCACGAGCTCGAGGCGCACGCCGCATCGATCTTCGGTGCGGCCCCGGTGGTGCGCGAGCGCATGGTGCTCTCCGTGAGCGTGCGCGGGCCGGACGGCGCCACGCGCTACGAAGGCCTGGCAGTGAATGACTTCGTGGTGACCGCGGGTGCGCCGTTCCGCATGATCGAGCTGGCGCTGCGACTCGGTTCAGAGGCTGGCCCCGAGTTCCTGGGCGACGGCATCATCGTGGCGACGCCCGTGGGAAGCACCGCCTACAACGCGAGCGCCGGCGGGCCGATCGTCCACCCGGACGTGGAGGCCATCGTGGTGACGCCGAGTGCAGCGCATTCGCTGGCATTCCGGCCGGTGGTGCTGCCTTCGTGGCTCACCGTGGAGGCACGGGTGGTGCGCGCCAACGAGGGCACCACGCTCGTCCTGGACGGGCACATCAACGTAGGCCTCAAGGTGGGCGACACCGTCACCGCCGCGCGCCACGGCGCGATGGCGCGCATCGTGGCGCGGCCCGACTCGAGCTACTGGGAGACGCTCGTCGACAAGATGCGCTGGGCGGAGCCGCCCAACTACCGCACCTCGGGAAGCTGAACCGGGCCGCTGGGCACACCTGCATCCACGGGCGCCGCGGGCACCCGCGGGAAGTACGATTCCCGCCCCATGATCGACATCCGACAGCTCCGTGAGAACCCGGAACGCTTCCGCCAGGGCGCGCGCGACAAGAACGCCGAGGTGGACTTCGATCGCCTGCTGGCCCTCGACGAGGAGCGCCGCAGCATCCTCCAGAAGCTGGAGACGGCGCGCGCCGAGCAGAACAAGCTGAGCAAGGAGATCGGGCCGCAGATCGGCAAGCTGAAGGGCCAGCTGAAGTCCGCCGAGGGTGCCGCGCGCACGGCCGCGGAAGCGCAGCTGGCGGAACTGGAAGCGAAGCCGATGGCCCTCAAGGGCGAGGTGGCCACCCTGGAGGACGCGCTCCGCCTGGTGGAACCGCACTGGAACGACCTGCTGCTGCGCGTGCCGCAGCCGCCCGCGGGCGACGTGCCGAGGGGCCCGGACAGCTCGGGGAACAAGGAACTGCGCACCTGGCACCCCGCGGGCTTCGACCCGGCGAAGAGCTTCCAGGCGAACAAGGGCTTCAAGCCCCGCACGCACCTGGAGCTGGTGAAGGAGCTGGGCCTGGCCGACTTCGAGCGCGGCGTGAAGATGAGCGGCACCCGCCACTACATCCTCACGGGAATGGGCATGCGGCTGCACCAGGCGGTGCTGCGCTACGCGTTCGACCACATGGTGGAGAAGCACGGCTTCACGGCGGTGGGTGTGCCCGTCATCGTGAAGGAGGAGTGCATGCAGGGCACCGGCTTCTTCCCGTTTGGGCGAGAGCAGGCGTACCACATCGAGGAATCGGCGCGCGGCAGCGGCCACGACCTCTTCCTCACGGGCACCGGCGAGGTGGGCCTGATGGGCATCCACGCGGACGAGATCCTGCCCGAGAGCGCCCTGCCCCTCACCTACACCACCGTCAGCACCTGCTTCCGCCGCGAGGCCGGCGCCGCGGGCAAGGACACCGCGGGCCTCTACCGCATCCACCAGTTCGACAAGGTGGAACAGGTGGTGGTGTGCAAGGCCGACGACGCGGAGAGCCGCGCGTGGCACGCCCGGATGCTCGGCTACGTGGAGGAGATCCTCCAGTCGCTCGGGCTGCCGTACCGGTTGCTCCAGTGCTGCACCGGCGACCTGGGCATGAAGAACGAGGACATGATCGACGTGGAGTGCTGGATGCCCGGCCGCGGCGAGGCCGGCACGGACGGCGCGCCCACGGGCGAGTACGGCGAGACGCACAGCGCCAGCCGCCTGGGCGACTACCAGTGCCGCCGCCTCAACCTGCGCTACAAGGACGCGGACGGCAAGACCCACTTCGCGTGGGCGCTCAACAACACGGTGATTGCCAGCCCGCGTGTCCTGATCCCGCTGCTCGAGGTCCACCAGAATGCCGACGGCACGGTGAACATCCCCGAGCCGCTGCGGCCGCACCTGGGCGGACGCACGAAGATCGAGCCGCCCACGAAGCGGGCGTGAGCGGCCTCACGCGCCGCGCGCAACACATTGCCCCCACCGCGCGGACGGCGCGCCCCTTCCGGGCGCGCCGGCCGCCGC
>JBIIJH010000103.1:0-8679 GCA_044233905.1 Phycisphaerales bacterium
CTGCCACCAGGAGGCACCCATGCTGTTTCGCCAGATCGACGACCCGAAGCTCGCCCAGTACGCCTACCTCATCGGCTGCCAGCGCACCGGCGAGGCCATCGTGTTCGACCCGGAGCGTGACGTGGACCGGTACGTGGACGCCGCAGCGCGCGAGGGCCTGCGGATCGTGGCGGTGGCCGAGACGCACATTCACGCGGACTTCCTGAGCGGCGCGCGCGAGCTCGCCGAGCGCGTCGGCGCGCATGTCTACGTGGGTGGCGAAGGCGGCCCCGAGTGGCAGTCGAAGTGGGTCACCGGATACGGCCACACGCTGCTGCGCCATGGCGACGAATTCATGGTTGGGAACATCCGCTTCCGCGCGCTGCACACGCCGGGCCACACGCCGGAGCACGTGAGCTACCTCGTCACCGATGTGGGCGGCGGAGCCACCGAGCCGATGGGGATCATCACCGGCGACTTCGTCTTCGTCGGTGACCTTGGGCGCCCCGATCTCCTGGAGAGTGCCGCGGGCCAGCAGGGCATCGCCGAACCGAGCGCGCATGCGCTGTGGCGGAGCGCGACGGAGTTCGTGAAGCTGCCCGGCTACCTCCAGGTCTGGCCCGCCCACGGTGCGGGCAGCGCCTGCGGCAAGGCGCTCGGCGCGATCCCGCAGTCGACGGTGGGCTACGAGGTTGCCAACAGCCCGGCACTGCGGTTGGTGGCAAACGAGGCCGGTTTCGTGAAGGACATCCTGAGCGGCCAGCCCGAGCCGCCGCTCTATTTCGCGCGGATGAAGGCGCTGAACCGTGACGGCGTGCCGCTCCTGGGCGCCCTGCCGGCGCCGCCGTCCGTGACGGACGTGCGTGCGCATGCGGCCGAGTGGGAGCGGCCGGGAACGGTGGTGGTCGACACCCGTCCCTGGGCGGCGTTCCGCGCCGGGCACCTGCCGGGTGCCATCCAGGCGCCGCTCGGCAAGATGCTGCCGATGGTGGTGGGTTCGTACGTGAAGCCCGAGGAGCGCATCGTGCTCGTCTGCGAACCGGCGCGTGCGCAGGAGATCATCCGCGACCTGGTGCGGATCGGCTACGACCATTTCGTGGCGGTGGTGTCGCCGGACGCGCTGATGGGCGCGGCGAACCTCGTCACGTCGCCCGAGGTCACCGTGCAGGAAGCGAACGAACAGCGCGGCGAGGCGTTCGTGCTCGATGTGCGCGGTGCGTCCGAGCACGCGATCGGCCACCTGGCCGATGCGTGCAACATCGCCTACACGCGCCTGATGCCGCGCACCGGCGAGCTGCCGCGTGATCGCCGCATCCTGGTGCACTGCGCGCTGGGCGGGCGTTCGGCTGCAGCGACCAGCATGCTGCGGCGGCTGGGCTTCGATGCGGTGAACGTGGCCGGCGGCTTCGAGGCGTGGAAGAAGGCCGGGCTCCCGACGGCGGCGCCCGCAGCGACGGCCGCGGGCAGCTGCGGCAGCGGCGGATGCGGGAAGTGCGCCGGTGGATGAACTCTGGATCGAGATTGCGGCGGGCCTTGGGGTCGGCACTGGCATGGGGCTCGTCGGTGCCGGCGGTGCCATCTTCACCGTGCCGTTCTTCGGCGTGGTGCTCGGTCACCCGGCGAAGTCGGCGTTCCTGGAGGCGCTGGCGGTGACCGGTACGGTGGCTGCGTCCTCCGGCGCGTGGTCGGCGCTGCGCGGGCGCGTGGACTGGCAGCGCGTGGTCATCTTCGGCGGCGCGGGAATCGTGGGCTCGCAGCTCGCTGCACCGCTGGCGGTGCGCATGGAGCCGCGGCTCCAGGTGCTGCTGTTCACGCTGGTGGCGTTCGTGGCGGCGTACCGGATGTGGGGATCGTCCGCGGGAACCACGGCACCGGCGCGGAAGGACGTGCGCGCGCACGGCATCCCGTGGAAGTCGTTGGCGTGGGGAACCGCGATCGGTGCGCTCACCAGCCTGATCGGCGTCGGCGGCGGGTTCATCCTGATCCCGACGCTGGTGCTGCTGGAGGGTCTTCCGATGCCGAACGCCATCGGCACCAGCCTGGTGGTGATCTGCATCAATGCGGTCGCCGGGATCTTCGGTCAGTGGCTCAACGGTGCCGCGGAAGGTGTTCCGTTCGACGTGCGTGCAACGGCCATCGTGGCGGCATGCGGCGTGGTGGGAAGCTTCGCCGGCGGTGCGCTGCAGCACCGGATCCCGCAGGTTGCGCTCCGCCGCATCTTCGCCGTGCTGCTGGCGGCGGCGGGTGCGTGGCTGGCAGTGCGCGTGTTCACCTGAAATGCCGCGGCGCCCGGGTTGTTGCGCGGGGGCCCCGCTTCTCGTGGGGGCTTCTGTTGGACGGCTGTCGCGCCGATCGTTCAGCTGCAGCACTTGCCGGCGGTGGCAGCTGAGGAACAGCTGCTTCCGGTGGTCTTCGATGCGGGCAACGCTGCGGTTGCACGGTTCCATGGCATTTTCGCAAGAACCATGGCCATCGGGCAGATACCGCTGATTCCGGCGAACGCGAGGGCAACACCCACGAATCCGGTGCCCGCCATGAACCAGGGATTCACGAAGACCGCCAACGCGGTGAATGCCACGAGCAGCAGTCCCGCACCGACCATCACCTGCCGCATGAGCGGAATGGGTGCCTTGGCGTTGCGGACCACCGGGAGGCCGGCCTTCGCCCAGGCGACGATGCCTCCCTCGATGACGCTGACGTCCGTCCGCCCGGAGGCCCGCAGTGCATCGGCCACCTTGCCGGCGCGGTTTCCGGAGCGGCACAGGACCAGCAGTTGCTGCCCCGCCTGCTGCGAGGGGAATCCGGTGACGGAGAACACGGACGTGGGGAAGAGCGACGCACCGTCGACGTGTTCGCGGCGGTGTTCATCCACTTCGCGGACGTCGACGATGCGTGCATTGCCGGCGCTGGCGAGGTGCTGCGCCTCCCGCGGGGAGATGGTGGTGGCAGTGGCCGTACGGGGAAGCGGTGCGGTGCTCATGCCAGTTGGAGTCGGCACGGAGGCCGGGGGTTCCCGAATCTTCCCGGCCCGGCAGTTACCCTTCGGGGATGCCCCGCCATCGACTCCCTGCCGACCCGAAGGCCGCTGTCACCGCCATGGTGCGCGAATGCGGCCCCATGCTGCACGCCGTGGTGCAGCGGATCGTCCGTGATCCGTCCGCGGTGGATGACGTGGTGCAGGATGCGTTCCTTTCCGCGTACCGGCACTGGGGAGAGTTCCGCGGGGATGCGAGCCCCTGCACCTGGCTGCACGCGATCGCCGTCCGTGCGGCGCTGCGCCGCGGCAAGCGCGAGGCTCGGCGCCGCGACGTCGCGCGCGAGTACGCGCGGGCGATGCCGTTCATGCAGCCGCGACTGGCGGAGGCGGACTTCGCTGCGCGCTCGAGCGAGGCGCGCGAGCTTCGCGCCGAGGCACGGGAGCGTGTGGACGCGGCATTGCGCGAGGTGGCCGAGCCGTTCCGCACGGCGCTTGTCCTGAAGGAGATCGCCGGCATGCCGGTGGTCGATGTCGCGAAGGTGCTCGGCGTGAAGGAGGCGACGGTCAAGACGCGCCTCCATCGCGGGCGGATCCTCCTGCGCGCGGCGCTCCTCGCCGAGCGTCCACGCCGTACGGTGCCGCCGGCGGTGTACGACCGGGCCACGTGCGTGGACCTGCTACGCGCCAAGATGGAGGCGCTTGACCGCGGCGTCGACTTCCCGGTGCAGGACGAACTGGTGTGCGAGCGTTGCCGGCAGGTGTTCGCCAGCCTCGATGTTGGCGCGGACGCATGCCGCAGCCTGCGTGGGAAGGACATGCCAGCGGCATTGCGCCGGTCGATCGAGCGGGCCATCGTGGCGGATGCGCCGCGTGCGTCCCGACCCGCGCGCGCCTAGCCTCCGCCCAATGGCACTCCTGGGCAAGCGCAACCTCCTTCCCGTCAGCCGCGAGGCGGACGTGGGCATCTACCTGGACGCTGGCCCGCTTGGCGAGATCCTCCTTCCGCGACGGTACGTGACGCCGGCCATGGTGCATGGGCAGCAGGTGGACGTGTTCCTCTACCGCGATTCCGAGGATCGCCTGGTGGCCACCACCGACCGGCCGCGCGCCATGCTGGGCGAGTTTGCGTGCATGGAGGTGAAGGACGTGAGCGACCGTGCCGGCGCGTTCCTCGACTGGGGGCTGCCGAAGGACCTGCTGCTGCCGTTCCGCGAGCAGGGCAAGCCGGTGCGCATCGGGCAGAAGGTGGTGGTGGCGGTGTGCATGGACGAACGCACCAACCGCATCATTGCCAGTGCGCGGGTGGACAAGCATTTCGGCGACGGCATGCCGCCGTACAAGGCGGGCGAGCAGGTGGAGGCGCTGGTGTTCGCGCGCACGCCGCTCGGGTTCAACGCGGTGGTGGGCAACGCGTACCGCGGGCTCCTCTACTTCCAGCACGGCGGCAAGGACCAGCGCGCCAGCGGGCTTTCCTACGGGCAGCGCGTGAAGTGCTTCGTGACCGCGGTGCGCGAGGATCGCAAGGTGGATCTCTCGCTCGATGCCGCCGGCTACCAGCGCGTGGCGCCGCTCACGGAGCAGGTGATGGCCGCGCTCACCGCCGCGGGCGGAACGCTGGCAGTGGACGACGACACGCCGCCCGAACTCATCCGCGCCAGTTTCGGCGTCAGCAAGAAGGCGTTCAAGCAGGCGCTTGGCGCGCTCTTCAAGGCGAAGAGGATCGAGTTCACGAAGCCGGGGATCCGGGCGACGAAGTGACCGACGATGCCTGCGCGCGGACGGCGCGCCGCGCACCGGGCAGTTCTCAGAGCACTGGACCCCATCGCGAGAGCAGCAGTCCGAGGTCTGCGCCGTTCACGGTGCCGTCGCCATTGAGGTCGCCGTACGGCGGGTTCGCGACGCCCCAGACGCCGAGCATCATGCCGAGGTCGGCGCCGGTCACCGCGCCGTCCAGGTTGAAATCGCCGGAGGCGATCTCGCAGGCGTCGAGCCTGCCGTTGCGGTTCACGTCCGCTGCGCCGATGGCGATGTCGCAGGCGTCGTTGCGGCCGTTGCCGTCGCAATCGGTGTACGGCTCGGGAATGCCGAGCTTCACCACCAGCGCGCCGTTGGGGCACTGCGCCGCGGAGACGGCGGCGGACGGCTCGACGCGGAGGACGATCTCGCCGTCGGAGGCAAGTGCTGCGTAGGTGGCGGCGGGCATCGTCAGGAGCGCGCGGTTCATGCCCGCCGGGCACGCGGTGGATGTTCCCGGTGCGGTGAAGGCGTTGCCCACCGGCTGGCCATCGGCGGTGATGACGAGGAACTTGCTTGCCAGGTCGAGGTCGCCGCGCGCTTCCACCGTGACCTCCACGGCGGCACCGGCGATCGGCGGCAGGCCGGTAAAGCGGTGCTCGCGGGGAAGCGCGGCGCCGAAGTTGCCGAGGTCCGGGGAGCTTCGCACCGACAGCCGGAACGTGCAGTCGAGCGCCACCGAGTGCTGGTATCCGCCTGCAAGCGCCACCACGTTGGGCAGCGGGGTGGGCACGTCGCGCTGGCCGGAGGAGTTCCAGCCCCATGCGCGCACGATGCCGTCCTGGCGGAGCGCCAGCGAGTGGTTGCCACCGGCAGCAATGCGCAGGACTGGCCCAAGGTCGGTGGGCACGTTGCGCTGTCCGTAGGCGTTGTCGCCCCAGGCGACCACGCTGCGGTCTGCCCGGAGCGCCAGCGTGTGGGCGTCGCCGGCGCTGGCCTCGTGCACGGGGCCGAGGTCGCTGGGCACGGTGCACTGGCCGCTGGAGCTGTCGCCGAACGCGGCCACGGTGCCATCGGGCGTGACCACCACGTTGTGGCTTGCACCCGCCACCACCTGCTGCGCCACGGGGAAGCCCGCCGGCACCGAGCACTGGCCGAGCGCGTTGCTGCCCCACGCGGCGAGCGATCCGTCCGCGCGGAGGGCCACGGAGTGCAGGTTGCCCGCAGCCACCTGGCGAACCGCGCCGAGGTTGGCCGGCACGTTGCACTGTCCGAAGGAGTTGTCGCCCCACGCGGCCGCGGTACCGTCGGCGCGAAGGGCCAGCGTGTGGCCGTTGCCGGCAAATGCCTGCAGCACCGCGCCGAAGTTCGGAGGCACGTTGCACTGGCCCGCGAAGTTCCAGCCCCACGCTGCCAGCGTGCCGTCGCTGCGGATGGCGAGCGTGTGGAAGCGGCCGGCAGTGATCTGCGTGACGGCACCCAGGTCCGCGGGCGCGACTCGCTGGCCATAGGCGTTGGCGCCCCACGACGTGATGATGCCGTCGGCAAGCGCCGGGGCGGCGGCGAGCATCGCCGGCAGGGCGGCCGCGACGGCGCGCGGAAACAACATGGGCGAGCGGGTCGCGGGCATCGGCGCAAAGGTAGCCGCGATTGCGCGAATGTCCAACACATTGGCGTCAACCGCGTGGCGTGGCGCCGCGGTTCGTGGCCCATCCGTGGGGCTTCGTGGTTAGAGGACTGCGCTGCGTGCATCCTTAGACTGCCGTTCGTGGTCACCAACGTCTCTGCCTACCTGTTCGCGCCGCTGACGGGCCTGCCGGCCCTGCGCGAGCGGCTGCGCGCGGTCTGCCGCGCCGGCGGGCTGAAGGGGACGATCCTCCTGAGTGCGGAAGGCGTGAACCTGTTCGTTGCGGGGACCGCTGCGGGCGTCGATGCGCTGCTTGCCGAACTGCGCGCGGTGCCGGGCCTCGAGGGCCTGACGCCCAAGGTGAGCGAGAGTCATGAGCAGCCCTTCGGGCGCATGCTCGTGAAGATCAAGCAGGAGATCATTGCCTTCGGCGTGGACGGGATCGACCCTGCGCGTGCCACCAGCCGCAAGGTGCCGCCGGCCGTGCTCAAGGAATGGCTCGACGCGGGGCGGCCGCTCACGCTCCTCGACACGCGCAACGACTATGAGGTGGAGCTGGGCACGTTCCGCGGCGCGGTGGCGGCGGGCATCGGCCATTTCCGGCACTTCCCGGTCGCGGTGGCGAAGCTGCCGGACCGCATGAAGGACGAGCTGGTGGTGATGTTCTGCACGGGCGGCATCCGCTGCGAGAAGGCGGGCCCGTACATGGAGCGCGCGGGGTTCCGCAACGTGGTGCAGCTCGACGGCGGCATCCTCAAGTACTTCGAGGAATGCGGCGGCGCGCACTACGAGGGCGAGTGCTTCGTGTTCGACCGGCGCGTGTGCGTGGACGCGGAGCTGCGGGAGCGGAAGGTGGATGTGGCGGAAGGCGAGTGATGCGCGCGCCGCTTACGGCACCGGGCCCCAGTGGGAGAGGAGAAGGCCGAGGTCGGCGCCGTTGATTTGGCGGTTGCCGTCCAGGTCGCCGTAGGGCGGATCCTGGATGCCCCAGAGGGAGAGCAGGCCGCCGAGGTCGGCGCCGTTGACGTAGCCGTCGAGGTTGAGGTCGCCGTATGCGAGTTCGCAGGTGTCGAGCTTGCCGTTCTGGTTGTCGTCCTCGGCGCCGGAAGTGATGTCGCAGGAATCGGGGCGGCCGTTGGCGTTGCAGTCGGCGGCGGCGCCGGAGGCCACGTCGCAGGTGTCGAGCGTGCCGGAGGCGTTGCAGTCGAGCGCGGGGTTGGCGACGATCTCGCAGGTGTCCAGGACGCCGTTCTGGTTGCAGTCGATGCCGCTACTGCCGCCTTCGCAGGTGTCGAGGATGCCGTTGCGGTTGCAGTCGCGGGTTGGGTCAGCGGCGATGTCGCAGCTGTCGGGCACGCCGTTGTGGTTGCAGTCCGGCACCATGCCCTGGGCGATTTCCCAGGAGTCGGGCAGGAGGTTGCCGTTGCAGTCGGCCTTGCATTCGTCGGGGATGCCGTTGTGGTCCACGTCGTTACTGGTACCGGCGGCAATGTCGCAGCTGTCGGGGATACCGTTGGAGTTGCAGTCGGGGACCAGGTTGGCGGTGATCTCGTAGGTGTCGGGCAGGCCATTCTGGTTGCAGTCCGCTTCGCAGGCGTCGAAGCGGCCGTTCTGGTTGATGTCGGGGGCGCCGGCGAGGATCTCGCAGGCGTCGAGCGTGGCATTGCGGTTGCAGTCGCGAACAGCGGGCTGCATGGCGATGTCGCACTCGTCGTCGATGCCGTTCCCGTTGCAGTCCGCGATGTCGCGCGTGTAGTTGAGCTGCACGGTGAGCGTCGCGGCGGCGCAGCCGGCGCTGGTGGCGTTGATGGAGGGCTCCACGCGCACCTCCAGCTCGCCGTCGGCGGTGAGGCTGGCGAACTGCGCGGGCGGGATGGTGAAGGTGGCGGTGCTGGCGGTGGCGGCACAGTTGGCGGCGCCGGAGCCCGCGCCGAAGATGTTGGTGGCCAGCGTGACGCCGTCGATCTTGACGGTGAGGAACTTGGTGGAGGTGCCCAGGTTGCCGCGCGCGGTGACAGCGAGGGTGGCGCCGGTGGAGGTGGGCTGGATGCCCGTGGCGGTGAAGATGCGCGGGTTGGCAAAGGAGTAGGGCGTCAGCTCGGAGCTGGTGGGGCTGCTGGGGGTGATGGCGCATGAGATCGCGACGGTGTGGTAGGAGCCCGCCGCGACGGCGGAGCACGGCCCGAGTTCGTTGGGGACGTAGCACTGGCCGTAGCCGTTGTATCCCCACGCCCGTACGCCGCCGTCCTGCCGGAGGGCGACGGTGTGGTAGAAGCCCGCCGCGACGGCGGCGCACGTCCCGAGTTCGTTGGGGACGTCGCACTGACCGTAGTTGTTGTATCCCCACGCCCGTACGCCGCCG
>JBIIJH010000012.1:0-29002 GCA_044233905.1 Phycisphaerales bacterium
GACAGCCGCCGCATCGTCACCACCCTCGGCCGCCTGATCTTCAACGAGATCCTGCCGGACGGCATGCCCTTCTACAACTGCTCGCTGAGCAAGAAGGGCGCCGCGCGCGTCATCGACGACACCTTCAACCGCCGCGGCAAGTCGGACACCATCGACCTGCTCGACAACATGAAGGAGGTCGGCTTCCGCTACTCCACCATCTCGGGCCTCTCGTTCGCGATCACCGACCTCCGCATCAGCGCGGACAAGGAGCGCATCATCGAGGACGCCGAGAAGCGCGTGCTCAAGGTCATGCGCAGCTACGAGAACGGTGCCATCACGGACACCGAGCGCCGCAACCAGGTGCTCGAGTTCTGGGCCAAGTGCCGCAACGACATCTCCGACAGCAGCATGGAGACCTTCAAGAACGACCGCCGCGACCCCGTCACCGGGCTCGAGGTGGAGATCGGCACGAAGGAGAACCCGTCGAAGGCCGGCGCCAAGTACCTGAACCCCGTCTACCTGTTCTCCGACTCCGGAGCCCGTGGCAACCGGAACCAGATGCAGCAGCTCGCCGGCATGCGCGGCCTCATGGCCAAGCCGAGCGGCGAGATCATCGAGACGCCCATCATCTCGAACTTCCGTGAAGGCCTCACGGTGCTCGAGTACTTCGCCTCGACGCACGGCGCCCGAAAGGGCCTGGCCGACACCGCGCTCAAGACGGCGGACTCCGGCTACCTGACGCGCAAGCTCTGCGACGTCGCGCAGTCGGTCACCGTCATCGAGCACGACTGCGGCACCAAGGCCGGCGTCCCCAAGCGCGCCCTGTTCAAGGGCGACGAGGTGGACGTCCCGCTGAAGGACCAGATCCGCGGCCGCACTGCCCTGCAGGCGATCGTCGACCCGCGCACCGACCGCACCGTGGTCGCCAAGAACCAGATCATCACGGACGCCATCGCCCGCGAGATCGAGGACCTCGGCATCACCACCGTGCACGTGCGCAGCCCGCTCACCTGCGAGACCGCTCGCGGCGTCTGCGGCTGCTGCTACGGAATGGACCTCTCCACCGGCCAGCCGGTGGAACGGGGCATGGCGGTCGGCATCATCGCGGCACAGTCCATCGGCGAGCCCGGCACCCAGCTCACGATGCGCACCTTCCACACGGGCGGCATCGCCCTCAGCAGCATCCAGGACACCGTGCACAAGGCGACCAACGCCGGCACCGTGGAAGTGGTGGACTGCAACGAGGTCGAGACCACCCTGCCCGACGGCACGACGGCCTTCGTGGCGCTCAAGAAGAACGGCATCATCCGCATCAACGATGCGAAGGGCCGCGAGCTCGAGCACCACAAGGTTCCGTACGGCGGCTCCATCGTGGTCCGCAACGGCGACCAGGTGAAGCGCGGACAGGCGCTCGTCCAGTGGGATCCGACCAAGACCCTGATCCTCGCCGAGAAGTCGGGCGTCGTGAAGTTCGAGGACGTCATCGAGGGCCAGACCGTCAAGGTCGAGACCCGTGGTACCACGCAGGAACGCATCATCACCGAGCACACCGGTGACAAGCACCCGCAGATCACCATCGTCGACGCCTCGGGCGCCATCCTGGACTTCCACCACCTTCCCGCCAAGGCCCGTATCTCGGTCTCCGAGGGCGACAAGGTCAAGGCCGGCCAGGCGATCGCGGTCCAGCCGAAGGAAGCCGGCCGCAGCGCCGACATCGTCGGTGGTCTGCCCCGCGTCACCGAGCTCTTCGAGGCCCGCAACCCGAAGGACCCGGCGGTGCTCGCCGAGATCGGCGGACGCGTGGAGCTCCTGAGCGACAAGCGCAAGGGCAAGATGACCATCCGCGTCATCGCCGACAGCGGCGAGGAGTTCGACCACCACGTCCCGCAGGGCAAGCACCTCCGCGTGCACACCGGCGACAACGTGGACTCGGGCGATGCGCTGACCGAAGGCCCGCAGGTGCCGGCCGACATCCTCCGCATCAAGGGCGAGGAAGCGCTCTACACCTACATGCTCGACGAGGTGCAGAACGTCTACCGCCTGCAGGGCGTGGTGATCTCGGACAAGCACATCGAGACCATCCTCCGCCAGATGCTCAGCAAGGTCCGCGTGACCACGCCGGGTGACAGCGACTTCCTGCCCAACCAGGTGGTCGAGCGCTTCGAGCTCAAGGCCCGCAACGAGGCCCTCGCCGGACAGCTCCGGATCGAGGACTCGGGCGACACCGATCTCCCGATCGGCGGCCTGGCCACGAAGGAAGAGGTCAAGGAGCAGAACGCCCTCGCCAAGGACAAGGGCGGCAAGGAGGCCAAGACGCGCAAGCCGAAGTCGGCCACCTACAAGACGCTCCTCCTCGGCATCACGAAGGCCTCGCTGCAGAGCGAGAGCTTCCTGTCGGGCGCCAGCTTCCAGGAGACCACCAAGGTCCTCACCGAGGCGGCCCTCGCGGGCGCCACGGACGAGCTCCGCGGCCTCAAGGAGAACGTCATCCTCGGTCACCTCATCCCCGCCGGCACGGGCTGCGAGGACTACCAGAACATCCGCGTTGCCAAGCTCGTGGATGTTCCGGAAGGCGACGAGACGAGCGACGAGGCCTACCTGGCCGAGGCGCGCGACGAAGCCGAGGAACTGGGAGCCGAGAGCCCCGAGTTCGCCTCGACCATCAGCCAGGAGACCCTGGCCGGACTCAGCGAGGCGCTCCGCGCCGGCGCCGAGACGGGCGGGGAGTTCGGGCCCGAAGGCGAACCCGGCGACTGATCGCCGGCCAGCACCGCCTGGCCACCAGCCATGAAACCCACCATCGCCCCCGGCCTCGCGCCGGGGGCGATGTGCATCTGCGCCCGCACACGCAGATCTGCACCTGCGCGTGCCGGCGCGCGCGTGGCCCTACGATGCCTGCATGTCTCCCACTGCGCCCGGCAAGGGCGAGCCCTGGTACCGCGACGGCCTCCGCTTCGAATGCACCATGTGCGGCAACTGCTGCACGGGCCCCGAAGGCGTTGTCCTCTTCACGCCCGACGAAGGCACCGCCATGGCGCAGAAGATGGGCATGCCCGTCGCCGAGTTCCTGGAGCGCTACTCGCGCAAGGTCGGCAAGCACCGCTCGCTGCGCGAGAAGCAGACGGAGTTCGGCAACGACTGCATCTTCCTCGACCGCAACTCGATCCCCGGCAAGGCGGTCTGCGGGCTCTACGAGGCACGCCCCGAGCAGTGCCGCACGTGGCCCTTCTGGGACGGCAACCTCAAGAGCCGCAAGGCCTGGGAAGACACCAAGAAGCACGTTCCCTGCCCCGGCATGGACAAGGGACCGGTGCACGACTATCTCCAGATCCGCATCGCCCTCGAGCGCGACAAGGCCGAGGGCGGGAGCTGGGCGCGTTGAACCGCGGTGCCGGCGATCCGTTCGCCGCACTTCCCCCGGATGCCGCGCAGCTCGCCGAGCGCTGGAGCGCCGCGGCGTGGAGCCCGGACATCGACGCCGCCGTGCGCGCCATCTATGACGACGTGGCCGCCGAGACGGCCGCGCTGCAACCGACGTGCAACGCCAGCGGCCGCTGCTGCCGCTTCGAGGAGTGGGGCCACAAGCTCTATGTCACCGGCCTCGAGGCTGCCTGGTGCCTGCGCGGCGCCGGCACCGTGCCGGACGCGGCGAGCGTCCGCGCTGCCGCAGCGCGCGGCGACTGCCCGTTCCTGGTCGAAGGCCTGTGCGGCGTGCACCCCGTCCGCCCGCTCGGCTGCCGTGCCTATTTCTGCGACCCGAAGGCCGCCCGGTGGCAGGAAGACCTGTCCGAGCGCATGCTGGCACGCCTGCGCGCGCTCCATGAGGCGCACGACGTCCCATACCGCTACGGCGAATGGCGAACGATGCTTGCGTACTTCGCGTCCTGAGCCCGAACCCCTAGAATCGACCCCCCATGCCCCACTCCGACGAGATCCGCTCGGTTGCCTTCGTCAGCCTCGGCTGCCCGAAGAACCTGGTCGACAGCGAGAAGATGCTCGGCGTCCTGGCAACGGGCGGCATGAAGCTCGTCTCCGACCATGACGGCGCGGACGCCATCGTCATCAACACCTGCGGGTTCCTGGAAGCCTCCAAGGACGAGAGCCTGGACGTCATCCAGGAAGCGCTCGAGCGCAAGCGCGCCGGCAAGACCAAGCGCGTGGTGGTGGCCGGCTGCCTCGTGCAGCGCCACCGCGCCAAGATGCTCGAGTGGGCCCCCGGCATCGACGCCATGATCGGCGTCTTCGACCGCGACCACATCATGGATGCCGTCAGCGGCCGCGCGGCGCGCGAGGCGAACGCCGGCCCCGGCACCGCCGGCACGGACGCGCCCCGCTACTGGATCGCGGGCAACGCGCTCCAGGCAGCAGCCGAGCGCGGCATGCAGACCACCGGGCTCACCGTCAACGGCAAGGACGGCAAGGGCATCGGCTACTTCGAGGACGACTCGAACCGCTTCCGTCTCACGCCGCGGCACTGGGCGTACCTGCGCATCAGCGAGGGATGCAACCAGCGCTGCGCGTTCTGCACCATTCCTTCCATCCGCGGCAAGATGCGCTCGAAGCCGGTGGAGACCATCGTCTCCGAGGCGCGCGCCCTGCTCGCCGACGGCGCGTTCGAGCTGAACCTCATCGGCCAGGACACCACGAGCTTCGGCAACGACATCGGCTATGGCGAAGGCCTGGTGGGCATGCTCCGCGCGGTGGACAGTGCGGTGCGCGAGCACGGCACCGGCTGGGCCCGGCTGATGTACGCCTACCCCTCGAACTTCTCCGACGAGATGATCGATGCCATGGCGGGCCTCGAGCACGTGGTGAAGTACATCGACATGCCGCTCCAGCACATGAGCACGCGCATGCTCACCGCCATGCGGCGCCACACCTCCAAGGAGCAGCAGGCGGAGCTCCTCGAGAAGCTCCGCGAGCGGATGCCCGGCATCGCCATCCGCACCACGTTCATCACCGGCTTCCCTGGCGAAACCCAGGAGGACCATGAGGAACTGCTCGACTTCGTGCAGGAGTTCGGCTTCGACGCCATGGGCGTCTTCAAGTACTCCCCCGAGGACGGCACGCCCGCCGGCACCATGGACGCAGACCCCGCGCTCCACGTCCCGGACGAGATCAAGGCCGAGCGAGAGCGCGAACTGATGCTCGCGCAGCAGGAGATCGCCTTCGAGAACGCCGCCTTCCAGGCCGAGCAGCGCGTGCAGTTCGACGTGCTCATCGACGGCCCTGCGGCGGGCGGCACCGCCGGCAGAGCCACCCCCGGTGTCACCGAGGGCGGCATCCTGCACACCGGCCGCTGCTACCACCAGGCGCCGCAGATCGATGCCCTCACCTACGTCCTCTCCCGGGAGAAGCTCTCCCCGGGCGAGCTGGTCCGCTGCACCGTGGTGGGAAGCGACGGCTACGACCTCGTGGCCCAGCCCACCTCGGACATCGAGCGCAAGGTCATCCTGCCGGTGATCCGGCACTGAGGCACGCGTCGGAGGCCCACCGCGTCGCAGGTCCACCGCGTCGGAGGTCCACCGCGTCGGAGGTCCACCCGGGCCGTCCCGCCGATGGCGTCACCACCCTGCCGGCCCGTGCGGCAATTCCTGCCAAACGGCGATCTAACGCCTCCGCGGGCACGTATAGGCTGATGCCATGATGACCTCCCGATCACTCGTCATCGCTTTCCTGCTCGCCGCAGCCACCACCCTGCCCGCAGCTGCGCAGAACTCCGGGAAGACCCCCGAGCGGCCCCTCGAATTCGACCCCGCCAAGCCCGAGCCCGTCGACGGCTGGTGGACCAACGGCACGGAACTCATGCGCCTCGACGCCAACGGCGCCTACCGGCTGTGGGTCTCGCAGGACCGCTTCAAGCGCCCCGTGGAGCTCGGCGCCTGGCGCCGCAGCAACTACGTCTTCTTCGACCTGGAGCCGTACCGCGCCAAGGCCGGCACGCGCTTCCGCGTCAACCTCCAGAAGGAGGATGGCGTCACGGAACTGCGCCGCGACGGCATGAAGGACTTCCGCAAGGTGGGAAGCGCGCCGCACATCCCAGCCGACGACATGCTCGGCGCGTGGGTGGCGGCTTCGGAAAGCCTCCTCGTCCTCGAGAACGGCCGCTACGAGTGGCAGCGCACCGCACCCTCGCAGGGCATCACCCAGCACTCGGGAATCTGGAACACCGACGGCGATGTCCTCACGCTCGCGCCCGACAGCCCGGCGATCGATCCGATCAGCGTGCGCTGCGTGCGCGATGCCAACGGGCAGTTCGTCCTTGAAGGTCGCGGCGGGCGCATGACGCACCCACCCACGGATCCCGCCAAGGCAGAGCCCGCGCCGGCCGCACCGGCCGCACCAGCAGACACTCCGCCCGCGAAGCCTTCCTCTCCGGACACCAAGGCGCCGCCTGCCGATGCAACCAAGCAGGCTGCCACGGGCGCAACGGTCCCTCCGAACATGCGCGCGCACGGCGCGGCGCAGCCCGCGACCACGGACCATGGCTGACTGGAACTGGTGGCCGCGCTTCCATGACCCCGCGCTGCGGCTTTCGCTGCGCGAGCAGGCGCAGCTCCACTGGGACGCAAACCTGCGCATGCTCCGCGACTGGCGCGCGTGCGTGGCGTTCGTGTGGATCTCCCTGCTCCCGGTCCCGCTCCTCTTCCTGCTGCCTGCGGCGGTCATGCTGAACTGGGACGGCACGAGCCCGGCCGCGCCGGCGCTCGCGGCGCTCGCCTTCCTGCTCTACCTGTTTCTGCAGCACCTGGCGTTCGCCGCGGCGATGCGTCGCACGTACATCCCCTTCGTGCGCATCGCCCTCACGGCACAGGGCCACCCCACCTGCCTGCGCTGCGGCCACCCCCTGGGCCCGGTACCCCCCGCCGCGTGTCCCGAATGCGGTTCGGGCACCCCGGATCCCCGCTAGACTTGGGGACTTTCCCCGGCGAGCCCGCCGAAAGCCCCCGTGCGCATCCGAAACTTCTCCATCATCGCCCACATCGACCACGGCAAGAGCACCCTTGCCGACCGCCTGCTGCAGGCCACCAAGGCCGTCAGCGACCGTGAGGCGCGCGCGCAGATGCTCGACTCGATGGACCTCGAGCGCGAGCGCGGCATCACCATCAAGGCCTCGGCCGTGACCGTGACCCACCGCTACCAGGGCGAGGACTACGAGCTCAACTTCATCGACACCCCCGGCCACGTGGACTTCACCTACGAGGTGAGCCGCGCGCTGAAGGCATGCGAAGGCGCCGTGCTGGTGGTGGACAGCACCCAGGGCGTCCAGGCGCAGACCGTGGCCAACGCGTACCTGGCGGTCTCCAACGACCTCACCCTGATCCCGGTGATCAACAAGATCGACCTTCCCGCGGCCAACCCCGACAAGGTTGCGATGGAGGTGGAGCAGGTCTTCGGCCTCCCCGCCGAGGACTGCCTGCAGGTCAGCGCCAAGAGCGGCAAGGGCATCAACGAGCTCCTCGACCGGATCGTGGAGCGCCTGCCCGCCCCGCCCGCCCAGCGGATGAACCAGCTGCGCGCCCTGGTCTTCGACTGCAAGTACGACGACTACCGCGGCGTGGTGGTCTACATCCGCGTCTTCGACGGCAAGATCCGCGCCGGCGACAAGATCCGCATGATGGGAACCGGGCGTACCTTCAGCGTCACCGACCTCGGCCGCAACACGCCGTTCCCGCAGAAGATGAAGGAACTGGGCTTCGCGCAGGTGGGTTACCTCTGCGCCAGCATCCGCAGCCTGGCCGACGTCCGCGTCGGCGACACGGTCACCCTCGAGAACGATCCGGCCACCGAGGCGCTGCCCGGCTACGAAGAGCCCCGCCAGATGGTGTTCTGCGACTTCTACCCCGCCACCGACGAGGAAGGCACGGGCAAGCGCGCGGACTTCGAGAGCCTCCGCGAGGCCATCGAGAAGCTCCACATCAACGACGCCAGCTTCACCTACGAGACCCAGCACTCCGAGGCACTCGGCTTCGGCTTCCGCTGCGGGTTCCTGGGGCTGCTGCACATGGACATCGTGCAGGAGCGCCTCGAGCGCGAGGGCAACGTCAGCATCGTCCAGACCGCGCCGACGGTCAGCTACCAGGTGCTGAAGTCAGACGGTGAGCTCGTCGAGATCCACAACCCGGCCGATCTCCCCGACATGGGCATCGTGCAGGAGATCCGCGAGCCGATCGTCAAGATCGAGATCATCTGCCCCAACGACAACATCGGCGACCTGATGAAGCTCTGCGACAACCGTCGCGGCCTCTTCCAGAGCCAGGTGGCCATCGGCGAAGACCGGCAGATGCTGGTCTACGAGCTGCCGCTCGCCGAGATCATCTACGACTTCTACGACAAGCTGAAGAGCGTGACCCGCGGCTACGGCACCATGGACTACGAGATCACCTCGTATCGCCAGGACAACCTCGTGAAGGTGCAGATCCTCGTCAACGGCGATGCCGTCGAGGCGCTGGCCCTCATCTGCCACCGCGACTTCGCCGAGCAGCGCAGCCGCCAGATCCTCCAGAAGCTCAAGGAGCAGATCGACCGCCACCAGTTCGAGATCCCGCTGCAGGCGGCGATCGGCGGCAAGATCATCGCCCGCGAGAGCATCAAGAGCATGCGCAAGAACGTCATCGCCAAGTGCTACGGCGGCGACGTCAGCCGAAAGCGCAAGCTCCTCGAGAAGCAGAAGGCGGGCAAGAAGCGAATGAAGCAGATCGGCACCGTGTCGATCCCGCAGGAGGCCTTCATGGCCATCCTCGATCAGGGTGACTGATCGGGGCGAACGAGCCGGGTCCCGGACCCACACCACAACCATGCGCACCACCGAACGCGTCGTCCTCTACACGGCCATCGCCTGCCTCGCGGCCGCCACCTTCATGCGCGGCACCGAGCGCCACGCCGTGGCCACCGCCGCCACGGTCGCCTCCGACCTCGGCCCCGCCGACGCGGTGATCCTGACCGGCAAGGACTCGAACATCACCCTGCGCAACTCCGAGGGCCGCATCGCCTTCGGCGAGCAGCCCACCGCCAAGGTGTGGTCGCTCGGTGCGGTGAACACCAACAAGATCATGAAGCTCCTCCTCCGCAGCGAGCGCTTCGACGAGGAGCGCAAGCGCCTCGAGGAGACCGCCAAGGCCAAGGACGAGGAGTTCCGCAAGCGCTACACCGAGCTCGAGACCAAGTACAAGGACCTCGACCCGAAGGCCCCCGGCTTCGACGCCGGCCGCGCCGAGGTGGAAGGGTTCTTCAAGGAAGTCGAGGGCTGGCGCAAGGAGATGACGGAGAAGCTCTCCAAGCTCCAGGCCGAGCAGGTCGAGAAGGCCTACCGCGAGATGACCGCCGCCGTCGACGTCATCGCCGACCGCAGCAAGGTCGACCTGGTGCTTCGCTTCCTGCCCACCAGCCAGGCCTTCGAGAGCGGCAACGTGGCGGATGCCATGCTGCAGGTGCAGCTGCGCACCTTCCTGCACTACCCCGAGACCATTGACCTGACGCCGGAGCTCCTCAAGGAGCTTTCGCTGAAGGACGAGTGACCGCCGCGGATGCCGCGCGCAGCGCGTTCACCGTCTCCGTTGCCAGCCGTTCGGATGCCTCCGCAAACGATGGGCATGCATCGCCGATCTCGGCGCGCATGCTCGTCACGATGCGGCCATGGAGCCCGCACGGCACGATCAGCCCGAAATGCCCGAGCTGCGGCTCGACGTTGAGCGCCATCCCGTGAAGCGTGCATGAACGCGAGACGCGCACGCCGATGGCGGCGATCTTGCGCGTGGCGTCGTCCGCATCGCCCTCGTTCCCCGTCCAGACGCCGGTGGCGCCCTTCTGCCGGTGGCACGGGATGCCCCATGCAGCACAGGTGCGGATGGCCGCTTCCTCGAGCGCACGGATGTAGGCGTGGACCCCGAGCCCCAGTCGCTGCAGGTCGACGATCGGATAGACGATCGCCTGCCCCGGCCCGTGGTACGTCACGTCGCCGCCGCGGTCGGTGTCCACGAGCTCGACGCCGGACGTCCGAAGCAGCGCCTCGTCCGCCAGCACATGCTCGCGCGCGCCCTGTCGTCGCGTGACCGTCACCACCGGCGGATGCTCGACCAAGAGCACCCGGTGCGGAACGCCCTGGGCCCGCCCTTCCACGAGCGCAGCATGCCGATCACGCTGCAGGGAAAGCGCGTCCGCGTAGGCCATGCGGCCAAGCCGCTCGACCTCGAATGGCTGGTTGCTCCGG
This sequence comes from Phycisphaerales bacterium, assembly GCA_044233905.1. Lineage (GTDB taxonomy): Bacteria > Planctomycetota > Phycisphaerae > Phycisphaerales > SM1A02 > UBA966. Next base: position 10,193 of record JBIIJH010000012.1, read on the forward strand.
TCCATCGACCCCAAGCCTAGCCGCCACGGGCATGCCTACACTGCGGTCCATGACGTCTTCCACGCCCGTTGCCCCTGCGGGCGCCCGCGTCCACCCGGACGCCACCGTCCACCGCACCGCCGTCATCGAGGGCGACGTCGAGATCGGCCCCGGAACCACCATCGGGCCGGGCTGCGTGGTGCTCGGCACCGTGGGACCGGTCCGCATCGGCGCCGGCTGCACCCTGGTGGCCAACGCCATCGTCAACGGCCCCATCACCCTGGGCGACGGAAACGTCCTCTACCCGAACGTCTCCCTGGGCTTCGCGCCGCAGGACATCGGCTTCGACCCGCAGAAGGCCGGCGCCGGCTGCGTCATCGGCAACCGCAACGTCTTCCGCGAGGGCACCACCGTGCACCGCGGCAAGACCGCCGATCCCACGCGCATCGGCGACGGCAACCTCTGGATGACGAACACCCACCTCGGCCACGACGGCGTGGTGGGGAACAACTGCATCATCGGCTCGGGCTCCGTGCTCGGCGGCCACGTGGAAGTGGCGGACAAGGTGATCATCGGCGGCCTGGCCGCCATGCACCAGTTCGCGCGTGCGGGGCGCGGCTCGTTCATCAGCGGATGTTCGGGCGTCACCAACGCCCTGCCGCCGTGGTTCATCTGCACGTCCATCGATGTGGCCGCCAGCGTCAACCTGATCGGCCTGCGTCGCTCGGGTGCCTCGCGCGAGACCATCGAGACCACGCGCTGGGTCTTCAAGACGCTCTACCGCTCCGGCTGTGCGCCGCAGCAGGCGATGCCGCTCCTGGAAGCCCGCGCCGGCGATCCGGTGGTGGACGAGTACATCGCCTTCATCCGCGCTTCCAAGCGCGGCATCTGCCACGGCACCGGCCGCGCGCGCCGCGGCCACGCGGCGATCGACGTCGACTGACGCCAGCGCCCCCGGGCCCGAGCCCAAGCCCGAGCCCAGCCCCGCACCATGCCACGCACCCCCGAGCAACCCCTGCGCCTCGTCGTCCTGGGCTCCGGAAGCTCCGGCAACTGCGTCGCGGTCGAGGGGCCGGACGGCATCGTGCTGGTGGACATCGGTTTCAGCCCGCGCGAGACCCGCCGGCGCATGGAGCTCTGCGGCATGGCCCCTGCCTCGGTGCGTGCCGTGGTGCTCACGCACCCGGACACCGATCACCTGAATTCCGGCTGGAAGAAGGCGGTCGGCGGCCTCACCGGACCGCGGCTCCTGGTGCGCGCCCGCCATGCGGAGACCGTCCGCGGCATGGGCTACGACCACACGTGGATCGACGAGTTCGACGGTGCCTTCGACCGCGCCGGAATCCATTTCGACCCGTGCATCATGCCGCACGACTCGCTCGGCTCCACGGCCTTCCGCATCTCGGTGGGCAACCGCTGCGCCGCGCACGCCACGGACTGCGGCCGCGCGTCACCGAAGCTCGTCGAGTTCCTCGCGGGCGCGGACGTGCTCCTCCTCGAGAGCAACTACGACCCCGCCATGCAGCGCGCCTCGGGCCGCTCGCCGTACCTGATCGACCGCATCATGGGCGGACGCGGCCACCTCTCGAACGCGGAGGCGCTGGACGTGGCGCGCGCCGTCGACCGCGTGCAGCCGCTCAGCGCGCTCGTCCTCCTCCACCTCAGCCGGCAGTGCAACTGCCCGCGGCTCGTGGAAGGCCTCTACGCGGAACGCGCGCCGGAGCTGCACACGCGGCTCCAGATCTCGGGCCAGCACGTACCGACGTCCACGCTCGCACCCGCGGAGCGCCTGCACCACGCCACGCTGTTCGGCGGCTGACGCGCGCGCCACCAGACTCGCCGCCGGATGGGCGCAGATCAAGGATTCTGCCGTGGTGATGCGGCGGAACTGCAGGCGTAGCGTGCAGTTCCAATGGAAATTCCCCACGCAACCGCACGTGAACATCACATCCAGCCAACCATCCGATTGGCGCTCGCCTTGCTGCCGATCGTGACTGCCTTGACGGCATCGCAGGTCGAGGCCGATGCCTCGCCGGTCTCCCGACAATCAACGCAGTCCTTCCACGGTGTATGGAGGCCTTCCTCAGGCGGCATTCCTCCCGAGGAGGTCAACTGGAGCAGCTCGACCGACACGCTGCTTCCCTACGGTGAATTCTTTTCTTGGACTCACGGCGGGTTGGTCGGTCAGGAGTCCGAGATCACGGCGGATGGTGGTGCAACGCTCCTGATGGTGGCACAGGGAGGCGGCCACGGCGGCGGTGGCCAGCCAATCGTCGGGTACGGCTCGTCGACCTCGTTCGTCTACACGTTTCAAGTCATCGATCCAAACACCTACTCCATCGTCGGGAACTCGCAATGGGCAGTGCAAGGACCAAGCACGGTCACGTTCCGACTGAGCGACTCCGCGGAGGCAACCGTCTGGCAGATGGCGGGCAGCGGTGCATTCGACGTTTCGGGATCGCTCGTCGCCGGCTGGTACACGCTGACTGCGACGATCGACGCGCCTCCGACCGGAGGGGCGACCGAAAGCTGGCTCACCGCGCGCATGTCGATTGTTCCGGCACCCGCGACGATCGTGCTGCTGGGTATCTCCGGCCTGCGGACCGCCCGCCGACGGTGGTGAATCGCGCTCGATCCCTGAACCACCCGGTCCCCCGACCATCCGCGGGGGCCTGTTACATTCAGCCCCGGGTCTGTTGGGCCCAGAGGAAGGGCAAGCCGACTACGCTTCCCTCCCCCGAACCACCACATGAGCGACCGCCTGACCCACGAATGCGGCCTTGCAATGATCCGGCTGAAGAAGCCGATCGAGTGGTTCCAATCGGAGCTTGGCGACCCGCTGTGGGCCATGCGCCGGCTCTACCTCCTGATGGAGAAGCAGCACAACCGCGGGCAGGACGGCGCCGGCATCGGCGTGGTGAAGCGCGACATGCCGGCAGGCGAGCCGTTCATCGACCGCATGCGCTCGGCGAAGCGATCGCCGATCGAGCGGATCTTCGCCGAGGCCATGGGGCCGGCCAACGAGCTGGCACCCGAGGACCTGCGTCGCCTCCACCCCACGGAGCTCAAGCGTCGCATCCCGTACCTCGGCGAGGTGATGATCGGCCACCTCCGCTACGGCACGCACTCGGGTTCCGGCAGCGAACTCTGCCATCCGTACCTGCGCCGCAGCAACGTGACGAGCCGCAACCTGATGCTCGCCGGCAACTTCAACCTGACCAACTCGCGGGACCTGTTCCGGCGGCTGGTGCAGATCGGCATCAACCCGGTCGGCGACGCCGACACCGGCGTGATCCTCGAGAAGATCGGGCACTTCATCGACCGCGAGCATGAGTTCCTGGCCTCCACCGCCGGCCCCGGCAGCTTCCGGAACCTCGAGGGCCGCGACCTCGCATCCGTCATCTCCACGGAGATGGACATCGCGCGCGTCCTGCGCAACGCCACCGAGGGCTTCGACGGCGGCTACGTCCTGGGCGGCATCGTCGGCAACGGCGATGCGTTCGTCCTCCGCGACGGCAATGGCATCCGCCCCGCATTCTGGCTCGAGACCCCCGAGGCGATCGCAGTGGCAAGCGAGCGCCCGGCGCTGGCCGCGGTCTTCGGCGTTCGCCCCGCGGACGTGCAGGAACTCACGCCCGGCCACGCCCTCATCATGAAGGCGGACGGTCGCGTGATGCTCGAGCAGGTGCTCCCCACCGCGCCCGAGCGGCAGTGCACCTTCGAGCGCATCTACTTCAGCCGCGGCAACGACCCGGACATCTACGAGGAACGCAAGGCGCTCGGCCGCAACCTCGCCCGGCGGGTCCTTGATGCCGTGGACTGGAACGTCGACCGCACCGTCTTCGGCTTCATCCCCAACACCAGCGAAACCGCGTACCTGGGACTGCTGCAGGAACTGGAGCGCCTGGTGGCCGAACGCGCCGCCGGGCAGCTGTGGGACCTGGTGCGCGCCGGCAAGGCCACGGAAGAAGACGTCAAGCGACTCGTGCACCCTCGTATCCGTGCGGAAAAGGTTGCCACCAAGGACCAGAAGCTGCGGACGTTCATCACCTCGGACGCCGCACGCAAGGACCTGGTCAGCCACGTCTACGACATCACGCGCGGCACCGTGAACCCGGGCGACACGCTCGTGGTGATCGACGACTCCATCGTCCGCGGCACCACGCTCCGAGAATCGATCGTCACCATGCTTGCGCGGCTCGAGCCGGCACGGATCATCGTCGCCAGCAGCGCACCGCCGATCCTGTACCCCGACTGCTACGGCATCGACATGAGCCAGCTCGGCCGCTTCATCGCCTTCGAGGCGGCCATCGCCCTCCTCACCGAGCGCGGAATGACCTCGGTCGTCGAACGCGTCGAGGAGCGATGCCTGGCACAGGCCAGCCAGCCCGCGGACCGGATGCGCAACGAAGTGCGCGCCCTGTACGAGCCTTTCACCCTGGACGAGCTCAGCGCCAAGGTGTCGGAACTGATCCGCACCCCGGGCCTTGCCTGGCGCGGGCGCCTCGACGTGATCTACCAGTCGGTGGAGGGGCTGCGCGCGGCCATGCCGCGTTTCACGGGAGACTGGTACTTCACGGGTGACTACCCCACCCCGGGCGGCCTCCAGGTGCTCAACAACGCCTTCCTCAACTGGCGCCGCGGCGACGAGCGCCGGTCGTACTGAAGCGTCCGAGAATCCCGGCACTCGGGAAACGCCCGGACCGTTGCGTAAATCGACCCGTTGTGGTCTACTTCCCCGTTCCCCTCCGCTGGCGCGGAAGGGTCGGCCGGACATGCCGTCCGGCACACACCCGAAGGAATTCAGGACTACGAATGGCTCGCTATCTCGGCCCCAAGGTCAAGCTCTCCCGGAAGGTCGGCGTTCCGATCGCCGATCTCCCGAAGCACACCTCCAAGCGCGCGCTGACGCCCCCCGGGCCGCACGGCCTGCGCGGCAAGCGCGCCAAGCCCTACGGCATCCGCAAGGACGAGAAGCAGAAGCTTCGCTACCACTACAACGTGATGGAGCGCCAGTTCCGCGGCTACATGGAGACCGCCGGCGCCACCAAGGGCAACACCGGTGAGGTGCTCCTGCAGCTCCTCGAGCGTCGCCTCGACAACGTCGTCCGCCGCGCGGGCTTCGTGCGCTCCATCTGGGCCGCGCGCCAGCTCGTCGCCCACGGCAGCATCCGCGTCAACGGCGCCAAGGTCGACCGCCCGAGCTACCAGCTCAGGGTGGGCGACGTGATCACCGTCAAGGAGAAGCTCCACAAGGTCTGCCGCGAGCAGATGGAGAGCCTCCAGGGCCACCAGGTGCCCGGCTGGATCGAAGTGAATCCCGCCGAGCTCCGCGCCAAGGTCCTCGCCATGCCGACCTCGGACCAGATCCCGTTCGACGTCAACACCAACCTCATCGTCGAGTTCTACCGCTGATCGCGGTGGGGTCCCGCCCGGTCTCCGGACGAGACACACGACGTTCGAGGACTCCAAGAGCCCTCATCACCGAAGCGCGCCGTCACTGGTGCGCTTCGGCCCTTTTTGGCCGTTTCCCGTAGACTCCCCCGCTCATCCATGATCAAGCACCTGCAGAACTACAACAAGCAGATCCTCGCCGTCGTGAGCATGCTGCTCCTGGTGGTCTTCCTCGCCCCCACCGCGGTCACGCAGTGCAGCCGGATGAACGCCAATCCGTCCACTGTCTGGGCAACCACCACCGACGGCGGCAAGCTCACGCTCGGCGAGCTGGAAGAGGTGCGCGGCGAGCTGGCGGTCCTGGAAATGCTCCGGGACCAGATGCTGACCCAGCTTGATGTGGCGAAGAACGCCGACCATTGGTGGCTCCTCGTGAAGGAAGCCACGGATGCCGGCATGGTGGGCGGCGTGGCCGACGGCCGCGCATACCTCGAGTCCGCCGCCATGCAGGCGAAGGTGACGCCCGACGAACTGCTCGGCCGCCTCTGCGCCAGCGCCCGCCAGCAGCCGCAGGTGGTGCTCAAGACGCTCGCCAACCTCCGCGGCGTGCAGCGCCTCATCAGCCTGAACCTCAGCGCCGGACGCATCTCCGAGGCGCGCGCCCGCATCTCCGCCCGCGAACTCCTCACCGATGTCTCCGCGGACGTGGTGCCGATCGACGCCAACACGGTGGGGAGCACGGTCATTGCGGCATCGCCCACGCCGGACAGCCTCGTTGCCACCTTTGAGAAGGGCAAGTCGAGCCTGCTCGGTGCCGGCCCTGCCGGCATCGGCTACAAGTACCCCGACCGCGTCCACATCGAGTGGCTGACGGTCCCCGCCGGCGACGTGATCCGCAGCATGGCACAGGACCCTGCCCTGGGCGCCGTGGAGCTCCGCAAGGAATTCCGCAAGAATCCGGGCGCTTTCGGCGTGCCGACCGCCGACCTCGCGCCTGACAAGCCGGCCCCGAGCTTCGACGCCTACGCACCCAAGGTGCGCGAGGCGGTCGAGCGCCGCCTGCTCAAGGATCGCATGGAGCGCGTGGGCGCGGCGGTGCGCGACTGGACGCGCGCGGCCATGAAGGACATCCCGACGGAGAACGGGCTGGCGAAGCTGCCGGCCGACTGGAAGTCGAAGATGCCGCCGCTGTCCGCCCTCTCCGCGGACCTTGCGCAGAAGTTCTCCATCACGGCTCCTGCCGTGTCGAACTCCGGGGACACGTGGTTCACCTCGGCCGACGTCGACAACAACGCCTTCCTCGGCAAGGCCGCCACGCAGGAATTCGGCCAGCCGATGCGCATCGGTCAGATCATCAAGGACCTCCGCGACTTCAAGGCAGACGGCCGCCTGCCGGTCCAGGCCGGGGTCGTGGGCCCGCTGATGTCGACGCCTTCGGACGACCTGATCGTCTGGCGCGTCACCGAGGCGCAGGCCGCGCACGATCCCGCTTCGATGGACGAGGTCCGCGAGGCGGTCGTCCGTGACGCGACCGCGCAGGCCCGCTACGACGTGCTCGCCGCCAAGGCGAACGAGATCGCCGAGAAGGCCAAGAAGGACGGGCTGGATTCCGTGGCCAAGGAGTACGGCGTTGCCGTCGAGAAGGCCCCGAGCATTCACCTGGCCGACCCTGCCGTGCTTCGCCAGTACGGCATGCGGTTCCCCGGAACCATGCCCAAGTCCGGCCAGGACGTGGATGCGCTGAAGGCCGTGATGGCCAAGGCCGTCTCGCTGCCCACCGAGAACCCCGTCACCACCCTGCCCGACGCCGACCGCATCATCGCCGTTGCGGTGCCCACCAAGCTCGCCGTGCTCGTGGTCCGGATCAACGAGGTCAAGCCGCTCACGCTCGAGGACTTCCGCGCCATGGAGTCGGCCGGCGCACTGCGCGGCGCCATGACGCAGGACGAGCCGCGCCTGGAGTGGAAGCAGGTCTTCGGCAAGGACGCGATGGTGAAGCGCAATGGATACGTGGTGAAGAACCCGCAGGGCCCCGATCGGCCGATGGGCTCCGACGCACCGCCGCTGTGACCGGGCATGCGCCCGCCGCCGCAGCGGCAGGCAACGAACTCCCAGCCAGTCAAGGACCGCCGATGAACACTCCCGCTCCCACGCCGACTCCCACGCCCGCCGCCGCCCCCGCTGCAGCCGCCGCCACCGACGCCCTGCCGAACATCGCCTACGACCTGTTCGCCAAGCTCGACCTCCGCGTGGCCACCGTGATGAAGGCCGAGCCTCATCCGAACGCCGACAAGCTCCTGAAGCTCACGCTCGATGACGGCACGCCCAGCGGCCGCCAGGTCTGCGCCGGCATCAAGGCCTGGTACGCGCCGGAGCAGCTCGTCGGCAAGCAGGTGATCATCGTCGCCAACCTGGAGCCCCGCATGCTGCGCGGGGAAGTCAGCCAAGGCATGGTGTTGGCAGCCAGCGACCTGAAGGACGGCCCGGACGCGCGCGACGTCATTGTCTTGACGGTCGACAAGCCGGTGAAGCCGGGCTCGAAGGCGAGCTGATCCGTCATTTCGGTGCGACGGCGCGAATGCATCACGGCTGCGTGCTGGCCTGCGCTGTGGCATTACGCCCCCGTAACGGCCCGCATTCGCCTTACGAGGACGGCCGCTGAGCGCGGCCCTGTCCTCTCTGGCGCCTGCGGCCAGGTTGTGATGGCGGAAATCACCAGACTGCGGATGTTGGCGTGCGCCAACGCACACACGCCCCCAAGCGCGGGTGCGCATGGGGGCGTGGAGTGTGGACGCTGGCCAGAGCCAGCGGCTAGGGCTGCTCGAGGCGCGCTGCGTCGGCAATGTCCTGCGGGCGTCCCGAGGCTCGCTTGTTGCGGATGAGGTCAGCCCGCGAGATGTAGTGAGTTGCCGCGCCAGCGTAGTTCCCCGGCTCGCAATGGGCGCGCACTTCATCCCACGAGACGCCGTCAATGGACGTTAGGACATCAATTCGCCCAGGCGGGAAACCCAATTGAATCACGCGATCCTTTCGCGAAAGATCGTCTTGCGAAATGCTCAACGATCCGAAACCGAAATCTTTGAGCGCTTGCATGACGCGCGCAGCATTCTCCGGTGTGGCATGAATGAGTACATCGATGTCACCCGTGTAACGCGGAAATCCGTGATGCGCCAAGGCAACGCCGCCGACGATCACGTATTCAGCGCCGTTGGCGTTCAATGACAACAGCCACTCGAGCCAGTCTTGGTTGTGGGCCATCATGCTCCTCTCGCAAGCGGTCAAGTTCTGCCATTCGCTCCTCGGCCGGGCGCGACATCCAATATGCCATGTCTCGCCGGCCAGCTTCCGGGTCATGCAAAGGGCCAACGTGAATCGGCCATTGGCTGCGGTCATTGCGAGCAGACGGCATAGCGCCGATTGTACCTGCGAATGCTGGCACGAAGGCATGAACGCCAACGCACACGCGCCCCCAGGCGCGGGTGCGCATGGGGGCGTGGAGTGTGGACACTGGCCGAAGCCAACGTGGATTGCAGAGTGATGTCAGGCGCGACGGCGACGGCCACTGGCGAGGCCAGCAACGCCGAGCAGCGCGAGTGCGCCGGGGGCGGGGACGCTAGTGACGGCGAAATTGTCGATCGAGATCACGTTGCCGGTGTCGTTAATGATGCCGATCCCATAGACGTGCCAACCACCCAGAAGGCCCAAGATCTCCTGGAACGTCTTCTGACCCGAGAACGCTGAAGTGCCGTATGCGGTTCCATAGAACGCGCCATTGATTGCCGATCCTGCCGCGAGATAGTTACCTGTGGAGTACCACTGGCCCGCGGACTGTCCAGGCAGCAAGGAGCCCAGATCAAACTGGAGGTAACCCTCGTCGCCAGGAGCTGATGCAGGACTATAAACGTACATCGACAGTCGAATTCCGCCACTGAAGGACCCGCTGTTGATGTAGTAGTCGAAGCCGGCGCCGACCACATCCGCAAGCAAGGCGCCGCCGCCGTTTGCCCATCCACTCGGGTAGGAGCCTTGATACGCCGAAGACTGCATGCCGAAATTCGAGTAGGACGCATAGTCGGATCCTGCGTATCCCCATACATTTGCATAACTCAACGGATCGGAACCGCGATCGAGCGTCCATACGCCGCTTCGCCCGCCAACGGTCTGGTTAGTGGCCACAGTAGCACCAGTGCCGACACTAGCCCGGGCATTCGCAAGGTTGAGGGTAGTGGTGACGTCAGCAGAAGCAGCCGAAACTGATACCGCGACTCCGATCAAAGCGATGAAGATCTGATTGCTCATGTGAACTTCCTTAAGGGGCTTTCGCCCATTTGGTCCACACTCCCGTGTAGACGTGACAATGCCGAAACCGTCGGCGCGGTTGTGACACACGTTTGCCCCACCGGAGCAATCGATTCCTGGGTTGCGTTCATCAGTTGCCGGCTTCACCGGCGGTTGATGTCGCACTCCGCAAACAAGAACGAATCCCCCCCCCAACCATCATGCACTTTTTGAGATTTTCATCGTGAGTGAAAAAGCGCCGTTCTGACTGCGCTACGCCCGAAAATTGTCCCTGGCCGCCTGCAGCCACAGGAACAGGTTCCAGTCCCTGGTACGCACGCGCCTTCCGTGTGCGAGCCCCCGCAGTGAGCACGGGATCCTCGGTAAGCGGCGTGTGAAACTGAGAAGTCCGGCAGCTGGACGTACGCCCCGTGGGTGCCAACCGGACGAATAGTTTCGCCCGAGGCGAAGCGGAACCTTGTGGAGCGCAGCCGTCCGCGTCCGAGGGTCCCGCGCGCAACGGAGGGGGCGGTGGACGACTGAACTCACTTCGATGGCAGACATCACGCCCGCGTACTGGCCCGCATCCGCCCGACGAGGACGGCCGCTGAGCGCGGCCCTGTCCTCTCCGGCGCCTGCGGCCAGGATGCGTTGGTGGAGATCAACAGACTGCGGTTGTTGAAGCGCACCAACGCACACGCGCCCCCAGGCGCGGGTGCGCATGGGGGCGTGGAGTGTGGACACTGGCCGGAGCCAGCGTGGAGTGCAAAGTGAAGGTCAGGCGCGACGGCGGCGGGCGCCGACGAGGCCGGCTGCGCCGAGGAGCGCAAGGGCGCTGGGGGCGGGGACGAACGAGATCGCGTACACGTGAGCCGGCCCACCGATGCCGCCCGCCTGCACGACCCAGCCCGCATCGCTACCGAAGGTGTAGTGCGGCCACGACGAGCCGGGCGTCCCGATGTTCGAAACACCAGCCACGCCGCCGTTGAGGAACTGATAGCCACCACCGACCACGACATGGCCCGCCGGAGCGGACCAACCGCCCCAACCGTTGCTGCTGTAGTTCAATTGGGGGCTCTTGGTGATGGTGTACCCCTCCATGGCATCCGCGTAGTAAAGCTCCATCTGGACCTGCTGCGCGGTTCCGCCGTTCTGGATCACCCAGCCATACTCACCCGAGCCATAGGTGTAGTGCGGATAGGCGGTGCTCGGCATGCCAGGAGCCGAAACGGAGAGGGCGCCCCCGCCGAACGCGGTGACCTTGGCGCCCAGGACGACCTTGCCAGCCGGAACCGACCAACCGGCCCACCCGGTACCACTCATGTTGAAGACCGCCGACGTTGCCACACCGTAACCTTCCAAGGTCGTGTAATCGAACATCGCTGAGGATGCATTGACCACCGACGCGCTTGCCGAACCCGCCATGGCCACGGCCGCAGCAACACCAACCATCGAAGAAATGAAAGTCTTGTTTCGCATCTGAAACTCCATGCTGGGCTCTCGCCCGGTTGTGCCCACACTCCTGTGTGGGCGGTACAAAGCCGAGACCGTCGGCGCGGTTATTCCTGACGTTTGCCCCACCGGGGCAATCATTTTCTGGGTGGCGTTCATCAGTTGCCGGCTTCACCGGCGGTTGATGCCCCGCTCCACCCACGAGAGCGAAATTTCCCACCCACACGCATCATGCATTTTTTAGATTTTCATCGTGAGTGAAAAAACGCCGTTCTGACTGCGCTACGCCCGAAAAATCTTTCCTGGCCACCTGCAGCCAGGGGAACGGGTTCCAGTCCCTGGTTTCCACGTGCCTTCCGTGTTCGAGCCCCCGCAGTGAGCACGGGATCCTCGGTAAGCGGCGTGTGAAACTGAGAAGTCCGGCAGTTGGACGTACGCCCCGTGGGTGCCAACCGGACGAACAGTTTCGCCCGAGGCTAAGCGGAACCTTGTGGAGCGCAGCCGTCCGCGTCCGAGGGTCCCGCGCGCAACGGAGGGGGCGGTCAACGACTCAACTCACTTCGACCGCCGGCATCACGTCTGTTCACTGACCAACTGCTTCGGCATCTCGGTCGCTGAGTAGTCCACCATCTGCGCGCTCGCGCACGGTGCCGTCGCGCTTGCGGCTGCGTTCGCAGCGGGGTTCTTCGCGGAGGTCGGTGACTGAGACACGCTTTGCGGCAGGATCGAGCGTCACACGGCTGACGCCCATCAGGTCGGCCAGCTCTGCAGCGAATGGCCTCAGGGTGCCGTCCGCGTCTGGGATCACCAGACCGGCGTCGAGGGAATTCTCGATGCCTTGTGACTTTGCTTCCTCGAGCGCCCTCATGGCGGATTCGCGCGCTGCAAAGACTGCCGGCCAACCAGCGGCGGCGGCGAAAGTGATCGGGACATGCTGCTCGAAGACAACGTTCTTTGCATCCGCGCCCTTGAGCGCACGCCAGGCTTCGTCAGCCGTGTGCGGAAGCACTGGGGCAAGCATGCGGATCAAACCCTCGGCAACGGCATTCATGGCGCGCTGCGTTGCGCGTCGGCGCGTGCCGTCCGCGCGGTCGCAGTACAGACGATCCTTGGTAGCCGCAAACCACTCGGCGCTCAGCGTGGCGTTGCAGAAGTCGAAGAGCGCCACGTGCGCGGCCCGGAAGTCGGATGCGCGGTACGCGGCGAGCACCGTGGCCTGCACCTTGGCGAACTCGCCGAGTGCCCAGCCGTCGATCGAGTTCGGGTCTGTCTTCGAGAGCTGCGCAGCCTCGTCGGCGGCCGGTGAGTAGTCGTACAGATTGCTCAGGAGGTACCGCAGCGTGTTGCGGATCTTGCGATAGCCCTCGCCGGCGGTCGTGAAGAACGACATGTCGACCTTGATGTCGCCCTCGTAGGGAACGCTCGACACCCACCAACGGCAGACCTCCGCACCCACCTGCTTCAGGAGATCCTCGACCTCGATCGTGTTGCCGATCGACTTCGACATTTTCTTGCCGTCCTTGTCCACGATGAACCCGTGGGTCACGAGCGCCTTGAAGGGCGGCTTGCCGGTGGCGCCGAGCGCCGGCAGCAGGCTCAGCTGGAACCAGCCACGGTGCTGGTCGGAGCCTTCCAGGTAGAGGTCGGCCGGGCAGCCCAGTCCACGCTCACGCAGCACGGCGTTCCAGCTCGAACCGGACTCGAACCACACGTCGAAGATGTCGTAGAGCTTGGCAAGCTTCGCCACGTCCACGCCCTTCGGCGCGTCCGGATCGGTCGCGGCGTTCCAGTGCGAAAGGAGCTCCGCCGGTCCCTCGGTGAACCACGCGTCGCTGCCCTTCTCGCGGAAGCGCTTGGCGATGGCGCGCACGGTGGCGGGCGTCAGGAGCACCTCGCCGGATTCCGTGCGGAATGCCGGGATCGGCAGGCCCCACGCGCGCTGGCGGCTGATGCACCAGTCGGGTCGGCTCTCCAGCATGCCGCGCATGCGGTTGCGGCCCCACGCAGGCACGAAGTCCACGCCGCCCTGCGCGGCGTCCTTGCCGGTGGCGTCGAGCGCCAGCGCGCGCAGGCTCTTGCCGTCGCGCTTGGTGGCGCGGTCGACGCCGATGAACCACTGCTCGGTGGCGCGGAAGATCACCGGCGTCTTGGAACGCCAGTCGTGCGGGTACGAGTGCGTGAAGACGTGGTCGTGGTACAGGTGGCCGCTCTGGCGGAGGTGCTCGGTGACCTCCTTGTTGGCGTCCCAGACGCTCTTGCCGCGCAGCCACGCCGGCACGGTGTCGTCGTAGGTGCCGTCGTCGCGCACCGGGCAGTAGGTCTCCAGGCCTTCCTTGAGACCCGTGCGATAGTCCTCGGTGCCGTGGCCCGGGGCCGTGTGCACGAGTCCGGTGCCGTCCTCGAGCGTCACGTAGTCCGCGGCCACCACGCGCCCCTCGCGCTCGCAGAACGGGTGGCGGTACTTCAGGCCCAGGAGCTTCGCACCATTCGCCTCTGCCACGATGCGCACCTTCTCGCTGCCCGCGAGCTTGGTGACCTTGGCCACCAGGTCGCTTGCCATGATGGCCAGGTTCCCGTCCACCTCCACCACCGCGTAGCGGTAGTCGGGGTGCACGGCGATGGCCAGGTTCGCCGGGAGCGTCCACGGCGTGGTGGTCCAGATGGTGAAGCTCGGCGTGCAGTCGAGCTCGGCGCCGAAGGCCTTCTCCACGGCCTCGCGGTCGGCGGCCTCGAAGTCCACGTAGACGGAGAGATCCTGACGGTCCTCGTACTCGAGCTCCGCCTCGGCGAGCGCCGTGCGATTCGCGATGGACCAGTGCACCGGCTTGAGCGCGCGGTAGACCAGCCCCTGCTCCACCAGCTCCGCGAAGTCCTCGATCACCGCACCCTCGAAGGCGGGCTTCATGGTGAGGTACGGGTTGGCATAGTCGGCGAGCGTCAGCAGCCGCTGCATCTGCCCGGCCTGGAGCTTGACGAACTTCTCGGCATAGCCCTGGCACTCGCGGCGGATCACCATGCGGCGCTGGTCGTCGGGAAGCTCCATGACCTTCTGGAGCTTGCCCTTCTCGTTCATGTCCGTGACCACCTTGTGCTCGATGGGCAGGCCGTGGCAATCCCAGCCGGGCACGTAGGGCACCCGCATCCCCTCCATCAGGCGTGAGCGGACCACGATGTCCTTCAGCACCTTGTTGAGGAGGTGGCCAAGGTGGATCGATCCGTTGGCGTACGGCGGGCCGTCATGGAAGGTGTAGAGCGGCGCCGAGGCGCGCGCGGACTGCACGGCCTCGTAGAGGCCCTCGTCCTGCCAGCGCTTGACGGTCTGCGGCTCGGCCTGCGCCAGGTTCGCCTTCATGGCGAAGTCGGTCTTCGGGAGGTTCAGCGTGCTCTTGTAGTCGGGCATGTGGTCGGCCAGCGGCGGTGCCGCGGGAAGGGTTCAGTCGAAGTCCGGCTCGTCGCCCGGCTTGACGTTCTCGTCGATGTACTTCTGGAAATCGCCCATCTTGTACGAGACGAAGCAGAAGACGTGGTGCAGCGTGAACCACTCCGGATCCGTGGGATCCTTGTCGAGGTCCTGTCGCAGGCGGTTCAGTTCGGCAAGCACGCGTTCGGCTCTCATGGCGGTGTTCCGTGGGGCGGTGTTCCGTGGGTGAATTCGTGAGACGGAGTGTAGGTCAGTGGTCGTGGCCGGCATGCTCGGCGTGGTCGTGCGCACCATGGTCATGCGAGGCGTGCGCAGCAGCCTCCATGCGCCCGACCGCAAACGCAAGCACGATGCCCAGGAGGAGTGCCAGCGAAAGCCCCACGCGGTCGTGGCGGTGGAACTGCACCTCGGGCAGCAGGTCGGCCGCAGCAATGCAGAGGAACGTGCCCGCCGAGAAGGCCAGCGCGTACGGCACGGCCACGGCGGTGCCGCCGGCGGCGGAAGCGCCCACCATGAAGAGCCCCACGCCGGCAGGGACAAGCAGTGCAAAGAGGAAATTCACCAGGAGCACCTTGCCCCGGCTGCCGCCACCTGCGTGGAACAGCGTGGCCACCGTCATGGCATCGAAGGGCTTGTGCAGAAGGATCACCAGGAACGTGCCGAGGCCCGCGAGCGCCGGCGCGACCGACGCGTCCGCAGTCCGCGCCGCCTCGATGCTCGCGGCAAGCGCCACGCCCTCGAGCAGGGAATGGAGGCCCATGCCGACCGCGGCGCCGGCCCACGTCAGACGGCCAACGGGCGCGTGTCCGTGGTCATGGCCGTGGTGGTGGTGGCCTTCGTAGCCGTGCATCGGATCGTCGCATGCGGGCTCGGGCGCTTCGTGCTGGTGGAAGTGCGCAAAGCGCTCCAGGAAGAACATGGCCACGAAGCCAAGGGCGAGCGCCAGCATGAGCGGGTCGAAGAGCGCGTGGGAATCCACATCGGCGCCCGCCGTCTCCATCCGCGCCATCAGCGCGTGCGGCACCATGTGAAAGAGGGCAACGCCAAGCATCACGCCAGAGACGAAGCTCAGGCCGAACTGGAGCCGCCGATGCGTCAGGCGCAGCAGCACCGGCACCAATCCGCCGGCGAGCGATGCCGCCACGATGCAGGCGCAGTAGACGATGAGGACGGTATCGGGGCCCATGGGAGCTTCCGGCGCGGCAGGGAGAAACCCGCTCAAGCGCAGGTGGACGGCACACGATACTGCACGTCCCGCAGCTCCTTTTCCCGTGCCCGCAAGGGGTTTGCGGCCTTGCGGGTACCCCCCGATGCGGCTAGAATTCGCCGTTCACCATTGGGGTGGTAGCTCAATTGGAAGAGCGCCTCGGTCGCATCGAGGAGGTTGAGAGTTCGATCCTCTTCCACTCCACTGACGGGCCCCGGCCCAACCCGCAACCCGCAACCGCGGGTTGCGTCGTTTTTGGCCCGATTCCCTGCCGGCTCGCCGTACCATCGCGACCCTGATGTCCGCTGGCGAACCCACCGCCGAGACCGCCCCCCGCGCCTACAACCGGGATACCCCGGCGATGCGCCAGTACGACCGTTTCAAGCGGGAGTACCCGGGCTGCCTCCTCCTCTTCCGGATGGGCGACTTCTACGAGCTCTTCGACGAGGACGCGGTCACCGCGCACCGGACGCTCGGCATCACGCTCACCGAACGCACCAGGGGCCAACCCATGGCCGGGGTGCCCTTCCACGCGGTCGAGGGCTACCTGCGCCGGCTGGTGGAACAGGGCTTCCGCGTGGCCGTCTGCGAGCAGCTCCAGGACCCCGCCGAGGCCAAGGGCGTGGTGGAGCGCGGCGTGACACGTGTGCTCTCGCCGGGCACCCTGGTCGACGAGACCCTGCTCGACGACTCCCGCGCCAACCGGATCGCCGCGGCGTGGATCACCGGAACCGGCGTCGGCGCCTGCGCCGCCATCGCCACGGTTGAACTCTCCACCGGTGAGTTCTCCGTGGAAGAGTGCGATGCCTCTCTCCTCGAGGACGCCCTCGCTCGGATCGGACCAAGCGAACTCCTCCTTCCGGAGGGTGACCATGAGGACGCAGACCGACCCGCTGCCCGTGCCGCGCGCGCCCTCAACTGCCCGACGCTCGAGGCCCCCGGCTGGATGTTCCGTCCGGCCGACGGGGTCGCGCTCCTGAAGGAACACTTCGGCGTGCGCACGCTCGAGAGCTTCGACCTCTCCGACGACGCCCCTGCAGCCACCGCTGCCGGCGCCCTCCTGCGCCACCTGCTCGACACGCAGCGCGGGCTCGGCACTGACCCCGCCGCCACGAGCCGCTCGGTTCGCCCACTCGCCCACCTGCGCCCGCCGCGCCGCGCCGGCCGCGCCGCGCACCTGGTCCTTGATGGAACCACGCTCCGCAGCCTCGAAGTGGAGCGAACGCTCCGCTCGGGCGGCACCGAAGGCACCCTGCTCTCGGTGCTGCAGCGCGCGCGCACGCCGATGGGCCGCCGCCTGCTCCGCGAATGGACCTGCGCCCCGCTCGGCGACCGCGCCGCCATCCATGCACGCCAGGACGCCGTGGCCACGCTCGTGGCCGACGAGCGCATGCGCGAGGAACTGCGAAGCGCGTGTGACGGCGTGCAGGACGTGGCCCGCATCGCCAGCCGCATGTCGATGGGCCGTGCCACGCCGCGCGACCTGGTGGCGCTCGGGAAGTCCATGGCGCTCGCCGCGCGCATCGGCGCCGCGCTCGGCGACGCACCCGCCTTCGCCGGCGCACGCAGCGCGCTGGAGGAAGCGGCAGCGCGCGTGGGCACGCTGACCGTCCGCATCGGCAGTTCCTGCGTCGAGCAGCCGCCCGCCCACCTGCGCGAGGGCGGCCTCTTCAAGGACGGCGCCGACGCCGAGGTGGACGAATGCCGCAGCCTGCAGCGCGATGCCACCGCGTGGATGGCGCGCTACCAGGCGGAGCTTGCGGAGAAGAGCGGCATTCCGAGCCTCAAGATCGGCTACAACCGGGTCTTCGGCTACTTCATCGAGATCACCCACGCGCACGCCGCGAAGGCGCCGGCGGAATTCACGCGACGCCAGACCCTGCGAAACGCCGAGCGATACATCACGCCGGAACTGAAGACGTTCGAGGACAAGGTCCTCTCCGCGGAGTCACGCGCCATCGCCCGCGAGCGCGCCCTCTTCGACGAACTGTGCACGGAGGCCGCCGGACACCTGGCGGACCTCGTTCGCTTCGCCGACGCCGTGGCCAGCCTGGATTCCGTCGCCAGCCTCGCCGAAGTGGCCGCGCGGCACCGCTGGGTCCGCCCCGAGGTGGTGGAGGAGTCGGTCCTCGAGATCACCGCCGGCCGCCACCCCGTGCTCGACGACCTGCTGCGCGATCGCTTCGTGCCCAACGACACCGAGCTCGGCACGCCCGCGCAGCCGGCAACGCTCGCCCTGATCACCGGCCCCAACATGGCCGGCAAGAGCACGTACATCCGGCAGACCGCGCTCATCGTGCTCCTTGCCCACATGGGAAGCTTCGTTCCCGCAGAACGCGCCACAGTAGGCGTCACCGACCGCATCTTCACACGCATCGGCGCAAGCGACGAGCTGCACTCGGGCCAGTCCACCTTCATGGTGGAGATGACCGAGACCGCACGCATCCTCAACCACTCCACGCGCCGTTCGCTGGTGGTCCTCGACGAGATCGGCCGCGGCACCAGCACGCTCGACGGCCTGAGCCTTGCATGGGCCATCACCGAGCACCTTGCCGCCGCGGGCGCGCGGACCCTGTTCGCCACCCACTACCACGAGCTCACCGATCTCTCGACGCGCATCGCCGGCGTGCGCAACCTGCACGTCAGCGTCCGCGAGTGGAAGGGCGACGTGGTGTTCCTGCACCGGATCGTGGCCGGCGCCACCGACCGCAGCTACGGCATCCACGTGGCGCAGATCGCGGGCATCCCCAAGGCCGTGGTGGGACGCGCCAAGGAAGTCCTCGGCACGCTCGAGGTCCAGACCCAGCCCAAGTCCCCGCGCGGCGGCCGCGGACGCACCGCGCCGGTCGACGCCATGCCGCTCTTCGCCGCGCCGGCCGAGCCCGCACCGCCGCACCCGGCGCTCGAAGCGCTGCGCAACGCCGACCTCGACAACCTCACCCCGATGCAGGCGTTCGACCTGCTCCGCAAGCTCAATCACGAGTCCAAGGAACCGCCCCATGACTGACCCCGCCACCTGGCAGGCCGCGCACTCCGCCGGCGTGCACTGGAACGAGTACCTGGCCGCCCACACCGGCCG
>JBIIJH010000227.1:0-2829 GCA_044233905.1 Phycisphaerales bacterium
GCTCCAGCCGGTGTAGTCGCCGACCGTCACCGTCGACTGGAAGAAGCCGATGGCGATGGTGAGGAAGCCGATGGTCAGCACGCCCGAGGCCAGCCCGAATGCGCCGCCCAGCAGCACGTCCGCTGCGCGCGGCAGGGACAGGTTCATCGGGATGTACCGGTCGGAGAACAGGCGCATCACCACCAAGACACCGATGAAGGTGCCCAGGAGCACCAGCCCCTTGGCATACTCGCCGGACCCACCGCCGAGCATGCGGTAGGCAATGGGCTCCCACACCGCAAACGCGATGCAGCCCGAGGTGACGACACATAGGAAGTGGATCATGGCGCTGAACGCGCCGCTGCTGCCCCACCAGTAGGTGATGAGCAGGATTGCAAGGATGCCGATGACGGAGATGATCACTGGGTGGGCCTCGGGGCTTACTGCTTCTTGGGGGCGGCGGCAGCCGGGGCTGCCGCGGGCTTGGCTGCTGCGGCGGGAGCGGCAGCAGGGGGCGCGAAGACGCGCTTCACTTCGTCGAAGCTGGTTTCGCCAGCCCGGACCTTGATGAGCGCGGAATCCTGCAGGGACGGGCACTTGAACGTGCGGCGGGCCTGCATGTACGCGCCCTTGACGTCGCCGGTGGCGAGCATGGCGCGCGATGCGTCGTCGAACGGAAGCACTTCCACGACGGCGAAGCTGCCGATGAAGCCGGTTCCCTTGCAGGTCGGGCAGTCGACGGGCTGCTCCTTCACGAGCACCTTGCCGCTCTGCTTGTAGAGCTGCACCTGCTTGCCTGCGGGGATCGCAAGCATCTTCTGCTCGGCAGGGCTGGGGGCGTACGGTGCGCGGCACGTCATGCAGAGCTTGCGGACGATGCGCTGGGTCACCACCAGGCGAAGCGGCTCGGAAGCGGCCGTCGGATCGCCCGCAGCCTTGAGCCACGCAGCCAGGATGTCCGGCACGCTGTCCGAGGGCATGCCCACGTAGAAGAGCGAGCCGCGCGAGTTGGGCGCACAGATCACCTTCGCGCAACCGGGATCGGCAGCGTCGGCCACGAACACCACGTCCGGACCGCGTCGGATGATGGACTGCAGCTGCGTGGCGTAGTCGCTCTTGGCGGCGTCGAAGTCGGCATGCTCGACGCCCTCGACGACGCGCTCGAAGCGCCGCTCGAGCGTCTTGATGTTGGAGGTCAGCGAGTCATGCCGGCCGAGCAGCGCATAGGACAGGGTGGTCAGGCCCTGGCCCGGGCGCGCGCCGACGAGGACCACGCCCCGCGGGTCGGCGTTCATCGTGTCGGTCACGAGCTTGACCTGCTGCTCGGACATGCCGGTCTTGTCGAGCGGGATGGTGAGCTGCTTGTCGCGCTCCACGTCGACGCGGACGGTCTCGCCCTGCATCGAGCCGACGCTGGTCACGGTGAGGGTGATGCGGCTTCCGTCGCGCACCACGGCCACGGTGCCGCGCTGGAACTTGCGGCGCTCGGACGGCTCGAGGTCGGCGAATGCCTTCAGTTGGTCCACGACCTTCGTCGCAAGCTCGCCGGCGATCGGGTCGCGCTTGTAGCGCACCGAGTCAACCACGTTCTGGACCTGCGCCCCCTGCTTGGAGAGCCCGATCTCGATGCGGCTCGCGCGCGCCTCCAGTGCGCCCAGCAGCAGGGACTCGAGGCCCGAGTAGACCTCGAACGCCGGATCCTTCTTCTCGGGCACCGGCTGCTCGCTGCGGTCCTTCTTCTGGAAACGGAGCGAAGCGCCCGCAAGCGCCGCCTTGGCGCGGCGGTCGGCCGACATCTTGCCGAAATCGATGTCCAGGAAGGTGAGCGGCTTGGCCTTGGTGCCCTTGAGCGCCGCGTTGCGGAACTTCATGTACCACGAGCACGGCAGGATGAAGAGCACCACCATCAGCGGGTAGCCCACCAGCCAGAACGGGATCAGCAGCGCCGCCAGCACGCCGGCCACGCCGAAGGCCATGAAGGTGGCAGCCCACTTCTGGGGCTTCAGGTTGTAGTACGCGGCGTCCTTCTCGAGCTTGGTCGAGACCATGACCGCGTACGGCACGAAGGTGGCGAAGGTGACGAGCGGCTTGGCGACGCTCATCAGGAACGCCGGGGACGTCGCCTCGGCGAGCACGGGTGCAAACTGGGGATTCAACGGTCAGGCTCCCTTGTTGGCAAAGGACGCGCCCTGAGAGATGCCCTTGAGGCGCATGCGCAGCTCCTCGGGCTTCGGGGTCGATTGGAGTGCGACGCTCTGGTGGATGAACTCCTTCTCCACCAGCTCGACGAGCGCGGTGGTGAAGTCCATCATCCCGGCGTCGCGGCCCTTGATGATGTCGAGGAGCTCGCCCTCGCGGCCTTCCAGGATGTACTTCTGGACCGCGGGGGTGTTGATCAGGATCTCGAGCGCCGGGATGCGGGGGATGTGCGCATGCAGGGTGGGCAGGAGCTTCTGGTAGACGATGGCGCGCAGGTTGTAGGCCAGCAGCTTGCGGATCTGCTCGCGCTCGTTCACGGGGAACAGGTCGTAGATGCGGCCGAAGGTCTGCCAGGCGCTCGAGGCGTGGATGGTTCCGAACACCAGGTGGCCCGTCTCGGCGGCGCGCACGGCGGCCTCGAACGTCTCGTAGTCGCGCATCTCGCCCACCAGCGCGATGTCCGGGTTCTCGCGGACCAGGGCGCGGAGCGCGTCGTTGAAGTTGACGCAGTCGATGCCGATCTCGCGCTGGTTGATGGTGGCCTTGTCGTCCTTGAAGATGTACTCGATCGGGTCCTCGATCGTGACGATGTGCACCTTCTTGCGCTCGTTGACGTACTGCAGCATCGCGGCGATGGACGTGGACTTGCCG
>JBIIJH010000104.1:0-8593 GCA_044233905.1 Phycisphaerales bacterium
CATGTGGCACCTATTTCGACAGAAATAGGTGCCACATGCATACGACACCTATTTAGTACCCTGCCCGCTCCATGCCCCGGATCACGCTCCCCGACGGAACCGTCAAGGAATTCGCCGCCCCCGTCACCGCCGCGGAGGTGGCTGCGTCGATCGGCGCGGGTCTCGCCAAGGCCGCCATCGGCGCCAAGGTGAACGGCGAACTCAGCGACCTCGCCACGGTCCTCGACCGCGACTGCTCGCTCGCCATCGTCACTCCCAAGAAGCGCGAGGGCGGCGCCGACGCCGACGCGATGTTCCTGATCCGCCACAGCACCGCGCACGTGATGGCCGAGGCCATCCAGCGCCTCTTCCCGCACGTCAAGCTGGTCTACGGCCCGCCGCTCGAGACGGGCTTCTACTACGACATCAGCTTCGAGGGCGGCAAGGCCATCAGCACCGAGGACTTCCCGGCCATCGAGGCCGAGATGGCGAAGATCGTGGCGGAGAACCGCCCGTTCACGCGCTACGAGATGCCGATCGACGCCGGCCTCACGAAACTCAAGGGCGAAGGCTCCAAGTTCAAGCTCGACAACGCCGAGCGCGCCACCGCCGCCGGCAGTACCGCGCTGAGCTGGTACGCCACCGGCACCCCGGGCACCCACTGGGAAGACCTCTGCCGCGGCCCGCACGTCCCCGCCACCGGCAAGATCGGCGCCTTCAAGGTGACGAGCCTCGCCTCCAGCTACTGGAAGGGCGACGAGAACCTCGACCGCCTCACCCGCGTCTACGGCACCGCCTTCGCCACCAAGGAGGAGCTGGCCGCGCACATGGCCCAGCTCGACGAGGCCAAGAAGCGCGACCACCGCGTGCTCGGCAAGCAGCTGCGCCTCTTCCACATCGACGAGATGGTCGGCCAGGGCCTGGTCCTCTGGACCCCCAACGGCGGCGTCGTCCGCCAGGAGCTCCAGACCTTCATCAGCGAGGAACTGCGCAAGCAGGGATACCACCAGGTCTTCACGCCGCACATCGGCAAGCTCGACCTCTACCGCACCAGCGGCCATTTCCCCTACTACCGCGAGAGCCAGTACCCGCCGCTCGTGGAGCACGAGCAGCTCAGCATGCTCGCCAAGGAAGGCTGCAGCTGCGGCGACCTGGTCAACCGCATGGAGAAGGGCGAGATCGACGGCTACCTCCTGAAGCCGATGAACTGCCCGCACCACATCCGCATCTTCGCCAGCAGCCCCCACAGCTACCGCGACATGCCGGTGCGCCTGGCCGAGTTCGGCACCGTCTACCGCTGGGAGCAGTCGGGCGAGAT
The DNA here is from genome assembly GCA_044233905.1 of Phycisphaerales bacterium. Lineage (GTDB taxonomy): Bacteria > Planctomycetota > Phycisphaerae > Phycisphaerales > SM1A02 > UBA966. The sequence continues at coordinate 1,298 of JBIIJH010000104.1, forward strand.
CGGCGGCATGACCCGCGTCCGCGGCTTCACGCAGGACGACGCGCACCTCTTCGTCCGCGAGGACCAGGTGGCGGAGGAAGTCCTCGGCTGCCTCAGCCTGGTCAAGCTCATCTTCGGCACGCTCGGCATGAGCGACTATCGCGTCCGCGTCGGCCTGCGCGACCCCGACAGCGCCAAGTACGTGGGCGACCCGAAGAACTGGGACAAGGCCGAGGAGGCCTGCCGCGCCGCGGCGAAGACGCTCGGCGTGCCCTTCAGCGAGGAGCCCGGCGAGGCCGCGTTCTACGGCCCGAAGATCGACTTCGTGGTGAAGGACGTGATCGGCCGCAGCTGGCAGCTGGGCACGGTGCAGGTGGACTACAACCTGCCCATCCGCTTCGACCTGAGCTACATCGGCGCCGACAACCAGCCGCACCGCCCGGTGATGATCCACCGCGCGCCGTTCGGCAGCATGGAGCGCTTCGTCGGCTGCCTCATCGAGCACTTCGCCGGAGCGTTCCCGCTGTGGCTCGCGCCCGAGCAGGTGCGCGTGCTGCCCATCAGCGAGAAGAGCGCCGACTACGCGCGCGAGCTGCACTCGGCGCTCCGCGCCCAGGGCATCCGCGCCACCCTCGACGAGTCCAACGACCGCATCCAGGGCAAGATCAAGGACGCCAGCGACATGAAGGTGCCCTACTGCGCCGTCGTCGGCCCCCGCGACGCCGAGGGCCGCAAGGTCAGCGTCCGCGCCTTCGGCACGGAGGCCAACCTGGGCGAGATCGGCTTCGACGCCTTCGTCGATGGCATCGTGCGCGAGTACCGCACGCGCGGCGCGGAGACGGTCAAGGGCTCGATGGCGAAGTGAGCCTGCCAGCCGGCCCCTCGGCGTCCCCGCCCGAGGTCACGACCCGCTCGTGAAGTTCCCGAGCAGGATCGCCAGGTCGACCCCGTCCACCGAGCCGTCGTTGTTCAGGTCGCACGGCGAACCATTTGCCGGCCCCCAGGCACCGAGGAGGATGCCGAGGTCGCGGCCGCCGACCGTCCCGTCCCCGTTGAGGTCGCCGGAGGGCGCGCAGCCGTCGGAAATCACCTCGATGTCGGGGAAGAAACCGGCGTAAGAGAGGTTGGAGAGGCCGCTGGCGGCGGGAAGCTGCGCATCGCCGTATCCGAACCATCCGCGGTCCTTCAGCGGGTCACCCCTCCCCGCCCCATCCGTCGGGACAGCACGGATCCCCGCGGTCGGACCGCTGCCGGACACGATGCCGAACACACCCGAGGGAAAGGTGTAGCACACCACGAAGCCCGGCGGCTGCAGGACGATGGGAGGAGTCGACACACCGTTCACCTCGCCGCTGCCGTACACCCCCGCGCCCGACCACGCGATGCGGGACGCGGAGACCGGCTGCGACACGCTCAGCGACTGCAGCACCAGCACGTTGAACGGACGCCCAACGGGCGCATTCGTACTCGTCGGGTCGGGTCCGGGGTTGACACGGAAGCGCACCGCGTCAATCCTCGTCGGAGCGTCGATCGGGAAGTATCCGGCAACCATCCCGAACTGACCGGAGGCGGCCGTCCAGGAGCCGGCGATGTAGTAGGAAAGGATGGAGCCGGGGTCCGCGAGCGACTCGCCGCTGATCCCGAAGGACGGGGTCCCGTTCGGGATGCCGTTGCCATCGCAATCGGGCGCACCCGCGGCCACTTCCACGAAGTCCGGAATGCCGTTGCGGTTGCGATCCGGCTGGCATTCGTCGGGCGTGCCGTCCTGATCCAGGTCGGCCGCGCCATCCGCGATCGCGCAGGTGGCCAGCCGCAGCGAGCCGCTGCAGGTGGCCGGCTCGCCGTCCCGGAGCTGACCGAGGTCCGACCTGCCGTTGGCATCGCAGTCCTCGGCGCAGGCGTCCGGCACTCCGTTGCCATCGGCATCGGCGAGGATGCCACGCCCGATGTCCGCGGCATCGGGGACGCCGTTGCGGTTGCAGTCCGTCACCGCGCCGGTCCGGATGTCCTCGTCGTCGCGACGACCGTTCGCGTCGAGGTCCCACGGTGACCGCCAGATGCGGAGCCACCCACCGGTACCGTCCGTCTCGACGGTCGCGATGTCGCCATCGGTCCCGTCGATGACCAGGCTCGACGCGTTGCCCCGCACCCAGAGCGGCGTGCTCCACTCGCCGGCCGACCGGCGCGCGGAGACCCAACCGTTCCCCACGAGCGAGCCGGCAGCGGTCATGGCCCGCGGCAGGTCCCAGGTCGACAGGGACACCCACCTGGTCCGCTCGAGGAGCTCGCCCTCCGCGGAGAGCTCCAGGACCCGGTTGGTCGCTCCACGCACCCCGGTCGAGGAATCGACCAGCCACAGCAGCGAGCCGCCGGCGACCGCGTCCGCGCTCCGGACGACGTTCGCTGCCGTCGGGACCTTGATCGGGGGACGGTCCGGGTGCCGCAGATCGACCACCACCGTTCGCGTGGCACCCGCCACGACCCCCCACTCGGACGCGATCGCCGGTCCCGAGACCGACGCGAACGTCCCCCCGACTCTCCAGCGGACATCGGTCCCCAAGATGGACGAGAGCCCGAACTCGCTCGCGGCGTGCGTCGCGGCAACGACCCACGCTCCGTCGACGAAACGCCGGATAGTGACCTGGGAACTCGCCAGCGACAGCGACCGCAGCTCGCCGTCGACGTCCGCGACGCCCCAGGCATCGGGCAGCCGCACCCAGCCCGACGGCACCGCGCGCAGCAGCGCGGAGTAGGACGTGGAGGTGTTCGGTGCGGTCTGGAGCAGGTAATTCAACGAGACGATCTCGTCGTTGATCCGGCGGAGACCGACGATGCCGATGGCCTCGGCAGGCAGGACTTCGGCGGGCAACGGGCCCAGCTCGTACCAGGCACCCGCGCCGTTGCGCCGGTACTCGATCACGGAGGCCGGGGAGGACGTGGAATTCGGGTTACGCGCCAGGAGCAGGCGGTCGCCCACGAATGCGCAGGAATTGCCGGAGGATGCCGACGGGATCGGGATGGTCTGCTCGTCGTGCGGCAGCCGCTCCTCCCACGGAATCGCCAGACCGACCGGTGCGGCCCCCTGGCCTCCCGCGGAGGCGCAGATCGCGAGCATCGCGGACGCAACGAAGGAACCGTTCATCGGCTGCTCCAGTTCGAGAGGAGGATGGCAAGGTCGCCGCCGGCGACGATGCCGTTGCGGTCGAGGTCGAACAGCGGATCCTGCGAACCCCACGCGCCGATCAACGCGCCGAGGTCGCGCCCGCCAACTGCGCCGTCGCGGTCGAAGTCTCCGGGTCGGACGCACTGCTGCGCCACCACCGAGAGCGCGGGATAGCGACCCTGCGACGGCGCGGTGAGGGTTCCCGTGCGGAACCATGCGGCGGCATCCGGCACCAAGGTGGGGAAGAACATGCGGCCATAGGCGCCGCCCTCGCCGGGAAGCTGGGCCACCGGCGTCGCCAGCGAAACGCCCTCGAGCACCACCCAGAACGCGGGGGAATCACCGACCGGGATCGCCGGGATCTGCACTGTCACCGGATCGAGGGTTCCGTCGCCGCGCACCGGGCACGTGAACACCGGCGTGCGCGCGAAGTAGAGGACATCGCCCTGGGTCACCTGGCTCCGGTCGCCGAGACCTCCGCGATCACGGATCACCATCACGCGGCGGCCGGATGCGAAGGTCCCCTTGCCGGCCACGCGGAGGCCGGTGATGGCGCCCACGGACGGTTCCGTGCGCTGCCAGAGCGACACGGTGTCCAGTCCGGCCGTGGCCGTCTCGATCGACGGGCTCGGGTATCCCTCGCACGCATCGAGCGTGCCGTCCTGATCGCAATCCTCGGCGATGCCGGCCGCGACGTCGAGGTCATCGAGCTGGCCATTGCCGTTGCAGTCTCCGGAGCACGCATCGAGGCGTCCGTTGCCGTCGATGTCCGTGCCGGCGACGGCCAGGTCGCACGGCGAATCGGGGATCCCGTTTCCGTCGCAATCGGCCACGCCCGCGCGGATCGCCGCCAAGTCGGCGATCCCGTCGCCATCGCAGTCGGCCGCGCACGCATCCGGCGTGCCGTCGGCGTCGGCATCGATGGCGGCGCCGAGGGCGATGTCGGCCGCGTCGGGCACGCCGTTGCCGTTGCAGTCGGGGGCGCCGGACGCAATCTGCACGTCGTCGGGCGTGCCGTCCCGGTCGATGTCGCGGAACGACTCCATGCGCAGCATCGCCGGCCCGGGGACGATGGTCGTCGCTCCCGGCGAAGGGAGTGCCCACAGCGCATCCGACCGGACGCCGGCGATCCAGCGTGCGGGTGCCGACGATGACGGGGGCAAGGACGCCGAGAAGGAACGGCGCCGCGGCGTGCCGGACGCGGCATCGTCGCCGAATTCATCGACCCAGCACCGCGAACGGTCGGCGGCCACCGACACCAGGTGCACGCGGTCGCCCGCGCAGCCGATGCCCGATGCACCACCCGCAGCCGGGTTGCGAAGGTCAAGAAGCGCACCTCGAGCGAACACGAAGGCCCCGGAGGACGCGGAGCGGCTGAATTCGAAGAGTCGATCGATGTTCCCGGGATCGGTGCGGCCTGTGAGCACGAGCACGCGCCCGTCCGCCGTGACGGCGGGCCCGGACGCACGCATCCCGAGCTCGAAGTCCGCACTCGCCGACCAGCTCTCCGCCGAAGCCTGCGCAACCCGGAGCAGGTCCGTGGTGGCCGGTCGGACCGTGACCGTGGCGGCAACGCCACCGCGGATCGCCACCTCGTGCAGGTACTGCGAGGCGGAGGTGTCGAGCGATCCGAGCGGGTATTCGATCCAGGATCCGCCGGCAACCTCCTCGCAGACCGACCAGAGCGCCGGGTTGAGATTGCGACGCCATGCCACCACCACCGCGGCGCGCTGCGGGTCGGCGGCGATCCACGCCGGGCACTCGGTGATGCTCGTGGCGGCGGGTCCGCCGGCCAGGCGACGTGTCCCGACGTGCGTCCATTCGCCCGGTGCCCCCGTCGGCGCGAAGAACTCGATCCGCGGACCCGGGGGCACACCCGGGGATCGCAGCGCGAACACGGCGATCCGCCCATCCGCGAGCGCCGCCACCGCCGCGCCAAATCCACGGTCCTCGCCGGCCGATGCCGCGGGATCGAGGATCACGCCGAGCACCGTTCCGTCGGCGCGCTGGATCACCACGCGGCGGGCGCCGAGGTCGCCGATCGCGACGGACCCGTCGTCCAGGACGGCTCCCGAACCGGACCACGCCACCGCCCCGGCAGGTGCCGCCAAGGTGGCGCCGGACGCAGGAACGGGGACCGGCGGCAGGGTTCCGGCACCCAGCACGGGACCGGCGAACAGGAGTCCGGCGAGGACGTGCGGCACACCGATCCGGGCATGGAAGATCTGGGCCATCGTTGAACCCATACGCGAATTCGCGCGATTCGCCCAACGGAATCATGAAAATTCCAAAATAGAACGCGCGGGCCTGCTACCCCGCTCTCCACGCCACCGAATCGATCCCAGCCCCCCCGCTACCCTTCCCACCATGGCAGGCCAAGGATCATCCGGCAACGTGCTCGCGGCCATCGCGAGCTTCCTCATCCCCGGGCTCGGACAGCTGGTGCAGGGCCGCGCGCTGCGCGGGCTGGTCTTCTTCATCGGCACGGCCGTGATCTGGGTGATCACCTTCGGCCTCGGCGGCTGGATCGGCCACCTGTGGGCGTGCTACGACGCCGCGGTGTGGAAGGGCCCGAAGGCCTGAGCGGGGTCCGGCACCACGCTGGCAATGGTCACCATCAGTTCAACGAGCGTGAAGGCAGGCTTGCGGACGGTTCGCATTGCCGTCCCGAAGCTTAGGATCAGGCCATGTCAACCGCCTTGAGGATGGGCTTCGCAGGCCTGGCGGCTTGCGTCGCGCACGGGTGTACCGCCGCATCGACCGCCGGCCTCTCCTTGCCGGAGCTGGCGGCACATCGGTGGAAGCACCGCGTGCTGGTCATCGATACGCCGCGCATGGATTCTGCCCCCTACATGCAGCAAGTGAGCGTCCTCGATGCAGCAGCGGCGGGCCTGAAGGAACGCGATCTGCTGGTGATCACCCAGGCACCGGCTCCGGCGTTTCGGGTGCGCCTCGTCGGCAAGGACGGCGAAGTGAAGCTCGATGCCGGCACGCCGATGACGACCGACACGCTCTTCGCCCTGATCGACGCGATGCCGATGAGGCAGGAGGAGCTATCGAACCGCTGAAGCGCGCCTCGGCCCAGCCACGGCCCAGCGCAACGATGGACGACCCGATGCGTTGCTGCACCGGATTCGGAGCACCCGGCTACCATCCCCTCGAACATGAACAACTATGTCGTTGCAGGTGGCAGCTCCGGGATCGGGAAAGCCCTCGTGGAACAGCTGCTTGCCGCGGGTCACTGCGTGCATGTCCTGGCGCGCACCCCCCGGGCACTGGAGCCGCACCCCAATCTCCGGTTCATCGAGACGGATTTCAGCGTCCCGGCGCCGGTCATCCACGGGCTGCCCGACGAGATCCACGGGCTCGCCTACTGCCCCGGGAGCATTCAGCTTCAGCCGTTCCACCGGATGAAGGAAGAACTGTTCCTGAACGACTATCGAATCAATGTCCTCGGAGCCGTGCACCTCATCCAGGCGGCGTTGCCCGCGCTGAAGAAGCCGGGGCAATCGTCCGTCGTCCTGTTCAGCACGGTGGCCGTGCAGACCGGAATGCCCTTCCACGCGTCGATCGCTGCCGCAAAGGGAGCCATCGAGGGCCTCACCCGCTCCTTGGCGGCGGAGTTCGCAGCCGCGGGAATTCGCGTGAATGCGATTGCGCCGTCGCTCACGGACACGCCGCTCGCGGATCGACTGCTCAACAGTCCTGAGAAGCTGGATGCATCGAACAAGCGACATCCGATCGGCCGCGTCGGCCAACCCGCCGAAGTGGCGGCACTCGCGGCACTGCTCATGGGAGAGCATGGGTCGTGGATGACCGGCCAGGTGCTTCACCTCGATGGCGGCATGGGGCGGCTACGTCTGTTCGCCTGATGCGATCCCTGCGGTGCCCACCGACAGGGCTTCGAATTCCATAAGGGCTTTGAATTTCAACAGGGCTTCGAAGTCCAACAGGACGCGGAAGTCCCCGGCCAGCCTGCAAGGCGCTGACCCGCGCGGCAGGCCAAGGATCATCCGGCAACGTGCTCGCGGCCATCGCGAGCTTCCTCATCCCCGGGCTCGGACAGCTGGTGCAGGGCCGCGCGCTGCGCGGGCTGGTGTTCTTCATCGTCACGGCCGTGATCTGGGTGATCACCTTCGGCCTCGGCGGCTGGA
>JBIIJH010000105.1:0-8584 GCA_044233905.1 Phycisphaerales bacterium
CGTGGACGTGGAATGACCTCCGATGTTGCGATGGTGGAGTAATCGCGTCAATCATCGAATGGTCCGCCGACTGCAACAAAGACGGCATCGTCGACTACGGCCAGTGCCACGAAGGGACGCTCCCCGACTACAACGGCAACAACATCCCGGACTGCTGCGACCAAGGTCAGGCGTGCGTTCCGGGTCACTACCCCGTGCAGTGGCGAGTAGAGGATGGCGGAAACGGGCACTGGTACGAAGTCCATCCCCTTGGTGGCCCAACGTCTTGGGCCGAGGCGCGCGCCGAAGCGAAGGCGCTCGGCGGCGACCTCGCATCCCTTGAATCGCCGACCGAGCCAAACTTCGTCTACGAAATTTCTGGAAACGCCACAGGCTGGGGCAGCCGCGTTGGGCCGTGGCTTGGCGGGTTCCAGGACACTTCCGCAAGTGATTTCGTTGAACCTGGCGGTGGCTGGCGATGGACATCGGGAGCCCCCTGGAGCTTTACTGATTGGGGTCAAGCGGAGCCAAACAACTCTCCTGCCCCAGAAAACTATCTGCACCTGATTTCGAACAATTGCCCGGGATACCCAGACGGCCGATTCTTCAACGATGTACGAGGGGACTTTGCAGGGGTTGGGCCGTGCGACAAGATGCCCATCAGCGCGATCATCGAATGGTCCGCCGACTGCAACAACGACAACATCGTCGACTACGGGCAGATCCTGCTCGGCCAGCTCGCTGACACCAATACCAACGGCACCCCCGACATCTGTGAAGGTCCCACCTGCCGCGACGCCGACCTCTTCCGTGACGGCACGGTCAACGGCGCCGACCTCGGCATCCTCCTCGCGCAGTGGGGCGTGGCCAACGCGAACACCGTCAGCGACATCAACCACGATGGCCGCGTCGACGGTTCCGACCTCGGCACGCTGCTTGCGTTCTGGGGGCCGTGCCCGAACTGACCTTCGGCGCGGCCAACTCTCAGAATTCGCGGCCCTTCCGCGAATTGCTGTCGAACGTCCCTCGCCGCGCGCGTGCCCAGGTCGGCGATGGACACAGTGGTAACCGAGGTCCTGCGGCTGTTGGAGCAGGTGAGGTGGTCTGCTCCCGCCCTCCGGAGGGGTCGTCTCACCATCACGGCGCGCATAGGCGGAACGACCGCCGGTCAGCCGTGGTGACTACGGCTCGTGAAGAATTCCCAAACGCTTCGCCACGCCGACCATTCCGCGATCCTTCGAATAGAGCCGCGCTCCCGAATCAAGGGCCGCGAGGATGATTCGCGCATCCGCGATGCCGATGCCCCTGCAACGAAGGTCCGTGGCATGGAGTCGTGCCTCCATCGGCTCGGTGGGGGTCGGAAGCTGCGGCAACAGACGAACGTCGGCCGCGATCTCGAGCGGGCGCGCGCCACACCCAAGGCAGATTTCATGGATGACCTCCGCGGTTCCCGCGGCAAGGCCGGCCCGGAGCAGTCTGCAGAGTTCTGGATCGGGGACACGCTCGTGCGCCATCCAGACGCTTGAATCGACCAAGACGAGGGTCGATGCCGGTGGACCCTCGAAGGGGCTGACTGCCGAGCCCATCAAGCCTGGTGCTGGTCGTTCAGAAAGTCCGGCGGCCGACGCCGTGGCGGTGCCGACGCCGAGGGGTCGGTTCCCCCCCGGTCGATCAGGCGCTGGGTCGCTCCCGCCCTGACGAACGTCGACAGCACGTGCGCAATGAGCCGCTCGGGATCCGCGATTCCGGCGATTCGACTGGCATCGCGCAGCTGCTGCTCGTCGACTGAGATGCGAAGATCCATGACCATGAGTGTAAGTCTCCGCGTTGGTTGATCCAAGTGGTTCCGACATGGGTCCCATCGTCGCGTGATTGCGGAAAGTCGCGGTCACCACGGCGGAATTTCGGATCACATTCCCGGTGATTGCCTCCGCTACCCTCCACTGCATGCCGGTGGACCACTTTCCGAGCACCCACGCCACGTGGATTGACGCGCAGCTCACCATCGCCGAGCGCGCGGGCGACCACACGCATGAGGGCCAGTCCGCGCGGCGCGCGTTGCAGCAGCACCTGATGCAGCGCTACCACGAGCCGCTGCGCGCGTACGTGCGCGGGAGCAGCATGCGACAGTTGGGTGATGCGGACGACCTGGTGGCGGGGTTCTTCGCCGACCGCATCGGCGCACCGGGCTTCCTGGCGGACTGGCGCGCCAGTGGCATGCCGCTTCGGCGCTGGTTGATGAACGGGATCGGTTTCTACGGGCGCGGCGTGGCACGGGACCGGATGCGCGATCGGCTGCGGCAGTTCGAGGAGGGTGGCGGCAGCGAGCGCGGCGACGGTTCCACCACCTTTGCCGGCGGCGAGGATCGACTGGTCGATGACCGGGACGCGGTGCGCGCCTTCGAGGAAGCCTGGGCGCTCGAGATGCTGAACGCCGCGCACGAGCTGGTGCACGCCGACCTGGCCGCGCGCGGGAAGCTGGACGAGTATGACGTCTTCCGCCGGCACGTCATCGACGGTGTCGAGTACGCGGTGATCGGCGCCGACCTCGGCCTCACGCGCCAGCAATGCGCGAACATGGTGCGCCGCGTCAGCGAGCGCGTGCGGGAGGCGCTGCGCGAAGTGGTACGCAGCGAGGGGGTGGCTGCGGAGGACGTGGAACGGACGGTGCGCGAGATCGAGGACCTGCTGGGGGGCGGGTGATGCGCTGGCGCGAGCATGGGCGCGGGGTTCGTGGATTGCTTGGGCGGATGCAGGGCACCACGAGGGAGCCAACGCGAGCGACAGAGCCACGCCGGATCGACCGGGGGGCGCGCGACGGCTGATGGCGGCCACGGGCGGCGGGATTGACGGGGCAGACACGTACGAGGCGCAACCGCGATGGTTGATAAACACCGAATCCGCACCAGCAGTGGCTGTTTACGCAATCCTCGTCGCCGGAATGTTGAGCCTGGCATCACGAGGCCCCGAGCATGCGAGCGCCGGTGGTAGATTGCTCCCGTTCACGCCATCGCCCGGAGTTCGGGCCAGTGAACAGGAGCAGACGATGAACGGTATTTCGATGTCAGCGAGCGTCGTGGTGAGTGTGCTTGCGGTGCAGGCGATGGCAGGGGATGCGGTGCAGTGGAGGGCGAGCGACGGGGGTAATGGGCATTGGTATCAGGGCGTCGTGTTTCCTCCGGCAACCACCTGTACCTGGGTAAGTTCGCGCAGCATTGCCATCAGCCACGGTGGTGATCTTGCAGCATTTGCGACAACTACGGAGGCGAACTGGGTCTACGCGAATGTTGCATCCAATCCCCAGCTCTGGGAGGGGGACTTTGGCCCCTATGTTGGGCTCTATCAGCTCAACGGTGCCGTGGAGCCCAATGGTGGATGGGTTTGGGTGGACGGGACGCCAAACACCGGGGCGGTTGCGTGGTATTGGAACCAGCCTGATGACTTTACGGCGTCGTGTGGTGGCGATCAGGTCGCTGCGTACTGGACAGGTGGTCCATGGTTTCCGTCCCCGCGAAACTACGTCGGTGACATGTCTGGTTCGGGCTACTGCTGCTGTGAATCCGGGGTCGATCGGATTCCGTCACTCCTCATCGAATGGTCCGCCGACTGCAACCACGACGGTATCGTCGACTACGGACAGATCATCTCTGGACAGATCGCCGACGCGAACTCGAACGGTATCCCCGACGTCTGCGAAGCCCCCACCTGCCGCGACGCCGACCTCTATCCCAACGGGCGCATTGATGGCGCCGACCTCGGCATCCTGCTTTCCGAGTGGGGCGAGGTGAACGCTTCTACCCACTCCGATATCAACGATGACGGGCGAGTCGATGGTGCGGATCTTGGTTTCCTCCTGGCGAACTGGGGCTCCTGCCCCCAGTGACGCTCACTTCGCCGCGGGCACCGCCGGCGCCTCGTGCTTCTCCCGCCCCGGCATGTCGTTCCACGCGTTGTGGCCGACGAAGGCCGCCACCGCGAGGATGAACGCGGCGCTGATCCAGCGTCCGTTCACCTTCATGAAGCGCTCGAAGCTGTCCTTGAGCTTCGAGGAGATGCCTGGGTGGACGGTCTCGATCACTGCCGGCAGCAGGCTCGGCACCAGCGAGATGGCGGCGAACACCAGGATCCCGAGGGCGCGCTCGTCATCGTCCTTGATCTGCAGCGTCTCGTGACCGGCGGCGATGGCGATCGGGAACACCTTGGGATGCAGTCCGTTGCAGGCGAAGCCGAGGAATCCCCAGCGGCCCGCGCGGCGGGCGGGCGGCAGGTCCCGGCTGCCGTCGAAGATGGCGTTGATGCGCGGGAAGTGCTCCTTGAACCATACGTGGAAGCGGTGTCCGAGCGAGCGCTCGCGCTGCTCGGGCGTCTTCTCGACGGGTGCGTGCCGGATGGCGTTGACGATGCGGTAGATGCCGAGCGCGAGCAACCCGAGCGCGATGACTGCCCGGATGATGAAGCCGGTCCAGCTGGGTTCTTCCGGAACCTCGGAATGCGGGTCGCCGTGCGCCTGTGCCAGGCCGAAGCCGATCGCGAGCGCGAAGGCGAGTCCCACGATCGAGCCGATGCCGAACACCCATGCGCAGGTGCGCGGGATCTTCTTGTCGCTCGCGGCAATCAGGCCGAGCACCGTGATCTCGGGCGAGAGGAGGATGGCGACGCCGAGGGATGCGAGGACGGCGATGTTCTGGGTCATGGGCGAGGGCTCAACTCAAATTGGTGTCGTGTGCATCTGGCACCAATTTCCGTTCCGAGAATTGGTGCAAACATAACCGGGTACGGATTTACGCCTTCGTCAGGAACGCGGTCAGCTTCGCACGCGCTTCGGGAGTGTGGCGCAGGCGCACCAGGTGGGCGCGTTCGGCCGCAACGGCCGCCTCCCAGCCGCGCGTGAAGCCAGCGTGGACGGCGTCGAAGCACGCTTCGGCGTGTGCGCTCGCAGGCACCGCGGCGCGGGCGGAGGCGAGTGCCGTGCCCATGCGCGCGGTCTCCGCCGGCGAGATGGTGCGGCGTGGGCCGTTGTGCGCGGCGAATGCAGCCGGCGCCGCGGCGCGTTCGGCGTGGATCCAGCGCTTGGCCTCGTCGATCGTCCGTGACTGCGTGCTGCCGGCGGGGAGCACCTTCGCGAAGAGTCCAGCCGGGACGTCCGCGCACTTCCATGGCACGCCGGTGGCCGTGGCCACCATGGCGGTCTTTGGGTCGATGCGCGCGGGCAACATCTGCGTGCCGCCCCAGCCGGGGCAGATGCAGAGGCCGCACTCCGGCAGGCCCACGAGCCAGGGCTTCTCGCCTTCCGCGGGAAGCGTGCCGATGAGCGCGTCGCAGTGCATGGCGAGCTCGAGCCCGCCGCCGAGCGCGGCCTTGTGGATGACGGCGACGGAGGGGACGCCAAGCGCCGGGATGGCAGCGAACGCAGCGGCGCCGCGCTCGAGGTAGGTGTGCAGGCCGGCGTCGTCGAGCGCGTCGATCTCCGCGAGATCCGCACCAGCGACAAACACGCGCGTGCTGGCCGAGGCAAGCACCAGGCCGGTGCAACCCTCGCGGGCGATCTGCGCGCAGGTCTCGGTGATGGCGGCGATCAGCCAGGCGTCGAGCACCACCACGCCGCCGCGCGGCTTGGCGGGGTTCGGGTCGAGCCAGAGTGTGACGATGCCATCGGCGTCTCGATCGGTGCGGAGCGTGGACATGCGGGAAAGCGTACGAAAAAGGGCGGTGAACGGCCGGGGTGCGTATCCGCGCGTGCATGATGCGCGTTCGCAAGGGATTGGAGGTTTGGATGGAAAGGAGCGAGGGATACGATGACGCGCATGGAACAACGGATCACGTTGACCGAGGACGAGTTGCGGGACGCCCAGAAGCTGACGGGGATCGTGGATCCGACCGCACTGGTCCGTCACGTGCTCAACGAATACGTGAAGAGGCTCCGGCTGGAGCGTCTGACCAAGGGCGGGTTTGCACCGGATTTCGAGGGTCCGCCGAGACGCCGACCTCCTCACTTTCGGAACGACCTGGACGAGGATGGGAATCCACTGCCGGATTGATTGCGTCGGCGAAGGAAAGACCGGTGCTCGTTGACACCTGTGTCTGGGTGGAGCACATCCGTCGAGAGGTGGGCGTGCTTACCAGGCTTTGCGCCGAGCAGCGTGCATTGGTTCATCCCGATGTCATGGGCGAAGTGATGCTGGGTTGTGGTGAGGATCGAGAGGAGATCCTTGCGGAGATCCGCCTGCTCCCGGGCATCGACCGCCCGCCGCAGGCGGAGATCGAGATGCTGGTCCAGCGCCATGCCATTGCGTGCAAACGCGTCGGTTGGGTCGATGCCGTCCTGCTGTGCACGGCGATGATCGATCCGCGACGGCCGACCGTCCTGACGTTCGATCGACACCTGCTGCGCGAGGCGATCAGGCTGGGCGTGGCGTTTGCGGCGTAGTGATGGTGCCGTCGGCTTTGGGACGGGTTTCGGGCTTCGGGCTTCGTGTGTCGAGCGCCAGCCGTCAAGCAGCCCGAACATCCGACGTGCACACCCTGCTCACCGCCCCGCAAACGCATTCCGCAGCCGCTGCTGTGCCTCGTCGCCAGCAATGATCTGCGCGCTGAGCTCCGCGGCCTTGTCGAGGACGGCGTCCTCGTTGGAGCCATCCAGCTCGTTGAGCCAGCGCTTGGTGGTAGCGATGGCCTCTGGGCCGCCGGCGCAGAGGCGCTTGGCGAGTTCCGCGACGGTGGCGTCCAGTTGATCCTGCGCGCAGAGGTGCGTGGCGAGGCCGGCATCGAAGCCCTGCTGGCCGGTCATGGTGCCGCCAGCCAGCAGCATGGCGCGTGCGCGGCCGGCGCCGATCTTCTTGATGAGCCACGGCGCCACCACGGCGGGGCAGATGCCGAGGTCGACCTCGGGGTAGCCGACCTTGGCCTCGGGGTGCGTGACGGCGAAGTCGGTGACCACCATCAGTCCGCAACCACCGCCGACCGCGGCGCCCTGCACGCGCGCGATGGTGGGAATGGAGAGACGGCGGATGGTGCGGCTCACGCGCGACAGGCCGCGCAGCATCTCACCCATGGCGATCGGATCATCCATAACGCCACGCAGGTCCATGCCTGCGCAGAATGCCTTGCCAGCACCGGCGAGCACCAGCACGCGGATGTCACCCTTCGGCGCACTGCGCGCGGCCACCGCATCCACCGCCACGCCGAGCGCGTCGATCAGCGGATGGCTGAGCGCATTCGCCTTGTCGCCGCGGTTGAGCGTGACGGTGGCGATGCCGTCGGTGACGGTCATCGAGACGAGGTCGGTGGTGGTGCCGGTGGCGGTCATGTGTTGATCCTCGGTTGGTTCCCGCTCACGCACCGCTCGGATGCCAGATCGTCTTCAGCTCGACGAACGGCGCGAGTCGCCGCGGGCTGGTCCAGCGATCCTCGTCGGTGAAGTCCTCGTCCACGGGCAGCGTGTGCACGCGCTTGAGGTTCTCCGCAGCGCCCGCGCGCAGCGTGGCCGCCACGGCGTCATCCGCGATGGCATGGATGGAATCGACGTCGCGATGGCTTGCGATCCAGCCGGCAAGTTCCGCGCCCTCGCCCGTGATCACGTTGAGCGCGCCGGCCGGCACGTCCGCGGTCGGCGCGGTCTCGGCCACGAGCAGCGCGCCGAGCGGATGCTTCGTGTTCGCCACCGCCACCACCGCGTTGCCCGCGCACAGGGGCGGCAGCACCAGCGACAGGAACCCGAGCAGCGGATGCTTCTCTGCCACGCCGTGCACGCACACGCACACGCCGCTCGGCTCGGGCATGCTGAAGTTGTGGTACGGACCGGCCACCGGGTTGCGGCTGCCCATCACCATGGGGTACTTGTCGCACCAGCCGGCCCAGCTCACGGTGCGGTCGATCGATGCGCTCACTTCGGCATCGGCCTTCTTGCCGGAGACGCCGGTGGTGGTGCGGATGGCTTCCGCCAGGTCGGCGCGGCGGCCTTCGAGCATCTCCGCCAGGCGATAGATGATCTGGCTGCGCAGGTACGCCGTGGCGCCGCTCCAGCCATGGAACGCGCCGCGCGCGGCTTCCACCGCATCGCGCAGGTCCTTGCGGCTGGCGTGCGAGATGTGCGCCACCAGCTCGTCCTTCGCGTCATGCAGCGGCAGCGTGCGGCCGCTCTCGGAGCGCGGGTACGCGCCCTTCACGAAGAGCTTCCAGGTCTTGAGGACGGCGAGTCGTTCTGCTTCGGCCATGGGTGTGTTCCTTTGCTCCGTCACTCGGCCAGGTACGCGGCAAGACCCTGCATGCCGCCCTCGCGGCCGAAGCCGCTCTCCTTGAAGCCGCCGAACGGGCTGGTGGCATCGAACTGGTTGTAGGTGTTGCACCAGACCACGCCCGCCTGCAGGCGGCGCGCAACGTCGAAGATCTTGCTGCCCTTGTCGGTCCAGATGCCGGCGGCCAGGCCGTAGGGCGTGTTGTTGGCGCGGGTGATCGCCTCTTCCACCGTGCGGAAGCTCATCACCGCAAGCACGGGGCCGAAGATCTCCTCGCGCGCCACCACGTGCGCCGGCTGCACGCCGGTCATGAACGTGGGGCGGCACCAGAAGCCCTTCGCGGGGAGCGCCTGCTGCCCGGGCTGGCAGAC
>JBIIJH010000106.1:0-8553 GCA_044233905.1 Phycisphaerales bacterium
ACGCACGCATGGACGCGCAGCGCCGGATCGATGGCCAGCACGCGCCGCTTGGCGGCCTCGGCCTTGGGCACGCCGGCCCGCGCATCGGCATCCACGTAGAGCGACTGCCGCTGGAGGTTGGTGACTTCCACCACGTCGCGATCGACGAGCGTCAGCGTGCCCACGCCGGCACGCGCCAGGAGATCGACCGCCGCACACCCGAGCGCACCGCACCCCACCACCAGCGCGCGCGAACCTGCCAGCCGCTCCTGCGCGGCCATGCCGAACCCCGGCAGGATCATCTGCCGGTGGTGCCGCGCGCGTGGGTCGGGACGGGAATCGCTCACGACATCACGATAGATGGAGGAGCGAAGCCCACGAAGCGCCGCAAAACACCGAAGCGTCGGCACGGGGCCGACGCTTCGGGAAATCTCGGTTCAGGCGGCGAGCGCTGGGCTCACCACGCAAAGTGCGCGAACGCCTTGTTGGCGTCGGCCATGCGGTGGGTGTTTTCCTTGGTCGTCACGGCCTTGCCTTCGTTCTTGGCAGCGTCCATGAGTTCCTTGGCCAGGCGCAGGTGCATCGGACGGCCGCGCTCCTCGCGGATGGCCTCGATGATCCAGCGGAACGTCAGGCTCTGCTGACGGCGGCGGTTGAGCTGCATCGGCACCTGGTAGTTGGCGCCGCCGACGCGCTTGGAGCGCACTTCGACGACCGGACGAACGTTGTCGCAGGCCTTCTGGAACAGCTCGATGGCCGTCTTGGGGAGGGCCTCGCTCTTGTCCTTGTCCAGGCGCGCCTGGATCTCATCGAACGCGTCGTACACCACGCGCGTGGCGGGACCCTTGCGGCCGCCGCGCATGATGCAGTTAATGAACTTGGAGACGACCTTGTCCTGGTAGCGGGGGTCGGGCTGGAGCTGCGTTTCGCTGGCGGTGAACTTCTTCGGCATCGGTGACTCCTCTGGCGATTCCGGCGCGTGCCGGCTTCTTCATCCCACCCGGGACAATCGTCCGTGGGTGACTGGGCGGGATTACTCGCCGTGATGTGGTGAAACGGTGCGCGGGAACATCCCGGCACCAAGGTGCATGCGATTACTTCTTCTTCGCGGCAGCGGCGGCCTTCTTCTTGACGCCGTACTGCGAGCGGCCCTTCTTGCGACCTTCGACGCCGAGGCAGTCGAGGGTGCCGCGGACGATGTGGTAGCGAACGCCCGGCAGATCGCGCACGCGGCCGCCGCGCACGAGCACGATCGAGTGCTCCTGCAGGTTGTGGCCTTCGCCGCCGATGTAGGCGGTGACTTCCTTGCCGTTGGAGAGACGAACACGCGCCACCTTGCGGAGCGCCGAGTTCGGCTTCTTCGGGGTGACGGTCTTCACCTGGAGGCAGACGCCGCGCTTCTGCGGGCACGCGGCGAGGTCCTTGACCTTCGACTTCGCGTCCGGGGAGCGGCGGGGCTTGCGAACGAGCTGATTAATCGTGGGCATGGTGCTGCGTTGGTTCCGTTAGGGGGAAGGGGCAACGATAGCCGCAACGGCCGTTCGCCGCAACCCACCCATCGATGACAACCGATGTTCGTAACGCCAGTTATGAGCCACGCGACGCGCCATGCACGCGCACGCTCGCACCGGAACGGCGCACCTGATCGATGGCCGCCACCGCCAGGCGATCGCAGCGCTCGTTCTCGGGATGCTCGTTGTGGCCTCGAATCCACTGGGCGCGCAGCCGCAGGCGCGAGCGATGCGCATCGAGCTGTTCCCACAAGTCGCGGTTCATGACCGGCGAGCGGTCGGCCTTGCGCCAGCCGCGCTTCTTCCAGCCGTCCATCCACTCGTTCAGGCCCTTCACGCAGTATTCGCTGTCGGTGGTGACCACCACCGTGGAGCCATCGGCAAGCTCATCGAGCCCGCGGATCACCGCCGTGAGCTCCATGCGGTTGTTCGTAGTGGAAGGCTCTCCCCCGCTCTCCTCGCGCTCCGCGGCCCCGCCGCCACGCAGGATGAAGCCCCAACCGCCGGGACCAGGGTTTCCGGAGCACGCACCATCGGTGAACAGTTCATAGGAGGACATCAGGCGCGCAAGATTACCGGAAACAGCGCGGCGCCCGGCGATCGACAACAACTCTCTTGCGCCTTCCCCATGGTTTCGGCTACGATCACCCCCCCTGCACTCCACCCACAACGGTGTGGAACGACGCAGGCATCAGCAAGAGGTCCAGAGCACATGCTTCCCGCATTCCGCACTTCCCCCGGCCGTACGCGTCGCCGTCGCGCCCATCAGGCGCTGAAGACCGCGCACACCGTCACCTGCCCGAACTGCGGCGCCACCAAGCGCCCGCACACCGCGTGCCGCGACTGCGGCTACGTGCGTCCCGGCCTGCAGCTGAAGGTTGCGCAGCCCGAGGCGTAAGCCCCGGACCAGCGCTCGAAACAGCTCATGCGCATCGCCGTCGATGTCATGGGGGGCGACAACGCCCCCGACCAGATCCTCAAGGGATGCATCCAGGCGATCCCGCTGCTTTCGCAGTCGGATCGCCTTGTCCTCTTGGGTGACGAGGAGACGATCCGTGATGGCCTCTCCGAGCGCGGCTTCGCCTCGGACGCCCGCGTCGAGATCGTGCCGACCACCGAGGTGATCGGCATGGACGAGCCTCCGGTGGAGGCGATGAAGGCGAAGAAGGATTCGTCCATCGTGGTGATGAACCAGATGGCATCCCCGCGCGCGGAGAACCGCGTGGACGTGGTGATCAGCGCCGGCAACACCGGCGCGTGCGTCGCCGCCAGCCAGTACTTCATGCGGCGCCTGCCCGGCGTGATCCGTCCCGGCATCTGCGTCACCATCCCCACGTTCAGCGGCCCGATCGTCCTCATCGACGTCGGTGCCAACATCGAGCCGAAGCCCAGCCACCTGGCGCAGTACGGCGTGATGGGCGACGTCTACGCGCGCGAGATCCTGGGCGTGAAGAACCCCCGCGTGGCGCTGATGAACGTCGGCGGCGAGGAGCAGAAGGGCACGGACCTGATGCGCAACGCGCGCGACATGGTCCGGCAGTTCGAGAACCTGAACTTCACCGGCTTCGTCGAGGGCCGCGGCGTGTTCAACGGCGAGGCCGACGTGGTGATCACGGACGGCGTCGTCGGCAACGTCATGCTGAAGCTCGCCGAGGGCCTCTCGAGCGGCATCTTCAAGGCGCTCGCGCACGAGGTGCTGGCCACCGACCCCGAGCTGGTGCTGCGCCTCGAGTCGGTCATCAAGAACCTCTACGCCAAGCACGACTACCACGAGTACGGCGGCGCGCCGCTCCTGGGCGTCAACGGCGTGTCGCTCATCAGCCACGGCTCCAGCAAGGACCGCACCATCAAGAACGCGATCCTCCGCGGCAAGGCATTCGCCGAGGCGAAGATCAACGAGAAGATCGTTGCGCGCCTGGCCACCGTCAAGCTCGTGGAGCAGGTCGAGGCATGAACGCGCCCTTCGGGCGTGGCGTGCGGATCGCGGGGACGGGACGCGCGGTCCCGGCGTGCGTCCTCACCAACAAGGAACTCGAGAAGATCGTCGACACGAGCGACGAGTGGATCGCGCAGCGCACCGGCATCCGCGCGCGCCACAAGGCCAACGACTCCGAGACCGTCTTCTCGCTGGGGCGCGATGCCCTGCTGAAGGCGCTCGAGCGCTCGGGCGTGAAGGCCGAGGAACTCGACATGATCATCGTCGCGAGCGTGAGCGGCGAGATGATCTGCCCGTCCACCGCCGCACGCATCAGCGAGGCCGTGGGTGCGGGCGAGGCGGCGGTCTTCGACCTCGCCGCCGCATGCAGCGGCTTCCTCTACGGCATGAACATGGCGGACACCATGATCCGCTGCGGCCGCGCCGAGAAGATCGCCGTGATCGGCGTCGAGGTGCTCACGCGCCTCGTCGACTGGGGCGATCGCTCCGTCTCGATCATCTTCGGCGACGGCGCCGGCGCCGCGGTGTTCGTGGCCGACGCCGACCCGAAGAAGGGCTCCCAGTACCAGGAGATGCACGGCGACGGCCGCCTGTGGCGCACGCTGTACCACCCCAAGCTCGACCGCGACGTGCCTGCGGGCGACGAAGCCAACCCGATCCGCCTCGGCCACCTGCGCATGCACGGCCGCGAGATCTACAAGTTCGCCGTGACGCGCTTCCAGGAAGCGATCCGCGACGCGCTGGAGCGCACCGGCCTCTCCGTCGACGACGTGCAGCACTACATCTGCCACCAGTCGAACCAGCGAATCATCGAGAGCGCCATCGAGAAGCTGGAGCTTCCCGCCGAGCGCGTCTACATCAACATCGACCGCTACGGCAACACCAGCGCGGCGAGCATCCCGATCTGCCTCGACGAACTGTTCGAGGCCGGCCGGATCGAGAGCGGGAAGCCCATCATCCTGGTTGCCTTCGGCGCCGGCGTGACGTGGGCCTCCTGCGTGTGGAACGTCTGAAATCGCCTGCAAGGCAAGCGCCGCACCGGGCATCACGCGGCTGCGTGCCGCGAGCAACCAAAGGAGCATCGACATGAGCAACGGCTTCGTCTTCCTCTGCCCCGGCCAGGGCGCGCAGGTTGTCGGCATGGGCCAGGCATGGGCCGAGCACAGCACCGCCGCGGCCAACATCTTCCGCTCCGCGGACGAGGCCACCAGCCTCGGTTCACGGCGCCTCAGCGAGTTCTGCTTCAGCGGACCGCAGGAAGAGCTCAACCGCACCGACGTGAGCCAGCCCGCGCTGTTCACCGCCGGCATCGCGTGCCACGCCGCGCTCATCGAGCAGCACCCCACCATCGTGACGGCAGCCACCAACGGCCTGTCGCTCGGCGAATACACCGCGCTGTGCATCGCGGGCGCATTCACCTTCGCGGACGGACTGCGCCTGGTCTCCACGCGCGGTCGCCTCATGCAGCAGGCCGCCGAGGCATCGAAGGGCGGCATGGTTGCACTGATCGGCGCCGACGAGACGCAGGCGAACGAGCTGTGCGCCGCCGCCGCCAAGGGTGACGTGCTCGTTCCCGCCAACTTCAACGCCCCGGGGCAGATCGTGGTCTCGGGCTCCATGGCCGCGTGCGATCGCGCCGTGGAAGTGGCCGGCACCATGGGCCTCCGCGCCGCCAAGCTGGCCGTGGCGGGAGCCTTCCACAGCCCCCTGATGGCCCCCGCGGCCGAGGGAATGGCCCGGGCGCTCGAGCACGTGGAACTCAAGCCGCTGAACGTGGATGTGTGGAGCAACGTCACGGGCGTCCGCCACCAGCGGAACGACCCGGCGACCCTCAAGAAGCTCCTCGTGGAGCAGATCGTCTCCCCGGTACGATGGAGCCAGTCCTGCACGGACCTGATCGCCGCCATGAAGGCCGCGGGAGGCGCAACCTTCCACGAGCTTGCGCCGAACAGCGTCCTCAAGGGACTGATGCGACGGATCGACCGCGCGACAGAGGTGACCAACCATGACCAACCCCAACGAGACCATGCAACCCAGCCGACCGCGTGACGCCTTCCGCGTCGTTGCCCGCACGGCAGCGCTCGCCGGACTGGCAGCCGCCCTGCTCGTCGCCCCCATGACGGGGTGCGGCCAGGAGGAGGAGGCTCCCGTCGCGGTCGCACCGCCGCCGCCACCGCCGCCACCGCCGCCGCCGGCCCCCACGGTGACGCCGATCGCGCAGCTCATGAAGGAGCTGGGCATCAGCGACAAGATCCGCCTGCCAGAAGAGAAGGCACCCGCCACCGATCCGGAGCGCGTTGCCGTCCTCAAGTTCTTCGACGGCTTCGCCAAGGCGAAGGCCGATGCCGTCCGAGGTGCCATGAGCCCCGAGGACGCCGCGGTGCTCGACGCGATGAAGTCCGCCGGCTTCGAGAAGGCCTGCACCCCGATCACCCGCATCGACCTCACCACCACCAACCGCGAGGGCAAGTCCTACGTGATGGCGGTGTGCCGCGCCAACGGCGCCGTGGAGGCGCAGCTCTGGTCGTTCAAGGTTGCCGGCGAAGGCAAGAAGGTCACGAGCCAGCAGTTCCAGAGCTACGTGCAGCCCGTCGACATCATGGGCAAGATCAGCGGCACCAACCTGGTGGCCGAGTGGATCAAGGTGGTCGACGCCGACCGCAAGGTCGCGTCCGAGCCCGACGAAGTGATCAAGCCCGCCGCGCGCGTGCAGGAGCAGGAGAAGCCGGAGTCTTCGGGCAGTGGAGAGGAATCCGGCCCGATCGGCGCTCCTCCGATGCGCAACAAGCCGCCGCCGGGAGGCATCGACCCCCCGAGGCACAAGCCCGGCAAGTGAGCCGAGGCATGTGCCCGTGCAGCCGGACCGGATGATCCCGGTCCGGCTGCGTTTTTGGCGCGCCGTTACACTTCGACGCCACTTACAGGAACCCCCCAAGGAGGAGTGCTCGCATGGACAAGCGCGTCGCCATCGTCACCGGAGCCAGCCGCGGAATCGGCCGGGCCATCGCCAAGCGCCTCGCGAAGGATGGCCGCCACGTGGTGGCCGTTGCCCGCAATGCCGAGCAGCTCAAGTCCCTCGAGGCGGAGATCGCCGCCGACGGCGGCGCCTGCGAGCACCGCACCTGCGACCTCTCCGACGGTGCCGCGGTGCAGCGCCTCGTGGAGGAAGTTGCCGAGAAGCACGGCCGCCTCGACATCCTGGTCAACAACGCCGGCATCACCAAGGACGGCCTGCTGATGCGCATGTCCGACGCCGACTTCGACGAGGTGGTCAACGTCAACCTCCGCTCCGTGTTCATCGCCTGCCGCGCCGCGGCCCGCCCCATGCTGCGCGGCAAGTTCGGCCGCGTCGTCAACATCGGCAGCGTCAGCGGCGTGGACGGCAACAAGGGCCAGGCCAACTATGCCGCCGCCAAGGCGGGCGTGATCGGCCTGACCAAGAGCGTCGCCAAGGAACTGGGAGCCAAGGGGATCACCGCCAACGTGGTGGCCCCCGGCTTCGTCGAGACCGACATGACCTCCTTCCTGGGCCCCGAGGACAAGAAGAAGGTCTGCGAGCACATCACCGTGGGGCGCCTGGGCATCCCGGAGGACATCGCCGCGGCGGTGGCCTACCTGACGGCCGACGATGCCGGCTACGTCACCGGACAGGTGCTGGTGGTGGACGGCGGACTGCCGATGTGAACCAACGGGTACGCCGCCACACGCAAATTGTGTGGCTGCAAGCCCCGCCGTGGCCGATGTTTCCGGCCACGGGATTGCGGATCCACCCCGCCGGACTCCCAAAGGATCCGCTATATTCCCCCACTTCACCCAGGGGCCGGAAACCTCCGGCCGCCCGCAACCCTCTCAAAGGAGAGCGCAGTGACCAAGGATGAGATCGAGCCGCAGGTGATTGTCGTCGTCGCCGAGAAGCTTTCGGCGGACAAGGACAAGATCAACCGCAACACGAACTTCACCAGCGACCTCAACGCTGACAGCCTGGACCTGGTCGAACTGGTCATGGAACTCGAAGAGCGCTTCGACATCCAGATTCCGGACGACCAGACCAGCAAGATCCTGACCGTCGGCAACGCGGTCGACTTCATTCACGACCAGATGCAGGCCAAGGGCACGAAGTGACCCTGGGCCGGGCCCGCTGAGACCCCTGCGCTCCGGCCCCACCCCCTTTGCGGGTGGGGGGCCGGAGCGCATTTCTTCCCCGGATACCCCACTCCACTCCCATGCGGACGATCACCCTCCGACGCGTCGTCATCACCGGCCTCGGTGCCGTCACCGACGTCGGGAACACCGTGCCCGAGTTCTGGAAGTCGCTCGTGGAGGGCCGATCGGGCATCGGCCCGATCAAGAGCTTCACGCCCACCCCCGAGTGGAGCGTCACCTTCGCGGGTGAAGTCCGCAACCTGGAGCCGGAGAAGCGCATCGACCCGAAGTCGATCAGCCGCATGGACCGCTTCAGCGTGTTCGGGATGTGCGCCGCGGAGGAAGCCGTCGCCGACAGCGGCATGGACTTCTCGCAGGGCGATCCCTACCGCTACGGCGTGGCCATCGGCTCCGGCATCGGCGGCATCGACACCATCGAGCAGGGCCTGCGCAAGCTGTTCGACAAGGGACCGCGCTCGGTGAGCCCGTTCGTGGTGCCGAAGCTCATGGTCAACGCACTTGCCGGCAACGTGAGCATCCGCTTCGGCCTCAAGGGCGCGAACATCGCCACGGCCACCGCCTGCGCCACCGGCAGCCATGCCATCGGCGCGGCATTCCACATGATCCAGCGCGGCGATGCCGACGTGATCGTCGCCGGCGGCAGCGAAGGCGCCGTCACCCCGCTCTGCGTGGGCAGCTTCGCGGCCATGAAGGCCCTCAGCACCCGCAACGACGACCCGATGCGCGCCAGCCGTCCGTTCGACCGCGACCGCGATGGCTTCGTGCTCGCCGAAGGCGCGGGCATCGTGGTGATGGAGGAGCTCGAGCACGCCAAGAAGCGCGGCGCGCGCATCTACGCGGAGCTCCTGGGCTTCGGCGTCACCGGCGATGCGTCGCACATCGCGGCGCCCGATGCCGAGGGCCGCGGCGCCCAGAAGGCGATGGAATTCGCGCTGAAGGACGCCGAGGTGAACGCCTCGGACA
>JBIIJH010000107.1:0-8546 GCA_044233905.1 Phycisphaerales bacterium
GCAAGATGCGCACCGGCGCGAAGATCGTCAAGATGCCGTTCTACAACCCGGTCCGCGCCAAGTGAGCCGCCGGCAGTCCCCGTAAGCCCAAGGCATTCCCGGGCCGAAGGGCCAAGCAAGAATCAATGTCGCCCGCGCAGATGCGCGGGCGACTTTCGTTTGAGTGGTTCGGTTGGCTGGTGTTGCTCACGGCCTGCCGTTGCTCACTCTGCGCCGGGCGTCTGCTTGCGCTTGCGCCCGGGGCGGCGACGCTCGACCGTCTCGGTCGGCTGGTTCTCGCGGTAGAAGCGGCTCGGCTTGTCGTCGGTCAGCTGCTGGTGGAGCTTCTTGAGCGCCTCCACCTCGATCTGCCGGACGCGCTCGCGCGTGAGGCCGACCTCCTGCCCGATCTGCTTCAGCGTCAGCGCTTCCTTGCCCTCGAGGCCGAAGCGCAGGCGCAGCACGCGGGCATCGCGCTCGTCGATCGAGTCGAGGAGCTTGAGGATCGTGGAGAAATCCTCCTTGCGCTCGACGTCCTGCTCGGGCGCGGTGGTGCGCGTGTCCTCGAACATGTCGCCGAGGTCCGCATCCTCGCCGTCGCCCTTGACGGGCGCCTGGCTGGGCGCGTGGTACGCCTTGACGGCGCGGCGCACGATCAGGAGCTTCTTGACCGGCAGGCCCATCTCCGTCGCCAGCTCCTGGATGGTGGCCTGGCGGCCGAGGCGTTCCTCGAGCTTGCGGTTGGTCTGCTTCCAGCGCGCGATCAGCTCCACCATGTAGGCGGGGATGTGGATCGGCTGGACGGCGTTGATCAGCGTGCGCTTGATGGCCTGCTTGATCCACCAGCTTGCGTAGGTGCTGAAGCGGGCGCCCTGGGCGGGGTCGAAGCCCTCGACGGCCTTGATGAGGCCGATGTTGCCTTCCTCGATCAGGTCGGAGAGCGGCAGGCCCCGGTGCGCGTAGTTCTTGGAGATGGAGATCACCAGGCGCAGGTTCGCCTTGATCATCCGCTCCTTGGATTCGGGGCACTCATCGTTGATGATGCGCCAACCCAGCGTCTTCTCCTCGTCAGGGGTGAGAAGACGCTCCTCCTTGATTTCTCGGAGGTAGAGCTGAAGTTCGTTCTGCACACCGGGTCGCGCCATACACCCTCGCGATCAGCGGACCAGTTTCCGAGCCACACACTCGAACCGGGTCCGTCATCCTACGCAACGCATCGTCAAAGGGAAGGGTTCGCTTTGGCACAACCTGATCTGAATGTCAATCTCATTTCGGAGGACCCCCGATGGCCAACGACGGATCGGAAAACCTCGGTGAACCGCAGCGGGATCGGCCGGATCCTGCAGGCGGGCGTTCCAGCAGTGGCCGGGAATCAGGCGATTCAGGGCCATCCGGGGGGTCAAACCGTCGCAATGACCATGCCATGCCGGGGCCGGCAGCCGATCTTGGGCCGATCCTGGCGGGTTGGCCCGTCGGGGGGCATCGCCCCACCGTCCGCCTGGTCCGGACGGTCTCCGGGCAGGTGGCCATTCAGGTCCGGCTGGAACTGGGGCTCCTCCAACTGGCGTTCGACGGCCGTCCGGACGGCCGGCGCCCCCATGGGGCCGACTCGCTCCTCACCTGGCACCAGTCCCGGCTGGAGGCTCACCGCACGCGCGTGGGCTCCGACGAGGGGTTCGAGCTTTCCTCGAAGGAATGCGAGGGCCTCCGCGAGGAGGGCGTTCAGGTCTACCACCGCTACGTGGCGCTCTTTGCCCTCGAGGAGTACGAGGCCGTGGTGCGCGACACGTCACGCAACCTGGCCATGTTCGATCTCTGCCGGAGTTACGGTGCCAGCCAGGGCGACCGGACGGTGCTGGAGCAGTACCGGCCCTTCGTGGTGATGATGCGGGCGCGCGCCGAAGCAGCCATTGCGCTGACGGCCGGCGACTCGCGGGCGGCACTCGCCGCCGTGGAGCGTGCACTCGCCGAGCTGCAGGCGCACTTCGACGAGCAGGGGCCGATGGGCGGCTTCGAGCAGTCGAGCGAGGCAACGCTGTTGCGCGGCATGCGCGATGCGCTGGTGCCGCGGCTTCCGGCGAGCCAGCGATCGGAGCTCGAGGACCGGCTGCGCCGCGCGGTACAGGCGGAGAACTTCGAGTTGGCGGCGATTTTGCGCGACGAATTGCGGTCGCTCGAGCAGTGACGTGGATGGTGCGCGTGCGTTGTGACGCAGCTTGACGTTCCATTGCGCGTGTTTGAAGTTCGACCGCACCCTCCGCTGCGCGCGGGGCTTTTCGAAGTTCCACCGCACCCTCCGCTGTGCGCGGGGCATTTCGAAGTTCCACCGCACCCTCCGCTGCGCGCGGGACCCCTGTCCCGCGGACGGCCTCGCTCCACCCGGCTGCGCTCGGCCTCGACGACAAGCGCTCGTCCGGGCGGCACCCGGGAGTACTCAGGAGTCATGCTGCCGGCCTTCGCGCTTGTCGACGCCTCGGGCCAGGGGTCCCGTGCTCGCTGCTGGTGCTCGCAAGCGTGACAACCACGATGAGTGCACGCGCAACGTGAAACTCAAGCGCGGCGGTGAGGCCATTGCCGAACCGACGCCATCGGCGCATGGGGTGCCTGGCCCCCTCGCCGGAGGGGCAGTGGCGGCGCCCAGCCGCCCGCCCCGCAAGGCGATGGGGCCAGTCCCCTGCGGGATTGGCTTCGCGCGACCGCCTCATCGCCCGCCCCGTTAGCCACTCACTCGTGCCGCGCAGCCAGGTCCAGCAGCGTGGCCGCAAACGCCGTGCCGCCGAGCGCGGGGTCCATCGCCTTGAGGCGCGCAACCTTCGGTGCAATGGCGTCGCCCGAGCGACCCACGCGGTCCAGGATCTGGAGCCTGCGTACCTGTGCCAGCCACCACGCGGGCGATTCCTCGGGCACGGTGCGTGCCAGGCGTTCGTAGAGGCCGAATGCCTCGGCCAGGTTCGGTTCGCCACCGATGCCCCAGAGCGATTCCGCGAGCGCAAGGAGGAGGTCCGAGCGATCACCGCGTGCGGCGACCGCTCGGCGCGATGCGGCCAGCGCCTGCTCGTGCATGCGCGCAGCCACCAGCGCGCGGGCGAGCACTTCGTCGCGCTCGGGCGTGGGCGGGGCGATCGCAAGCACGGCGTCGCACAGCCTGCCGAGCCGCTGCACCTGCTGCTCGTCAACGCTCGCCGCGGCGAGCGCGCCGAGATCCACCGCGGACATGCGCCGCAGCACGCGGGCCGCGGCGTCAGCGGTGGCGTTGGCGTCCGCTGCAACGGCAGCGGCGACCACGGCATCGCCGGTGATCGAACGGGTGGCGAGGAGGAGGGCGCGGATGCGTTCCTCCAGCATGCGTTGCTGCAGCGCTTCCGGGAGCTTCGCGGCGTCGGACCGCTTCACGCGGTCGAGTGCGGCGATGGCGGCATCGGCCTGCAGTTCCTCGTTGAGCGCCATGGCCGCGGCGATGGCAAGGTCTGCGCGGAGGGCCTGGTCCGTGATGCCGGCGCGGTCCGCGCGGTCGAGCGACTCGAGCGCTTGCGCGGCGCGCCGCGCGGCGGAATCGGTGCTGGGGGCGGGCGCGTCCGGCGAGAGGAGAAGCGCCGCGCGTTCCACCTTCCATGCGGCGTTGTCGGGATGATCGGGGAACCGCTCGGTGGCGGTCGCCAGGACGCGCGCCAGCAGCGCGGCATCGCCGGTGCCGCGTGCGGCGGCCACCGCGGCGTCGATCGCGTGGCGCGAGGCGGGTTCGGAGGGGTGCGCCTCCGCGAAGGCGAGCAGGGCGACCGCGCCTTCGGCCGGGCGCCCCATGAGGAGTTCGGCGCGGCCGAGCTCGAGCATCGCCACGGTGCGGATTCCCGGGTCGAGCGCCGGGTCGGCCAGCGCGGCGCGCAGTGCGGCCGTGCCCTGCGCGCGTGATTCCCCGCCACGGACGGCGGCAAGTGCGCGCGCCACGCGCACCACCGGGTCGTCCATCGATTCGGCATTGCGCGCCACGCGCGCGAGCGCCTCGGCGCGGACATCGGCGCGCCGCGCCGGCGCTGCCATGGCCACGGCGTCGAGCCACCCGCGCCAGGGTGGTGCGCCGGCGCCGCGGTCGGCGGTGGCGTCCGCGGCGGCGGCTCGCGCGAGGCGGAAGTCGAGGTCGCCGAGGAGGAGGCGCAGCTGGTCGTCGAGCGTGCCGGCGTGGCGGGCGCGCAGTGCCTCGAGCGCGCGGCGTCGGCCGGAGGCGCTGGGCGCGGCGTTCTCGGTGAGGCCGGCGATCGCAAGGACACGCATCGCGGGCTGCGCGTTCGGATCGGCGGCGATGGGTGCGAGCGCGGCGTCGCCGTCGGCGCGATGACCGGTGCGCACCATGCCGAGCCCGCAGCAGAGGTCGGCGAGCGCGCGGGCGTTCCCGGTGAGCCCGCCGCGCATGGTGGCAAGCCGCATGGCGGCGCTTTCCACGATGGCGGGCGCATCCTGCGCGGGGAGCGCGCCCGCCCAGCCTGCAAGCACCGCAGCGCAGGCGCGCAGGAGCGGGATGCGCTGCGCAAGCTCCACGGAATCGAGACGGTTTGCCAGTTCCGGTGTCGCGGTGCCGGCGGAGATCGCGGCGCGCGCCGATCGTTCCGCGGCGCGGGTGCGCGCCAGCGCATCGCCGAGGAGCGCGGTGGCGCGTTCGCGCTGTGCGGCCGTGGGGATGCCCGCGATGGTGGACACGCCGCACGAGTCGATCGAGAGCCCCACCGTCAGCGCATCTTCCGCGGCATCGGCAAGCCACGCGGCGGCGCGCGGGTC
This sequence comes from Phycisphaerales bacterium, assembly GCA_044233905.1. Taxonomy (GTDB): domain Bacteria; phylum Planctomycetota; class Phycisphaerae; order Phycisphaerales; family SM1A02; genus UBA966. Next base: position 4,750 of record JBIIJH010000107.1, read on the forward strand.
GTCGGATTCAAGCAGCGGTGCGCGGAGGCGTTCGAGGCGTGCCCATGCGGATGCAGCCGCGGTGGTCGAGGTGAAGCTGCGCCGCGCATCCTCGCGCGCCAGTTCCACGGCGGTGCGCACGGCTTCGATGCCGCCGGTTGCGTTGGTTGCAGGCGCAGCGTTGGTTGCAGGCGCAGCGTTGGGCGCAGGCGGCGTGGGCTGCGCGGGTGCAGCCTGCTGCGCCGCTGCAGGCATCGCGAGGATCGTCCCGATCATGAAGGCACATGCCTGCGCCCGGGTGATCGGCCGACTCACGGTGCAGTCCCCGTCACGCCGGGGCGGCGCTCGAAACCAACGTTGCGGAATCCCGCCGCCACCGCGGCGTCGAGCACTTCCACGGCCGATTCCCACGGCGCGTTCTCCGCAGGCGCGATCACCACCGGGAACGCGGCCTCGAACATGCCCTTCGGGTGCGCGGTGCTGCGGACCTCCGCCGCAAGTGCTGCGCGGAGTTCCGTGGTGGTGAAGGTCCTGCGGAAGGGCGTGCCTGCAGCCACCGTGCCGTCGGTGCGCACTTCCAGGCGCAGCGCCTCGTCCTCCATGGCGAAGGGATCCGCCGGCGGCGGAGGCGGCGGGGCGGGGGCCGCGGCTCCGGCGGGCGCCACGGCCGCGGTGCGGCGTGCGAGGTCCATGGCGATCACGCGCTCGTCGTTCGCATAGCGCGTGGTGGCGATGAAGAAGACGAGGAGCTGGAACACCACGTCGATCATCGGCGTCATGTTGGTGCGGATGGCGAAGCCGACCGCGGGCTCGCGGCGGCGTCGGCGCACCATGGAGCTGCGGCGCGGGCGACGGCCCACCTGCCCATCGGGCAGTGCGCTTGCAAGCGCCTGCAGTGCGCCCAGCGCGGCATGGCGCGTGCCGCCGTCGCTGTGGGCCACATCAGCCATTCGAGTCGGCCCCCATCACCATGAGCTTGACGCGCGCGCGCGAGCGGTCGATGCCGCTCGTCGCCAGCGCATCGGCCACGGCATCCATTGCCGGCCGCACCCACGAGTAGGCGGTGCTGCGGTCGGCGCGCACGTTGACCTCGATGCCCGGGTTCGCCTTCATGGCCTGCGCCATGGTGGCCACCAGCTGCTGGAGCCCGGCTGCATCGGGCGCGAACTCGCGCTTGCCCACGCGGTACGCGGCGGCGCCGCCGTCCTTCGCCGGGATCACGTTCAGCACGATGCGGTCCGCATCGCCCGGGCGCTTGGCTGCGCTGGATGCCGGCTTCGGCAGCGCCATCTCCACGAACTCCGCGCCCGTCACCTGGCTCACCAAAACGAAGAACACGATGAGGAGGAACGCCATGTCGATGAGCGGCGTCATGTTCGCCTCGAACGACGCGGGTCCCCGTCGATGGACGCGGCTGCGGCGCATCAGGCGCCGGCGCCCCGCGATTCATGGGCGAGCGCGGCCACCGGCGTCTCGTGCGTGGCCGGGCGGAAGCGCGCCAGGATCTGCTCCACCTCGCGCGAGGCCTCGGTGCCGGCGGCGTCGATGCGGTTGCGCACCACGGCGAACGTGCTGAGCGCCGGGATGGCGATCAGCAGTCCCCAGAACGTGGTGACGAGCGCGGTGCCGATGCCGCCCGCGAGCGCCACGGGGTCGGCGGTGCCGCCCATCTGCGCGATGGTGAAGAAGGCGACGATCATGCCGTACACCGTGCCGAAGAGGCCGATCATCGGTGCCACCTGCCCGAACACGTTCAGCACCTCGATACGGCGCAGGCGGCGGATCACCAGCTCGTCGGACATCGATTCCGCGGCGCGCAGCATCGCCTCGTGGCCGGCGGGCGCGGAGAGGAGCGCGGCGTGCAGCACGCGGCCGAAGTCGCTGCCCTGGGTGCGCGAGCCATCGAGCGCCTCGGCGAAGCGGCCTTCGGCGATGGCGCGGCGCATCGATTCCACGGCGGCGGGTGGCAGCATGTCCTCCACGCGGTTGGCGGTGAAGGCGATCCAGATCAGCGCCACGCTCGCCAGGCTCATGGCGATCAGCACCCAGATCATGGAGCTGCCGATCCAGTCGACGCGCACGCCGCCGTCGGGCAGCTGGTCGAGGGAGATGAAGAACGCCGTGGCGAAGGACGGGCCCGCGGATGCGGGCGCCGCGGTTGCGGCCGCCGCGAGCGTGGCCGCGGTGGCGGTCGCGCGCGAGTTCATGGTGCGCAGCATGCGGAATGCGGGCAGGCGGAGTGCGTTGGCGTTCATCATGGGTTCCTGGTGCTTGCAGGCTGCACCCGGGCGCGTGTGAGCCCGAGCGATTCGCGGTCGAGGAGAAGGTAGCCCGTGGCGCCGCCATGGCGCTCGCCGAGCGTTCGCAGCGAGTTGTCGGCGGAAGGCTCGACCAGCTCGATGGAGAGGAAGGTCGCCGCGCGGCTGCCGTCCGGGCGGGCGGGGTTCAGGCGGTCGGCGGTGGCCACGAGCGCGGTGCCCGGCGTGCGTGCCGCCGTGCGGCGTGGCGCGGGCGTGCCGCGGCCGATCACGCAGACTGCGTCGGGCTCGAAGTTGCGCCACACCTCGCCGAGCGCGGCACCGAGGTCGGGCGTGCCGCCGGGCGCGGCGCGGTCGGTGAACCAGCGGAGCGCGGCGGCCACGTTCTCTCGCGTCGCTGCTGCGGGCGTGCCGGGTGCGAGCTCCGTGCCGGTGCCGCGCGCCACGGCCACCGTGAACTGCTGGTCCGGCGTGAGCGCGGCCAGGCGCTGCGCGAGCACGGCGCGTGCCGCGGGCAGTGCTGCCAGGAGCCGTCCGCCGCCATCCACCACGAACGCCACGCGACGGCGATCGAGCGCGAAGCTCGCCGCGCGGAAGCGCTCCGGCAGCGCGCCGCCGAAGCCGAGCGGTCCGCCCAGGCGGGCGTTCGACGCTTCCATCACCTGGGCCTGCGGAATCAGTCGTTCCAGCCGATCCGCCGCGGTGCGCGCGGCCGACGCGGTCTCGGTGCGGGCGCGCGCCGCGGGTCCTGCGTGCATCTGCGCGCCTCCCGGAACCGGGAGTTCCGGCGGGGCAGGTGTCACGCCCGCGGGCGGCGGCGGCGTCCACTCGGCCACCAGCACCGGCGGCGCCTCGCGGCGCATGGCGCGCGCAGCGGTCACGCCCATCATCACGAGCGCGATGGCGATCACCACGTGCACCACGGTCGATGCGATCACCGCCACGACCGGGCTTCGCGTTTCCACGCCATGCCCCGTCGCCCCGTGCTGCTCGGGTGAATCGTTCATGCCTGCTTCGACTTGCCCTTTGGGGGGGTGCGTCGCGAGCGTCGGAAGATGGCGCGGTCGAGGCTCATCGCTCCGGGCCCGACGAGGAACGCACCGAGCGCCAGGACGAAGAGCCCGAGCTGCGCGAGCACCATGTTCTGCTGTTCCGCGCCCAGGCTGAACGGCCCCTGCGTCTTGATGACCGGCAGGCTCGTGGTCACGAAGAGCGCTGCCAGGATCACCGACATCAGCAGGCCCCACACGCGGCTGAAGAGCCCGAGCACCACGCACGCGCCACCGACGAGCTGCACACCGGCCACCGCCCACGCGATCTCCACGGGGAACGGAATGCGCGCGCGGTCCGCCAGGAGCGTGAGCGTGTAGAGGCCGCGCTGCGTGAGCGGAGCCAGCGGGCTGAGTGCCGGGGTGGTGACGGGGCGCTCCACGGCGGGCGCGGGGACGGTGCCGGTCGTGCCCCCATCCTGCGCGGCCGGGGCAGCGGCGCCCGTCGGGCCCGACGGCGCGGCTTGCTTGCCTGCAGCTGCCCCCGGCATCTGGTCCTGTGGCTCAAACG
>JBIIJH010000108.1:0-8498 GCA_044233905.1 Phycisphaerales bacterium
GTGGGCGCCCACGCCGCCGCCCCCGGTCGATCATCACGCTGAAACTCAAGCGCGGCGGTGAGGCCATTGCCGAACCGACGCCATTGGCGCCCATGGTGCCTGGCCCCCTCGCCGGAGGGGCAGTGGCGGCGCCATGCCGCCCGCCCCGCAAGGCGACGGGGCCAGTCCCCTGCGGGATCTGCTTCGCGCGACCACCTCGCCGCCCGCCCCGCAAGGCGACGGGGCCAGTCCCCTGCCGGATCGGCTTTGCGCGACCAACTCGCCGCGCGATCACGGCGACCATGTCGCCGGCCGCGGCAGCGCCCCCGCACGCTCGTCCTGCCGCAGGCGCGCATCCGGCGACTGCCCCGCAGCGCACGCCGCGATGCGCAGCAGTCGCCACGCATTCTCGTCGCGCAGCGTGCACAGCGACCCGAGCACCGGTTCCGACGCCGCAAGCGCCACCAGCTCGGCCACGCTGCCGGGCGCCGGATCGGTGTGCGGCGAATCCTGCCATTCCGCAAGGAGCCGCACCACGTCCTTGTCCACGATCTTCCAGCGCTCGAATGCCGATGCCATGATCGCCGCACCCGCGTCCGACGCGGCCTCCGGCGTGCCCGCGGCCACCAGCTGCGAACCCATTCGCCAGGCGCGGCCATCCTCGAAGAACTCCGGGAAGGTGGCGTGCGCGCGCAGCGCATCGAACCGCTCGCCGAGCAACGGGTCGATCGATGCCAGTCCGGCGATGGCGTTGCGCTGCGCTTCGCGGCGGCCGCGCGCTGCCTGCTCGATGCGCGTCACGATGCCGCGCACCTCGGTGTCGTTGCGGAACTCCTCTGGCGAACCGCTGCGGCCCTGCGCCTGCATCTTCAGTCCGAAGAGCAGGAAGTCGCGCATCCCTTCCAGCGCGGTGCGGCGTGCGTCCTCGGCGGACTCGCGCAGGCGATCCGCGTGCGCGGCGAGCACTACGAGCGCCGCGGTACGGCTGACGTCGTCCTCGATGCCGAGCGCCTCGGAGACGGGGTCGAAGTCCGATTGCCACATGGCGCCCAGGAGCCACGGCTGGCGGAAACGGCGCCACGGCAGGGCGGCACGCCGTGCTGCGGCCACCGCGCGCGCCAGCGCGAACCGTGCGTCCGTGTCGGGCACGTCGATGGCGATGGCGATCTCGCGGAACGTCTCGTCATCGGCGTTGCGCCGCTCGTTGTCCGCGTTGAGGAGCGACTGCAGGTATTCGCCAAGCTTGCGCTCGAACGCGGCCGGGTCCTCCTTCTGGCGGCGGGTTGAATCGATGATGATCGACTCCAGCGCCCGCATCTGCTCGCGCTGGCGCGTCTCGAGCGCCTGTGCGCGCGACTGGTGCCGGTCCCAGATCTGCTCCACCAGCGGATCGTCGTCGCGGGCCCCGATGGCGCGCGCAGCGCGGTGGAACGCGGCATGGTCCATGCCCGGTGCCAGGAGCAGCTGCTCGGCGATGGAGAGGTCGGCGTTCCACGCAGGTTCCACGTTCTCGCGCTCGCTGCGGAAGACGTTGCGGGCTGTGCGCGATACCAACCGGTCCGCGTTGGCCGCACCGAGCATCGGCGCGAGCCGCTCACGCATCTCGTCGGGTTGGAGGGTGGCGGCCGACTTCAGGGTTTCCAGCGTGCCGTCGCGGATCTCCTCCTTAGTGGCGGCCTCCAGCTCTCCGGCGAGCTGCAGGAGCCGTTCGCCGCATTGCTTCTCGCGCGCTGCCGTGGCCTCCTGCTCCTTTGCCTCCTCGCCCAGCTCCGCCGATGCGATGCGCGCGCGCGCCTGTTCGATGCGCTCGCGCGTGAGTGCCGCCAGCGCAGCGCGCACCGAGTCGATCGCGCGCGCGGTACGCGCGGCCTTTCCGCTGCGAACGTCCGGATGCATGGCCAGCGCATCGATGCCGAAACGGAGCCCCTCGAGCGCCTGGTCCATGCTCACGCGTCGTCGTTCGTCGGCGCTGCGCAGGCGTTCCGCGGCCTCCGGTGGCAGCGCGGCGCACAGTGCCGCCAGCCCGCGACGGTTGGCGTCATCCACGGCGGCATAGCCGCGTGCCATGGGTCGGCCGGCCTGGAGGTCGGCAGCGCGTCGATCCGCGGTGGCGCGTTCGATGGCCTGGCGTGCTTCGTCGCCTTCGCCGGAGTGCCGGCGCAGTTCCTCGAGACGCTCATCGCCGACGCCGGCCGCCGTCCAGGCAGCCAGCTGATCGGCAGGCTTGTCGATGATGGCGGACGCCAGTTGCTGTGCCGCGCGCGCCAGGTCGGCCCGATACGTGGCCAGGGCCGGTTCCACGGCGGCGCGTTCCTGCGGACCAAGGCGCAGTTCGCGGAGCAGGGGTTCCAGGTCGAGCAGCGTGGGCGTGCGGTCGGACCCGTTGGCGACGCCTTCCACGATGCGCGCGCTTCGCGCGATCGATCGTCGGTCGGCAACGCGCTGCGCGAATGCCTCGCGATCGCGGAAGGTCTCCGCGAGGTCGGCGGTGAATCGGTCGTCCAGCGCGCGGATGCGCGACAGCGCCGTCGAATGGCGGCGGGAGAGGCGCGCAAGCGCGGCGGCATCGCGCTGCACGTCCTTGGCGGCCTGCGCCTCGCGGACGAGCGGCACCATCACCTCCAGCCGGAGTCTGTCGAAGTCCGCCAAGTAGCGGTCATGCAGCGATTCGAGCGATGCCCACTCGTCGTCGGTGATCGCGGCGGATTCGGATGCTGCGGACGCTGCCAGGTCCACCGTGCTGATGGGTGCCGGAAGGCAGTTGAAGCGCGGCTCGTCCGAGGCCCCGCACCCCGGCAGGGCCACGATCGCAGCAAGCGCGGCGAGCGCGATCCAGGCCATGGCCATGAGCCGGGCAGGTCCCACGGATGAAGTGTAGGTGGTCCGCTATTCGAGCCGCTGTTCGGCCCCCAGGCCGGATATGGGGCCAAAGGCAGGGCAATTTTCGTGCGATTTTCGCCATTCCTCGGACCTTCGCTTGTGCACCCCCCGTGCCAGAACCGACTCTCCGTCCGGCCCTCGGCAACTGCCGTGCGCGCCAGAGGAGTGACCGCATGAACCGCAACGAATCATCTCGCAGTTTCGGACGTTTCGGGGCTCGCGCCACCACCTTCGCCGGCCTTGCCGCTGCGACGGCGGCGTTCGTCTCGCTGCGCGGCGGGTTCTTTACGCGCGGCGCGAGCGCAGAGTTCGTTCGTCCCACCGTGGCATTCGATGCCCTGCAGGACGGCGTGATCGAGGTGCCCACCGAGGCGACCTCGATCCAGGCTGCCATCGACTTCGCCCCGGACGGCTCGACCATCAAGGTTGCCGCGGGCACCTACGCCGGCGGCATCCACAGCGAGGGCAAGTCCATCACCATCACCGGTGCGGGCGCCGATGCCACGCTGATCCGCGGCTTCGCGAATTCCCCGGTCTTCAGCTTTGCAGGCACTTCCTCGGATCGCGTGATCATCTCCGGCCTCTCGGTGGTCGGCGGCCGCGGTGACGCGGGCTGCGGCATCTTCCTGGAGAACGTCTCCTTCGAGGTTCGCGACGCGCACATCGCCGGAAACCAGGGCGCCGGCACCATCATCCGCGGCGCCACCGGCGACTTCAACGGCTGCGTCTTCGAGGACAATCGCGGCCCGCAGTCGGGCGGCGGCGCGCGCAACGATGGTGGCTCGCCCACCTTCGTGGGCTGCACCTTCCGGCACAACATCTCGTCTACCTTCGGCGGCGCCGTCTACAGCAAGGGCGGCAAGGTCGCTCTCCTGGCATGCACCGTGGAGGACAACTCAACCAACAGCGGCGCGTGGGGCGGGGCGATCTTCGGCGAGGATGCCCACTTCGAGCTCCACGGCACCGACTTCGCGCGCAACCGCGCGCTGGAGTCCGGCGGCGCGGTGTACCTGCTGCGCGGCGTGGCCGACATCTCGCGCTGCTCGTTCACCGGCAACTTCAGCGACGAGGCGCGCAGCCTCTTCAGCCGCGGCGCCGGCGTGCGCATCGCCTCAAGCCACCTGTGCGGCGCATCGGGCATCGCGCTCGGTGGCGACATGACCTTCGAGGACGACAACGTCTTCGACACCGCATGCTTCGGCGACTGCAACCAGAACGGCGTGTCCGACTCCGATGAGCTGGCGCTCGGTTGGTCGGCGGACCGCGACGGCAACGGCGTCCTGGACGCGTGCGACCCGGACTGCAACTCCAACGGCATGCCCGACGGTTACGAGATCCGTGCCGGCTTCGCGCAGGACATGAACGTCAACGGCATGATCGACATCTGCGAGATCCGCGCGGGCCTGGCGCTCGATGTGGACAACGACTGGATCCCGGACGACGCGCAGCAGGTGGACGCTCCGGCTGCACCGTTGGCTCCCGCCGCGCAGGCCGTGCCGAACGCCGGTGGTGCGGCACAGGCGCCGGGTTTCGATCCGGCCGACATGATGCTGCCGTCCTACAGCGGGATGGGCATGGGTATGCGTCCTGGACTCGGCCAGCACATGGCTGCGCCGTACGGGCGCTGACTGGACATGCTGGTGGTGGGGAGCCCGGGCCGGTTGGCTCGGGCGTCATCGTGTCCGGAGGATGAAGTCCGGGATGGCGCCCAGCTTCATGTAGCGCTTGAGTGTCCGCTCCGGCAGCCGGTCGAAGCGGCGTACCGTGCCGCGGCACGTGCGCTCACCGCAGTTGCAGCGCATGGTCCAGACGTCGTCGGCGCCAAGGAGAGTGGAGTAATCGTGGGTCACCTCGTCGCCCGCCTTGATGGTCGCGATGGCGCGCATCTCGAGGAAGCGTCGGCGGTGCACCAGCATCACGTTCGGTCGGCACGAATGGTTGGCGAACGCACCGAGCTTTTCGCGCGGGTCAAGGTATCGCTCGGGAGCGAACCGGTAGCAGTTGGCGCCGAGCGTCGGATCCTCGTCGAAGTACTTCCACACGGCACGGGGAGTGACGATGCGGCCATGGAGCTGGCAAACGGGCTCCCCTTTGCGGAACGCGCGCAGTGCAACGATGCCCAGTCCGTTGCGAACGGGCTCTACCGTGACGTTCTTGCTGCGGTTCATGCCTGGATTCAGGGGAAAGCGCACGCGGAAGGATTCGAACCTTCAACCCTCGGTTCCGAAGACCGATGCTCTATCCGTTGAGCTACGCGTGCCGAAGGGACCAGTCTACAGGCCCATGATCGAGTCGCCGGCGGCTGAGCACGGTCACGACGTCCACTGGCCCAGCAGCAGACCCAGGTCTGCGCCGCCGACCGTACCGTCCTGGTTGAGGTCGGACCGGCAGCCCCAGTTGGTGGTCGTGCACGGGCCCCACTCGCCGAGCAGGACGCCGAGGTCCGCGCCCGTGACCGCGCCGTCGAGGGTGATGTCGGCGATGTTCGGCATCTCCGAGCGCCATGCGCCACGGCCGTAGGTTCCGGCAATCACGGTGCGCCGCTGGGCGTCGACCTGGAGTTGCCCGATGTTGACGTTGGGAAGGTCGACGCCGTCCTTGATCCAGCTCACGGCCCCGTCGAATGTGGCGTAGATCCCAGAGCCCGCGCCGACGTACACCGTGGGCAGCGGTCGTCCCCAGTCGACCGCGAGCGCCTGCGCCGTGATGCCCGTCGGCAGCGACCCGCTTGCGGCGGTCCAGTTCGAGCCATCCACGGTGCGGAGCAGGCGTGTCCCCGACGACGCCAAACGAGTCGCGAACGCGACGCTCTGGCTTCCCGGCCGCGCATCGATCGCCGAGATGTACGTGCCGTCCGCGGCGCGTCTGCGCACCCACGTGGTGCCGGCGTCCGTCGACTGGAAGATGCCGCCGGCGCTGTTCCCCGCCCAGATGACGCTGCTGAGGCCCTCGACGACCTCGATCGCCGTCACCGTTCCGCCGTCGGAGACCTCGGTGGTGCTCACGGCGGTCCAGGTGGATCCGGAGGTGGCGTTGTCGGTGATCCAGATCCGGTTCGTGCCCGCCACGAGGCGGTTCGCGTTCCCCGGGTCGATCACCATCGGTGCGATCCACTCGCGCGTGTCGCTGGACCAGGGCCCCGAGATGTTGGCGGCCGAGCCGTTGGTGACCCGGTAGATGACGAGGTACACGTAGGTGGTGTAGAGCCGGTTGAGGGCCACCGGGTCATAGGCCCCGAAGCCACCGTCGCCGGCGGTGATCTGCGGCCAAGCCAGCGAGCCGTTGGACGTGCCTGCCATTCCGTTGTCCTGGGTACCGCCCATCATCCGATTGGGATCGAGTGGGTGCTGCGCGATGGTGTAGTTCTGGATGGCGGCCAGTGTCGCGTTGCAGTTGATCCACTGCGCGCCGGTGCGGCGCCACACGCCGCCGTCGCAGCCGAACCACGGGGTTCCGTCGGCGCCGAATGCGATCCAGTGCTGGTCCGGGTGGATCTGGCCGCCGCTGCTCGAGATCTCGGTCCAGGTCGCGCCGCCGTTGAAGGACTCGATGACGCCGGCGGTCGCGTAGATCGGCGAGACCCCGCCGCAGTACACGTGGTCGGGGTTGGCGGGATCGACGCCGATGGAGAGGTCGTACCAGCCTTGGGGCCGCGGGAAGTCAGGCGTGCCGGCAAGCTGGGTCCATGTCGAGCCGCCGTCCGTCGTCCGGTACATGCCCAGCAGACCGGAGGTGGAGGGGTTCACGAATGCGGCGTAGAGCACCTGCGGATTCGATCGCGCGATCGCCAGCACGATTCGGGAGAAGCCCGAGGTTGGGAGCCCTCCCGCCAGCATGATGAATGTCGCGCCGCCGTTGGTCGACCGGCGGATCCCGGATCCGCGGACGGCCACGAAGACTCGCTGGGGGTTCGTCGGGTCCACCGCCAGGCTCGAGCAGTTCGAGGAAATCAGCGTGGACCAGGTGGTGCCGCCGTCGGTGCTGCGGCGGTAGCCGCTCGATCCCGTGGCATGGATCGCCGCAGGCGATCGCGCGGCGGAACCGGACACCACTACCAGCCCGCTGCAGTCGACGCCGGACTGCGTCGAGAGCGGGGACCACGAGCTGCCGCCGTCGAGCGAGCGGAGCAGCCCGGTGCCCGACGAGCCGGTGGTGTATTCGCCTGTTCCCGCGTAGATCGTCTCGGGGAATGCGCGGTCGATCTCGACGGCGCCGTGGTTCAGCGACGGTTGGGCGTCGGTGAGCGGCGTCCAGTTGGCACCGGAATCCGTGGTCTTCCAGATGCCTCCGGAGGCCGATGCCGCATATGCGACCGAGGCGATCGTCGGGTGGCAGGCGATCGAGACGACGCGGCCGCCTGCATCGTTGGTCCCGGACCAGTACTCGTTGCGCACCGGCTTGCCGCCGACGAACGTCCAGGCCATGGTCGAGACGGCCGCCGTGGCGGGCTCCATCGCGTAGGCGTCCTCGGTCATGGGCTCGCCCACGATCCGCCAATAGCCGTAGGGCGGTGGACCGAAGCCCTTCCGCGTGCGCGGGCTCTCGGTGCTGATCACCGCGAGGGCGCGTCCTTCGGGGTCGAGCGCAGTGGGACTCGCGCAGCCCGCGACGGCTCCGGCGAGCGAGAGGGCGGTGAGCAGATCCCGGGTCGTCAGCATGCTCCAAATCATAGCGAAGCATGCCTCCGGGTCAGCACGCGGACCCGGGCAGTGACTGATTCATTCGTCGCCGTCAAGGCGCACGCGGAAGGATTCGAACCTTCAACCCTCGGTTCCGAAGACCGATGCTCTATCCGTTGAGCTACGCGTGCGGACGGGACAAGTTTACAGGCCCATGATCGAGTAACCGGCGTCCACGTAGATGCACTGGCCGGTGACGCCCTTGGAGAGGTCGCTCAGGAGGAAGAGTGCGGTGTCGCCCACTTCCTCGCCGGTGATGTTGCGGCGGAGCGGGGCCTTCTTCTCGACCCAGCCGAGGATCTCGCCGAAGCCGCCGACCGCCATGGCGCTCAGGGTCTTGAGCGGGCCGCCGCTGATGACGTTGGCGCGGATCTGCTTCTCGCCGAGCTCCATCGCGATGTAGCGGTTGGTGGCTTCCAGCGCGGCCTTCGCCACGCCCATGACGTTGTAGCCGGGCACGGCCTTCTCGGCGCCGTAGTAGCTGAGGGCGATCATGGCGCCGCCGTTGGGCATGAGCGGCGCGGCTCGCACGGCCATGGCCTGGTACGTGAAGGCGCTGATGTCCATCGCCTGGGTGAAGACCGCGCGCGGGGTGGCGCAGTACTTGCCCATCTCGAGCCAGCTCTTGTCGGCGAAGGCGATCGAGTGCACCACGAAGTCGATGGTGCCGAAGTCTTCCTTCAGCTTGGCGAACACCGCGTCGAGGTCGGCATCGTTGCCGGCGTCCATGGGCATGAGCCACGGGTTCTCCACGCCGAGCTCCTGCAGCGCGTTGCGGCAGCGGCGCTCCATCTTCTCGCCGGGCAGGTGCGTGAACGCGCACTGCGCGCCGGCCTTCAGGAGGCTCTCGGTGATGTACGTGGCGTAGCTGCGGTCGTTGGCGATGCCGACGACGAGCCCCTTCTTTCCTTGCATGAGTCCAGCGGTGTTCATGGGGGCGGGATGCTACGCGAACCGCCA